>JABJKO010000197.1 GCA_018660305.1 Rhodospirillaceae bacterium
ACGGTGTCGTTCTTCAGTGTCTTCTTGGGCATGTTATTTCCTCATTAGGCGCACTGCGCCCGCTAATTATTCGGTATTGTTATAGGAGAGACAAACAATCCGCTTGAAACGGACTTCGTTTTGAATGCCGCAGACAAACTCTGCGCATTCAATCTCCTTCGTCCCTGAGTATTTTGCGCCGATAGTCTCTATCGACGGTCTCCCTAACTCATCGATAACAAATGGTAATCCCACAGTCCCGTTGGCGTCAATGTCAGGGCCGAAGAAATTATGGTCATTTCGCAAGAACGAAGGGATATCTGGACAATCGAGGTACGAAAAGCCTGCTGCCGCCCCTTTGCCAATCCGATCCGCCCGGATAAACTGAAAAAAAACAACGGCGCGGCGCCCTGCCCGCGCCCAAATTCTGGGAGTCACCATGGACGAGATCAATAACAACTACCCGGCCGCGCCCGACTTTGCGACGGAATTGCCAATCAATTTACCGGCCAACCAGCCCAAGGCGGAATACGGCTCCGATCTGATCGCCGAACTGATCGGCAAGCTGGGTCACGATTACATTTTTCTGACACCGGGATCGTCCTTCCGGGGCGTGCACGATTCGCTGGTCAACCACACACGCAATCACAAGCCGCAGATCGTCCTGGTGGCCCACGAAGAGATCGCCGTCGCCATGGCACACGGCTATTGCAAGGCGACCGGCCGGCCAGCCATGGCGTTTCTGCACGATCTGGTGGGCGTGCAGCATGCGTCCATGGCGTTCTATAACGCCATGGCGGACCGCATGCCGGTGGTCGTTCTCGGCGGTTCCGGCCCCGCGGATCCGGCCCATCGGCGCAAGACCGACTGGATCCATTCCGCCAATACGCAATGCGACATCGTCAAAGACGTCACTAAATGGACCGATGAGCCCATTACGCTGCAATCCTGTCTCGATTCCATCGCGAGGGCACAGCGTATCGCCACCAGCGGCCCCTGTTCACCGACTTATGTGTCGGTTGATGTGGTGGTGCAGGAAGCGGACATCCCGGACGGCACGAACATGCCGGAGGTGGAAGCCCCGCGATACCAGCCGGCGCCGCCCATCGCCGCGCCGCAGCAACAGGTGGAAGCCGCCGTCGATGTCCTGACCGAAGCAGACTGGCCGCTGATCTTCGGTGGCCGCATTGGCTATCACGCCGAGGCGACCCCGCCGCTGACCGAGCTGGTGGAAACCCTGGGCGCGGCCTATCAGGACGGCCATGACATCATCTGCATGCCGTCCAACCATCCACAGAATCTCAATGCCAGCTTCGGGCGCACCAAGAAGGAAGGCGAATATAAGAAGCTTCTTCTCGGAAAGACCGACGCCATCTTCTGCATCGATTGTTTGGATATCTCCAACAATGTAGGGGCCTATGAAGGCGCCCGTGGCGCCGGCGATGCCATCTCCGCCAAGGACCGCAAGGTTATCGATCTGTCGCTCAATGATTTCGCGGTTCGGCACTGGACCCATCTCGGGGGCCCCATCCAGCCGGTTGACGTTCAGCTTCAGGCCGATGGGATGCATGGGTTGGCTCAGGTGCTCGACGAGGTCAAACGCCGCGCCGCCGGCAACCCGGCATGGCTCAAGCGCGCCGAAGAACGGCGCGCCGAAATCTCGGACCTTCACGACACGCTGCGCGCCGAGCAGCAGGAAGCCATGATGGCCAAATGGGATCAGGTACCCATCTACCTGCCCCGCATGACGGCCGAACTTTATAACGCAGTGAAGGAGAAGGACTGGCTGCTGGCGGCACGCAACTACCGTGCCTGGTATGACGGCATCTGGGAATTCGACGGAGCCGGTCAATTCATGTCGAACTCCATCGGCGGCGGCATCGGCTATGGGCCGGGCGGCATCATCGGCTCGGCGCTGGCCGGACGCGATCAGGGCAAGTTCAACGTCGCCATCATCGGTGATGGTGATTTCACCATGGGACCGGCGGCCATATGGACCGCCGTGCATTACAAGATTCCCATCCTGATCGTGCTGCACAACAACACCTCCTTTGGCAATGACGAGGAACATCAGATCACCCTCGCCTACCGGCGCGGACGGCCGGCGGAGAACGCCTGGATCGGCCAGCGCATGGTTGGGCCGGAGCCGGATTACTGTACCGTTGCCCGGGGCTACGGCGCCTTTGCTGAAGAAGCGGTGCGCGATCCCAAGCAACTTAGCGGCGCCTTTTCGCGCGCCGTCGCGGCGGTGGAAAATGGACAGGTTGCGCTGGTCGACGTGCACACGTCGCTCAATTGACGAGAATGAAAATACTTTTTCATTTACGTCATCCCCGGACTTGATCCGGGGATCCATCGAGAAGCTGTCCCTGGATTGCCGGGTCACGCCCGGCAATGACGAAAGGTTTGGATTTTAAAATGACACTCTTCATCAATAACGACATGGTCTCGGAAGTCCTCACCATGCAGGACACCATCGACGTACTGGAAAAGGCCTATGCCGATCTGGTGGCCAAGGAAGCGGTATGCCGTCCCCGTGTCGATATCCAGATCCCCACTTCCGATCCCCACAAAGCCTATCAGTGGGGCTCCATGGAAGGCGGATCGGTGGGCGGTTATTTCGCCATCCGCATGAAGTCCGACATCATCTATGAGACTGAATACAACGGTGCCATCACCCAGGAAAAATACTGCACAAAACCGGGGCTGTTCTGCGGGCTGATTTTCGTCACCGATGTTGAAACCGGCACGCCGCTGGCCTTCATCAATGACGGGGTGCTGCAGCACATGCGGGTCGGCGCCGATAGCGGTATCGGCGTCAAATATATGAGCCGCGAGGATTCCACCGTGGTCGGCATGATCGGTTCCGGCGGCATGGCCCGCACCCATCTGGATGCCTTCATGTGTGTCCGCAACATAAAGAAAGTCCAGGTGTTCAGCCCGACCAAAGCAAACCGCGAAGCCTTTGCCGCCGAGATGAGCGAGAAATACAACATCGAAGTGGTGGCCTGTGACGAGGCGCGCGATGCCTATAAGGGCGCCGATATTATTTCCGGCTGTACTGACTCGGCCGTGCCGGTGATCAATGCCGAATGGCTCGAACCCGGCCAGCATGTGGTCAATGTGGGCGGCGGCGGCGGCATCCCGGGCCAGGAAGTGCAGGACCGCATCGAAGTCTATTTCCGTTTCGGCAACGCGCCGGCGCCGCAGGGCCTGCCGGAACTGGATCTGGCCGATGAATTCCTCACCTATGCGGCGCGGCCGGATCACGATTACGGCTTCAAGAACAAGCGCAAGAACAAACGCGGTCACGGTGTCGCCATGCCCGACCGGGTGATCTATTTCGAGGATATCCTCGGCGGCACCAACCGCGGCCGCATATCACGCGACCAGATCACCTATTCGGAACGGGGCAATCTGCAGGGCAACCAGTTCCACGCCGTCGCCGGCCGTACATATGAACTCGCCAAAGAAGCCGGCATCGGCAACGAAGTACCGACAGAATGGTTCCTGCAGGACATCCGGGATTAAGCGAACAGGGAGTGCGCGACCAATGACCCTCGTCATCAATAACGACATGGTGGCCCAGGTGCTGACCATGCAGGACACCATCGACGCGCTGGAGAAGGCCTATCGCGATCTCGCCGAGCGGGAAGCGGTGTGCCGGCCACGGATCGATGTGCAGATCCCCACCCGGGACGGCAAGGTCTATCAGTGGGGCACCATGGAGGGCGGATCCGTCGGCGGGTATTTCGCCATCCGCATGAAATCCGATGTCACTTACGAGACCGAATATGAAGGCGTTCGTGTCCATGAAAAATACTGCAGCGAGCCCGGTCTCTATTGCGGCCTGATCCTGGTCACCAACGTGGAAAACGGCGAGCCGCTGGCTTTTATCAATGACGGCGTGCTGCAACATATGCGGGTCGGCGCCGATGGCGGCATCGGCGTCAAATATATGAGCCGCGAAGATTCCGAAGTGGTCTGCATGCTGGGGTCCGGCGGCATGGCACGCAGTCATCTGGATGCCTTCCTGTGTGTGCGTGACATCAAGAAAGTCCAGGTGTTCAGCCCGACCAAGGCAAACCGGGAGCTTTACGCAGAAGAGATGCGCGCCAAACACGACATCGAAGTGGTGGTCTGTAACAATCCCGAAGACGCCTATAAGGGCGCCGACATCATCGCCGGGGTGACCAACTCGTCGGTGCCGGTGGTGATCGCCGAGTGCCTGGAGCCCGGCCAGCATATTCTCAATGTAGGCGGCGGCACCGGCATGGTTGGCTCAGACGTACAGGAACGGGTGGATGTCTATTTCCGCTTCGGTAATGCACCGGCGCCGGTTGGCCTGCCGGAAATGTCGCTGGCCGATGAATGGATCACCTACGCGGCGCGGCCGGATGTTGATAACGGTATTACCCAGAAGCCTCTCGGCACCCGGGCCCATGGTGTCGCCATGCCCGACAAGGTAATCTATTTCGATGATCTGCTTGAGGGCACCAACCGCGGCCGGACGTCGTCTGAACAGATCACCTATTCCGAACGGGGCAATTTGCAGGGCAATCAGTTCCACGCCGTCGCCGGGCGAACGTATGAGCTTGCCAAGGCCGAAGGGCTGGGCCACGAAATTCCCACAGAATGGCTGCTACAGGACATTCGGGATTAGGAATGCGTAATCTTCCAAAAATTCGTCATGGTCGGCGGAGGCCGACCATCCACGCGTTTTTGTTTTTCATGACCCGAAAAAGAAACTAAAAGCACAAGAAGAAATTGG
>JABJKO010000199.1 GCA_018660305.1 Rhodospirillaceae bacterium
CAATCGGTCATCAGCCGGATCTTGTTGCGCAACGAGGCCATATAGATGGTGTCGTTTTCATCGGCCTGGATCTGAACCGACCGGCCGTCCTCGAACACCATGGTGACGTTATATTTGGTCATGGATCTCTGAATAGCCCACTTAATTTCGTCATACCCGGGCTCGACCCGGGTATCCAGGAATCGCGCCACTGGAATACATTTAGTCCAAACATGGATTGCCGGGTCAAGCCCGGCAATGACGAATTTTTGTGCGGCTACGGAATAATCAGCGGTTTGACCGCCTTGCCTTCGCGGATCAACTCGAAACCGCGCGCACCGTCGGCGATGGGCAGTTCGTGGCTGTTGATGGGGCCCAGATCGACGGCCCCGGTGGCCACCAGTTCCGCCGCGACCTGCCAGCTGTCCCAGATGCGGCGCCCATGGATATTCTGCATGGACGGGCATTTTAGAAGCCATTGTGTGAAGTCCACCGGTATGGCCTTGGGCGGCGCACCGACCAGACGAAAATCGCCGCCCTTGGACAGACAATCGAACACCGCATTGAACCCCGCTTCGGATCCGGAATATTCGATACCCACATCGACCCCCGCGCCGTTGGTCATGTCCGAGACAACGGCCCGGAGGTCTTCGTCGTCAGCCTTGACGCTCCGGTCGGCGCCCATCTCAACGGCAATCTTCAGACGCAGCGGATTGAGATCGCAGGCGATGACCTTTAACGCGCCAAGCGCCTTCGCCGTCGCGATATTCATCAGCCCGATGGGGCCGCAGCCATTAACCAGGACCGTCCTACCAGCCACACCGGAACCGGCCAGCGTCGCATGCACGGAAATTCCAAAGGGTTCCATCATGGCTGCTACCGCCACCGGCAGGTCCGGCGGATTAACCCAGGCGATTTGGGCCGGGACCGTCACATATTCGGCAAACCCGCCGTCGAAATTGATGCCGGGATAGGTGGTATCCATACACAAATGCGCATTGCCCAGACGGCACTGCCGGCAGGTACCGCAAAACACGTGGCTTTCCAGACTGACAAAATCGCCGATTTTGGGTTCCTGCACATCGGGGCCCACCGCATCCACGATACCGCAGGCTTCGTGGCCCAGGGTGCGCGGCAGGGTCATGCGGCGTGCCATGCGCGGTGCCCAGTAGTAGATCTGCATGTCGGTACCGCAGATACCGGCCGCCGACACCTTGATGCGGATTTCTCC
This sequence comes from Rhodospirillaceae bacterium, assembly GCA_018660305.1. Next base: position 1,211 of record JABJKO010000199.1, read on the forward strand.
GCGTCCCGGCTCGGTGGGCTCCTTTTCAAGGATTTCGATCCCGCCTTCGCCTTCGGTGACCTTACAGACTGCCAGCATGAGTCATCCTTCCGGAACTACAGATGATAGACGTCGACCGGGCCTTCCAGCTGGTCGTCGATCAGGGTGATTTTCTTTTGTGTGATTTTCAGATCTTCGCCGATCCGCCGGATCGAAAAATCGTACAGGCTGGCACGGGTCCGTGCGCCCTTCTTCCCATAGATGTGGATCAGGCCGTTGGCGAATGCGGTAATGTCATCGCCATCCACGCTCTCGATAAGAACATTCCCGATCACATGAACCGTGCGCTCCAGCGGCACCGACGCATATGAATCCCGGGATTCCAGGCGAAAAATTCGGTCCTCAAGGCCGCCACGGCCGCGCAGATAAATCAGATTAAGCTGGGTCTCCGGATCATTGGTTACTTCTTCTTCATTGGCCCAGGTCGGGGCCCAGAAAACCGCGTCTTCCGTAAAAAGGTCGATCCAATCATTCCAGCGGCGCCGATCAAGGAGCGTCGCCTCCCAATAGATCAGCTCGGCCACCTCGCGTTTGAGATCATTGTCCGTCGGCATATCGGTCAACTCCATTCAACTCTCGGCGCCGTTATGCCTGGCCACGCGCCCCATCCTGTCCCGCCAATGACGCCAGAACCCGTGAAACAGCATTTCATAATCCCAATTGCTGCTACTGGTAACCGCGTCACATCCTATTGCCCGGGCATCTTCGTCAGGGCCATCGATCTTTGTTGACCATCCCCGGCCATAATCATTCCAGCGATTACGCGTCGCCATTGATCCTAAGAAGGTGTCTTCGAGGGCGGCAAGATCATCCGATGTCGCCATTCCGGAGGTCAGGTAGAAATCCTCGAACTTACGCAACCGCGCGGCGCGAGCCTCTCTGCTCTCGCCGATGGGCGCGATGCAGTAAACCGTCACTTCAAATCGGTCGGCGGAGATGGGCTTGACCTTGCGGATCTGGGTCGACGGATTGTCCATAACCATGACATTGGGAAACAGGGCGAGGTTACGGCCTCGCTCCAGAATCCATCGAACTTTTTCCGGCGGAAACTGTTTTTCCAGCCGTTCCTTCTGCTGATAGATCGGACGGACCTCGGGCGTTGTGTGGGTGGCCCAGATCAGCATGTGCCCGTGCCCCAGATCGTATCCGCCGGTCGGCACGTTCCCTTTGATGCGCCCCCCCTCAGTGCGCCGCATGCCCTCGGCATCGTCTCGATCGTCACGGGCGCCGACGGTGGCGGCAAACACCCGATGCACGGTGGAGACGTGATAACCATCCACCGCATTTTCGATCTGCATTTTCCAGTTCCCCTGGATTACGTAGGTAGAGCTCCCAGGAACCACTTCCAGCCCTTCCGGCGACTGGTCGATCAAAAGGTCCATGAACGTCTTCGACGCGCCGAGATACTCGTCTATGGGCGGTACATCCTCGACCAGGCTGCCAAACACGAATCCGCGATAGCTCTCCATCCGTGCGATGGGCGTGAGGTCATATTGCGACCGTTCGAAATCGTCCTCTCCGTAGCCGTCTTTCTCGTTTTTGATACGGACACAGCGACCGTCGCAATTGTATGACCAACCATGGAAGCGGCAGGTCAGAACGATAGCCTTGCCCTGCTTGGTCGGGGTCAGCAGTGCGCCCCGGTGAGAACAGGCATTAATGAAGGCTCTGATCTCCCCATCCTTCTGCCGAATAACAACAACCGGCTGACGGCCGATTTCGGTTGCGTAAAAGCAGCCGGCGTCTTTCACCTGGCTTTCATGACACAGATAGACCCAACCGTTTTCAAACAGGCGCTCAATTTCCTTATCGAAAATTTCCGCATCCGTATAAACGGACCGGTCTACCCGGAAGACCCGCTCATCTGGTCGGTCATCCACCAGGTCAGCGAAAGTCGAATTTGTTCCCCCGTCAGCCATTGGACCTTCCTGTCTTTATATTCAGGCGCTATCTGATCACATCCGCAATTCTAGAGGAACCGACCCTAAAACAGTTCGGAATATTTCTCCCGGATCTGTTTCTTCAGTTCCGGGCTGGCCTCGGCGACCTTGGGGAACTCGTCCTTCCAGCCGTAGGGCCGGCAGGCATCGATGATCCCGCGGTTGTTCTCCCAGGGCGGCTCACGCAGCAGCGGATCCAGCGGCGTCGACCACGCCCGTTTGATGAACTGCACGTCCTCGGGCGGATCGCAACGGGTCGACATGGCCCAGACCACGTCGAACA
>JABJKO010000347.1 GCA_018660305.1 Rhodospirillaceae bacterium
GCAAGCATCGCGCTGCGCACCGCGCCTAACCGGGAAGCCCCTACGCCCCATCAAATTGAGTCTATTTAGATGTATAGGGCTCTAAGCTCAGACCAGATGTCCTGACGGCTCGCCGAGCAACGTTGTCCGCAGCATGTGGCGGCGGTCGGTCTCGTGCGAATAATCCATCAGGGCGCGGTGGAGCGTACAGCGATTGTCCCACATGATCAGGTCGCCGACCCGCCAGCGATGACGGTAGGTAAATTCGTCGCGGGTCGAATGGCCGAACAAATAATCGAGAATTGGCCGGCTTTCGTCTTCGCTCATGCCCACAAAATGGCTGGTCGCGGACTCTGTCACATAGAGCGCCGGCTTGCCGGTTTCCGCATGAATTCGTTTAACCGGCTGCGCGATGGGCGGGTTGTTGTCGCGGATGATCTGGACCTCGGCCTGATCGCGCGTCTTGTAGCTGCCGATATTAGCCGCGTCATGCACAGCCTCCAGCGGGCTCAACATGGTCTTCATCGCATCTGACAGGCTGTCCCACGCGACGGTTAGGTTGGCGAACATGGTATCGCCGCCTTTTTCGGGGATTTCCTGGCAGTACAGCAGCGATCCCAACGCCGGGCGTCGCGTGTAGGAAAAATCGGTGTGCCATTGGCGGCCCGTGTTGCGGGTCCGCGACGGCTTACCATCTGCCCTCGGATGGTTGGTAACCAGAAAAATTTCAGGATGCCCCGGCAACTGTTCGTCGGGCCGCGTGCGGTGATCGTCCAGTGTACCGAACTGCCGGCTGAACGCGATGTGCTGTTCCGGCGTTAAGGCCTGATCGCGGAACAGCAGCACGTTGTGGTCAAGCCAGGCCGCGCGAATATCATCCACACTCGACCGGTCCAAATCGTCGCGCAGATCGAGACCGGTAATCTCAGCCCCAATGGCATGTGACAATGGCGCGACACGGAAATTCACCATCGGTCAGTCCCGATACAGGCTGAGAAAACGCCGCCGGTTGTGGTTTGGCAGGAACAGATGCTTCCGCGTCTCATCCCCTTCCATCAGGAAATCCACCATGGATGACGGGTTTGACGCCCCATTTCCGATAAAGCGGTCGCACGATGCGCCGACCAGGACATCGGTGACCACTTCCTGTCCTAACCGGCGCCGATCATCCTTTTCCACCGTATGATGCACTCCCTGATCCGTTTCGGTGCGCAACGCCTCAAGGCTATAAATCGCGCTGCCAAACCGCCCGCGGTACTCATCGACCACTTCCTTGGAATCGGTCATCAGCCAAACCGCATAGTTTTTTGACACGGCCTGTTCGACCACCGCCGGGTAATGCGCATTCACTTCCGCGAGCTTGCTGACTTCGAGGGCCTTATCGGCGCCTCTTATGTGCACGGCGACAGTGCTGCGTCCCTCCAGCGTCGCCATCTGTTCGGCAACCAGATCGCGGATGCTCCAGCTTGGCAGAAGATAGCGTTCCACCAGTTGCCGGACGATGGCATCGAGCGCGAGCCCGTGCCACGGATGGCTTTCCGGAATCCACGGCATCAGATCGATCATGCCAATATGAAAATCGCTGACCACCACCCGCTCCGGCCGGTTGAGCAGCCACAGCGCCGCCATGATACCCTCGCCGCCCTTGTGCGGTGGGGTCCGTTTATCCGCCTCGGGTGCTTCGGGGCCTGCCGCGTGCCATTTGCGCGGAAAAATCTCCTCGGCCGGCGCCGCCTTCAGGAACATCATTAGTTCCGAGCCCACGCCGTTAAAGAACAGCGGCCAGGCATTGTCCTGCCCGTCGGGCAGATAGAGCGAATTCGCCCCCCACAGCACGCAGGGCTGGCGTCCGGTCAGCTCCGCCAGCATCAGCGCACCGAGCACATGAAAGACATCGGACCAGAAGCCATAGCCCCACGCCTTGATGAGGATAAAGCGCTCTTCGTCCGACCCCGCGCCACATCCCGCCAACAGGGCGGTGACCTTGTCGTGCTTAGGGCGCTCAAATCGCGACAACACGTCAGGGTTGGCCTGCTTGCCCCAGCGGACGGCCTCGTCTTCGCGACCGATGAGCGCGGCCACATGGGCCATTATCGCCCAACCAACGCCGTCATCGGGTTTGAGACGCAGAATTTCCTGCGCCAGAGCCTCGGCCAGCGCGAGATTATCCGCCGCCAGCGCCGTCCGCGCACGACGCAACAGCGTATCCAGCACAATCGCTGTCGGGTTGCTCTCCGTCACGAGACGACCGCGACCGCCTCGATTTCGATCATGAATTCCGGCCACGCCAGGGCGGAAACTTCACAAATGACGCTCGACGGACCGTCTTTGGGAAAATATTTCTCCCGGATATCCGTAATATCGTTGAACGCCCGTATATCGGTGACGTAGACCGTCACTTTGACGATATCATCCATGGTCGCCTGGCTGTCTTCCAGGATCGCCTTGATATTTTCCAGCACCTGAACTGCCTGCGCGCGAAGATCACCCTTGCCGACAAGATTTCCTTCTTTATTGAGGGCTACCTGGCCGGAAATCCATAGTAACGGTCCAGCATCGGAACGCACGCAGTTGGAATAATATTGCTTGAGCGGCACGGCGACCGCCTCGGGATTGATCGCCTTCTTTCTCGGATTGGCCATGCTTTTTTCCTCCCCTGACGGGCCGCCCTAGCGGCTCCCCGCTTCCTGCAACGCCCGCCACACATTGTGAGACGTGAGGGGCAGTTCAACATGGCGCACGCCGAGATGCCAGAGGGCATCCACCACCGCGTTGCCGATGGTCGCTGGGGGTCCGATGGTGCCGGTCTCGCTGCCGCCCTTTACCCCAAGAATATTGCTCGGACATGGAATTTCCTGAAACGTGAGATCGAGATTATCCGGCATGTCCGTGGCCCGCGGCATGGCGTAATCCATGAAGGAGCCGGCAATCAGTTGCCCGCTGCCGTCATCGTCATAGACCACGTGCTCCAGCATGGCCTGGCCGATACCCTGGGCCAGACCGCCATGGATCTGCCCCTCGACGATCATCGGGTTGATGATGCGGCCACAATCGTCCGACGTAAAATAATCCCGGACTTTCACGACGCCGGTATCCGCATCAACGATCACGGCGGCTAGATGCATGGCCTGCGGGTCATTGGTATCGGTGGGCTCATAGAAGACCGTTTCCTCAAGACCCGGCATCATGGAGCGGTCTTCCGGCAGCCTGGCGCCGTGATAAGCGATGTCGGCCACCTCAGCGAACCCAATGGAACGATCGGTACCCCACACGCGGAAGAATCCGTCCTCGTATTCGAGATCCTCGGACGCGCATTCGAGCACATGGGCCGCCAGCTTCCGCGCCTTCTCGACGATTTTGTCCGCCGCCATGACGATGGCTACTCCTCCCACGGAGGCCGACCGGGATCCCCAGGTGCCGTTGCCGAACGGCACCCGGTCGGTATCGCCCTGCACCAGTTCGATATGATCCATGGAGATACCGAGTGTGTCGGCGGCCAGCTGCGAGAACGCGGTGTCATGTCCCTGCCCATGGGAATGGCTGCCGGAAAAGACCGTTACCTTGCCATCACTATGGACCCGCACGGTGGCGCTTTCATAGCCGCCATGCAGCCCGCCGCGAACGGCAAGATTACGGCTCGACCCGGTGCCGGATTTATCGAGGAAACAGGCGAGACCAATGCCCATCAGGATTCCGTCTTCCCGCAGCGACTGTTGCTCGGCGCGCAAGGCCTCGTAATCGGCGATCTTCAGCAACCTGTCGAGCAGCGCCGGCGGGTCGCCGGAATCGTATGTCCGTCCCAGCAGGTTGGGATAGGGAAACTGATCGGCGCGGATCAGGTTCTTACGCCGGATCGCGACCACGTCCATCCCCATCTCGCGGGCGCCGTTTTCCAGCAGACGTTCATTGACCCAGGTGGCTTCCGGGCGCCCGGATCCGCGATAGGCGTCCACCGAGACGGTGTTGGAATAGGCGCCGCGCACACGTAAATGCACTGCCGGCGTGGTGTATAGCCCGGTGAC
>JABJKO010000207.1 GCA_018660305.1 Rhodospirillaceae bacterium
ATCACCGCCCATGCCGATGCCGACGGCAAGCTGTTGGCGGTGGAATGCGAGGCGACGGTGGATGCCGGCGCCTATTCGGTCTATCCGTTCTCCGCCTGTCTCGAAGCCGCCCAGGTAGCCAGTATCCTGCCGGGGCCCTACGACTTCCCGGGATTCCGCTGCCGAACCTGGTCGTCGGCCACCAACAAGCCACCCATCCTGCCGTACCGGGGCGTTGCCAGAACCGGAGTGTGTTTCGCGCTGGAAACATTGCTGGACCCGCTGGCGCGCCAGCTCGGTCTGGAACCCCACGAATTCCGCCGCCGCAACCTCGCCGGGCCCGAGCGCATGCCGTTCGAGAACGTCACCAAGAAGCATTTTGACTCAGGCGATTACCCCCAATGTCTGGCGCGGGCCGCCGCCGCCATCGATGTGGAGGCCGTCAGGACCAGACAGGGGCGGGGAGAGACGGACGGGCGCAGGATCGGTGTCGGCTTCTCCATCTTCTGCGAACAGGCCGCCCATGGCACCTCGGTCTATGCCGGCTGGGGTATCCCCATGGTGCCCGGGTTCGAACAGGCCACCGTGCGCATGACCCCCGATGGCGGCCTCGAAGTCCGGGTCGGTGTCCATTCCCACGGCCAGAGCCTGGAGACCACCCTGGCGCAGGTGGCCAACGAAATTCTCGGTATCCCGGTTGACGCCGTGAAGGTGGTCCATGGCGATACCGCCTATACGCCCTATTCCACCGGCACCTGGGGGTCGCGCTGCGCGGTGATGGCCGGTGGCGCGGTGGCCACGTCGTGCGAGACCCTGGCCAACCGGCTCAAGGGTATCGGCGCGCATCTGCTCCAGTGCGACGTCTCGGACGCCAAAGTCGCCGACGGAAAGGTCATCGGGCCCAACGGCTCTGTCCCCATCGCCGACATCGCCTATAGCTGGTACCGTCTGCCGCAGGATTTGCCCGACGACGTGGCCCCCGAAGGGCTCGAAGTCACTCAGGGCTACAAGCCCGAGCGCGACAGCGGCACGTTCAGCTATGCCGCCCATGCCTGCATCGTCGCCATCGACACCGAAATCGGTGAGGTGGAAATCCTCGACTATGTCATCATCGAGGACGGCGGGGTGCTGATCAATCCCATGGTGGTGGATGGCCAGGTCTATGGCGGCACCGCCCAGGGCCTCGGCACCGCGCTCTATGAAGAGATGGTCTATGACGAGAACGGCCAGCCCCTGTCCACCACGCTCGGCGATTATTTGCTGCCCAGCGCTGTCGAGATGCCGCCCATCCGCATCGATCACATGGAGACACCCTCGCCCTATACACGCTTCGGCCAGAAGGGCCTGGGCGAAGGCGGTGCCATCGGACCTCCCGCAGCCATCGCCAACGCCATCAATGACGCGCTCAAGGATCTGGGTGTTACAGTCGACCGGCTGCCCATGGCCCCGGCGCGGCTGTTCGAGCTGATCCGGGCGGCGGGCGGCAAATGACAGGGCGGGAAATCTCAACTAGTCTCTGCCGGCAATAATTTAAAGAACACGAGGATGGCATGAGCGATCAGTCACTGCGCGGCTTTCTGGCGATGGTGGAAAAGGATTTTCCGGACGATTTCGTGCGGATTACCGATCCCGTGCGCCGCGAGTTGGATATTACCTCCACCGTGTTCGAGTTCGAACGCAACAACCGCAGCCCGGTCGTCCTGTTCGAAAATGTCGAGGGGTTCGACAATTCGGTGGTCACCAACACCACCGGCAACCGGGAATTGCTGGCTGCCGCGGTCGGTGTGCCGGCCGACGATCTGCCGCTGGCCTATCGCGAACGCTGCCAGAACTACACGCCGGTTGAACAGGTTAGCGACGCGCCGTGGCAGGAAGTGGTGATGGAAGGCGATGACGTTGATCTTACCAAGCTGCCCATCCCGCTGCATTTTCATGTGGATGCTGCGCCCTATGTGACCGCCGGCCAGATCACCGCGCGGGATCCCGAGACCGGGGTGGATACGGTGGGTTTCCACAGGCTTATGCTGAAGGGCAAGAACCGGTTCGGGCTGTCGCTCCATTCGCGCCGCCGTATGTATGAATTCCACCGCCGCGCCGAAGCGAGAGGCGAGAATTTGCCCGCCGCCATCGTGCTGGGCATCCACCCCATCCATTACATGGGCTCCATGGCCTATCACTACCCGCCCAATGTTCGGAAATACGAGATCATCGGCGCGCTCTTTGGCGAGCCCTATCGCGTCGCCAAATGCATGACCGCCGACCTCGACGTGCCCCAGGGGGCGGAGATCGTCATCGAGGGTGAGATCCTGGCCGACACCCGCGAGCCCGAGGGACCGTTCGGCGAGTTCACCGGCTATGCGTCTTACCGGTCAACCGAGAACGTGTTCGTCGCCAAGCGTGTCCAGATGCGCAAGGATGCCATTCTCCACAGTGTCGCGTCGGGCACGGCGGGCGATCATATCCTGGTGTCGTCCATCAGCCGCGAGGCGGAGATTCTCAATGCGCTGCGGCGCAATCTGCCCAACGTGACGGCGGTCCATGTGCCGCTCTGCACCGTTGGCGCGCTCATGGCCATCATCCAGATGAAGAAGACCGCCGAGGGCCAGCCCAAGCAGGCCATCATGGCGGCGCTGGGCACCGAGTTTTATGTGAAGACCATCGTGGTGGTGGACGAGGACGTGGACATCTTCAATCTGTCCGATGTCATGTGGGCGGTGAGCACCCGTGCCCGCGCCGATCAGGACATCACGCTGATCCATGGCGCCATGGGGGCGATCCTCGATCCCACCTCGGATCCCGAGGACCACACCCTCACCAAGGTCGGCATCGATGCCACCAAACCCACGGGGCGCGATTTCGCCGAGCGCCTCACCATCACCGATGACCAGCGCGCCCGCGTGCAGGCGATCATCGCCGCCGCGGGGGTGAAGCTGTAGTTTTTTTACCCTGTCATCCTGGGGACAAGGTCCCCCCGACTGCAGACGATCTCGAACGCCTGTGTGCTTCCACCGGTGGTCGCAGAACTGGCATGACTGTCTGACACGGTCGGCCTTGTAGTCCGTTGAAAGTGCCATCATGCTCAGCTCAGGAAATTACAAATACAGACACAATTGCATGGGGAGATATGACGGCCGATGACCGCCAAATATCAGTTTCACTTTTATAAAGAGCAATTGGCACCAAACACCAATTTAGAGCCTCTGCCCGCAGTAAACCGCATCATCTATGTGGTTTCAGGAAGGCTGTCAGTGGGAGACAAACAGCTGGAAGCGGGCGAGGCCGTATTCACAGAGGGCACGGTGACTCCTGAATCAGCCGCTCTCGATGTCGAGCTATGGCGTTGGGATTTAGTCGAAATCACCGCTTCTGAAGAAGCTCCCTCTGCGGAAGAACATCAGAAAACACCTACCCTGTCTGCACGTATTGAAAATTTGAAAATTGAACCGGAAAGCGCGTGGCTACTGCGTTGCCAAACTGTCGATTTCCCAGCGGAAACAACCGTGGACATGCACGCCCATGATGGCGCGGGCATTCGTTGTCTGGAATTTGGCGAAATTAACTTCACTCACCTGGACGGAATGAAAAACACCGTCAGGCCGGGAGATGCCTGGTATGAGGAAGCCTACCATTATCTTCATGCGGAAACGAAGCAGACCGGCGCAAGCCGTTTTGTCCGCGTGATGCTGGTGCCGCCGGAATATGGCGATACATCAACCTTCAAATATCACAGTCCCGATGATGCTGAAAAACCTCGCATGCAAACAACGGTAAAACTGGCTGACGGTGCCCTAACTCTATAAGCCGGATTCATTCGCCTGTCTGTCACAGTAGATGCAGCGTTATGCAACCAATTAGTCTTTGGGTGGTGAATGAAATCCAATGGTAACATTTCCGGCTGAATGACCATTCGGAACTGTGTGTGCTAATGGGGTAGGGTGTGGCCTTTGGCGTGATCACCGCCTCCCTCGACCCCCCTCTCTCTTTGCAGTACCGTTAAGGATCATTCCGAAGGACAGCCAGGCAACCGGGGAGGCTTCACATGAGTCCCGATAATACGCAGGCGACCGCTCAGACACCCATTGAGACCACCGGCGACGCCATTGTGGCGTCCATGGCGGCGGGTGGGGTCGACCATTTATTCTTCACCTCCGGGTCGGAGATCGGCTTTTACCAGGAAGCCGTCGCCAAGGCGCGGGCGCACGGTCACAACAATCCCATCCGACTCATCACAGTGCCCCATGAACATATCAGCCTTAACGCGGCTCTCGGCTATGCCGCGGTCAGCGGCCGGCCGGCGGCCACGGCGGTGCATGTGGACGTGGGGACGCTGCATATGGGCGGTGCGATCCACACGGCGTGGCGCAGCGGTCTTCCTGTGGTCATGACGGCGGGCTATCCGCCCACGGCGGCAACCGGTTCCATGCCCGGCGCCCGCGATGAAGGCGGCCATCTGTGGATGCAGGAAACCTACGACCAGAATGGTATCGTCCGCAATTACACCAAGTGGGACCACCAGCTGGCCTATCAGGACAATCCGGGCCTCGTCGCCAGCCGCGCCATACAGATCGCGCGCAGCCAGCCGGCCGGTCCGGTCTATATCAGCGTTCCCAAAGAGCTCAGCCTGATGAAGGTGACCGAGCCGAAATTTCCCAGCGCCATCCAGCTCGGGATCGTGGAGGCGCCGGCGCCGGATGCCGCTTCTGTGCGTGAAATAACCGAGCACCTTATGGGCGCCAATCAGCCGGTGGTCATTGTGTCCCGCTCGGGACGAAACCCTGACAGCGTGGCGGCGCTGGTGACGCTTTGCGAGCTCCTGGGTCTCGCCGTGGTTGAATCGGGTCAGATGGCCTTTCTCTGTTTCCCGAGCACCCACCCACTGTATCAGGATCAATCGGCCCTCGACGGTGCAGACGCCGTCCTGGTTCTCGATTGCGAAGTGCCGTGGATACCGGGCCGCAACGACCCCGCAGACGGCGCCTATATCGCCGACGTGACGTTCGATCCCATCAAGATGCGCACCCCGATCTATGAGTTTGTCGCCAACAAACGCCTCGCCGCCGATCCGTTGCTCACCATCGAGGCGATCACCGAGGCGGCGCAAGGGCTCCTGACGGATGCCGACAGGCAGCGTATCGCCGGGCGCAGCGAAACACTGGCCGCCGCCTCCAAAGCGCGCCACGCCGCCGACGAGAAAGCTGCCTTGGCTGTAGCAAACGACACGCCCATCGACCCCAAATGGCTGAGTTATCAGATTGGCGCGGCGATCGACGACAATTGCATCGTGCTCAATGATACGCTGGGACCCAGCGGTGTCAGGTCCTATTTGGCCTGCGATCGGCCGGGCTCGCTGTTCTGCGCCACGGGCTCCAGCGGTGGCTGGGCGCCGGGGGCGGCTTTCGGCGCCAAGCTGGCGGCACCGGACCGCGACGTGATCGCCGTCACGGGTGACGGTTTTTACATGTTTGGCACACCGGCACCAGCGCTGTGGGCCGCCGCTCATCACGGCGCCCCGTTCCTCACAATTGTTTATACCAACCGCAGCTACACCACCGGCACGGTGGGCGTGGTTCGGTCATTCGGCCCGGACAGCTATGCCTCTAAGGCGGATTACGAGGGCGGGTATTTCGATCCACCCATCGATTTCGCCAAGGAAGCCGAAGCCGCCGGGGCCTACGGTGAAAATGTGTCCGACCCCGCCGACGTGGCCGCGGCACTGCAGCGCGGGCTGGAACAGGTGCGGAGCGGCAAACCGGCGGTGATTTCGGTCTGGCTGAAGCGCCTGATTGACGGCGGTTGACGGATACTGGCCGGGTCGGGGCGATCTTCGAACTCCGAGGACCACACCCTCAATAAGGTCGGCATCGATGGCCCCAAACCTACCGGCCGCGATTTCGCCGAGCGCCTCACCATCGTCGACGACCAGCGCGCCCGCGTACAGGCCATCATCGCCGCCGCCGGGGTGAAGCTGTAGCGGATCAAATCGTCGTTCTTGGAGTCGTTCCGACGAACGCCGGACGAAAGTCAGAGCAGCGTATCGCCTCGGTAAAGTATGTCTGCTTCCCGAGCCCAAGCGGACGTGGCGAGTGGGTTACTGTTCAGCCACTTTTCCCTTAATAGCCCAAGCGCGCACCGCCAACAGAATTTCACCATCCGGGCCCGTGGGAAGGCAATTACGAAGCTTTTCCTTTAGCTTGTTTTGGGCAATTGAGGTTAGCGATGTGCAGTATTTCGGTGCCGACCCTGTCCCGCCCAAAAAGGGCGTCCAGTAGTCGTCGTAGTTTTTAAAGGCGGTCGGAATATCAAGATTTTCAACTTCAATGTCTGTCAGACTCGCCTCTTCGAATAGGCTCGACAATGGCTCCGGTCTGCAGATTGGTGCGTTTATTCCGTCATCGAATTCTCGCGCACCGTCATCCAGTTCAATTGCGGCGTCGAAGAAGTACCGCATGATTTGCATATGTCCGGCGTAATCCCAGACATAAAGAGCAACGGTTCCGCCCGGCTTTACCACACGGACCATTTCCGCAATTGCTTTGTCCTTATCTCCAACGAAGTTAAGGACAAGACCAGAGACAGCTAAATCAAACTTATCATCTTCGAAGGGGAGCGCCTCGCCATTTCCTTGCTCGCAGGTGAAACGTTGATCGCGAACATTATGACTTGCGGCTTCGACGAAGGCTTCAGACGGGTCGAGCCCAACCACACGCTTCGGCACGCAATTGTCGATGATTGCTGAACTCAAGACACCGGTCCCACAGCCAATATCAAGGCACTCTGTATCTGGAGAAACGTCTAGCCAATCCAGGAAAAGAGGGGCGATCTGTCGGCTCCAACGGCCCATATATTGCTCATAGGCGTCGCCACCACCCCAGAGACTAGCCCCGGATTTGGCCATATTCCCGCTCCCCCGTTTGGACAACTAGCGTGCACTTATACACAACAGCTCGCAAGTGTGGTGCCAATGTCCGCTCCCGGCGGCAAAGCGGATATCCGACGATTGGTGAATTGCCCGACAATCAGCGGGCGCCACGGGCCAGGAAGTTGCCGGTTATGACGAGGTAGATGCCCTACGGCTCGTCCATAATAAACCCGCGCATGCGTTCACCGATGTCGCAACCCTTGGGGTAGGTGTATCCGGTGGGCGAGGGGCGGGCACTGGTTGCATTGGCGGCCCTGAGGAAGAGCGCGCGGGGCGGCTCGGTATGGCGCGGCATGGCGCCGGCGATTTCCAGAACCAGCTTGCGGCGGACGGCGCGGGCGTAATCCTTGAAACTGTTGGCGACGATATAAAACGCGCCCGGCCCGCCGATCACGCAGCCGCGATAATAGAGATCCAGATCGACCAGATAGTAGCGGCTGTTGAACGCGTCGGCCGGGTTCATGATGGGCAGGCCGTTGATGGTGATGCGTTTCCTGATAACCGCGTCGCGCACGTCATCCACCAGATTGCCCCAGTTGTTGGGACCGTCCCCGGACACATCGATCACCCGCCGCGTGCCTTCAATGCTGTTACTCTCGATCATCTCGGCGGCCTGTTCGACGGCGTCGCTGATGGACGTCCGGCGGCCCGAGGTGAGGTCCGCCGCCAGCAGATCGGCGGCGAATTTCTCGGCGTCTGCCTTGCCGCGGATGACCCGCCAGTCGATCACCACACGGTTAAAGTCCGAACTGGAGTAATCAATATAAGATACTGCGATAGAGCGTAAAAATCCGCTTCGAATTGCCCGAATTATTTCCGGATTCCGGAACGCATCGGCGCCCCCCTGTCGTTGCAGCTGGGCCTCCGCGTCATCGATGCTCCACGACACATCGGTGGCCATGACCAGCTCCAGATCGACCGGTGTTCGGGCCTGGGCGGCCACGCCCGACGGCGCGAGCGCCATCCAGATGGCGCATAGGGACGCGAGAGGCTTCAAAAATAATCGATCGCTGATCATGGTAGCCAACCGGTGGTTTAAGAGGCGCAATCAGAGTCACAGAGGGGATTGTTTCCCTGTCCCGTTTCCTCGTCAATCACCTGTCTGTTAGAACGGACAGAGATCGCGAACGGGAGACATGGAAACAGTGGCCGAGGAATTTGACATTGTTGTAATCGGCGGTGGCATCGCCGGGCTGACGGCGGGCGCGACATCGGCGCGGGCCGGTCACAAGACTATGATCCTGATCGGCGCGGTGCTCGGCGGTCATCTGGTGATGATCGAAAAGATCGATGGTATGCCCGGCCATGAATACGGCGTGGCCGGCTATGAGCTGTGTCCGACAATCCAGATGCAGGCGGCCGAGGCGGGGGCAGGCTTTGCCATGGAAGAGGCCGAGTTACTGGCACCTGCCGGCGATGGCTGGCTGGTAAAGACTGCGGCCAAGGAATACAGCGCCCGCGTGGTTATCCTGGCCACCGGTACGCGGCTCAGGAAGCTCGGCGTGCCCGGCGAGGAACAGTTTTTCGGCAAAGGCGTGAGCCAGTGCGCCAGTTGCGACGCGCCGCTCATGCGCGGCAAGCCCGTGGTGGTGGTGGGCGGCGGCGATTCCGCGTGTCAGGAAGCACTGACCCTGGCGCCGCACGTGTCTAACATAACGATTGTGACCGACGGTGAGAGCCTGACCGCCCAGCCGGCCTATGCCGATCCGGTCCAGTCCAATCCCAAGATTGAGATCCGATGCAATACATCCGTCGATGAGATCCTCGGCGATACCGGGGTGACCGCTGTGCGAATCCGCCATGCCAATGGCGCCATGGAAGATATGGAGGCCCACGGGGTGTTCGTCTTTGTCGGGCTGGAGGGCACTGGTGCGCTGGTGGCGGATCACCTGCCGGTGGATGAGACGAGCCGTATCGCGGTGGATGATTCCGGGCGCACGGCGTTGCCAGGATTGCTTGCGGCGGGTACGATTCGTCAGGAAACAACCAACCGCGCCGCCGCGTCGGCGGAAGACGGTGAAAAGGCCGCCAGCGCCGCCGTCGCCTATTTGAGCGATGGTGCGTGGGGCTGAAAGGGAGCAGGGAATTATGGCTGACAGACTGACCGTTCACGATCCGCGGGGCTATCCGCCCAAGGTCACCGGCAAGCGTCTGGCCAACCGGCTGGAGACGCTGGAGGACAAGACCGTCTATCTGGTGGATTGCCTGTTCGATAATTCCGATGTGTTCATGGACGAGCTGGAGAAATGGTTCGCCGAACATCTGCCCAGTGTGAGGACGCCGCGCATCAAGCCCTATGACAGTTGGGTCGACGATCCCGACATGCGGGCCGAGGTGGCCGCCAAGGGCGATGCCGCCAT
>JABJKO010000323.1 GCA_018660305.1 Rhodospirillaceae bacterium
AACGTGTTCCCCGCCGAGGAACTCATCGGCTAGAGAACTATTCGAAAAACTCGCCGTCGCGGATGATGGCCGGGAGCTTTTCCGGCCCCTCGCCGGCGCTGAGAAACTTACTGCCATCGGTCGCCGACCGTCCCCACGGGACATTGCTATCGATGGGGCAGGAAAACCGCAGCAGTACGAGATTGTCCTCGCTGGTGATCTCGAAGCTGTAATGAGTGCCGGCGGGAATCATGACGGCCTCGTTGCGGCCGATCTCTTGCGTTTCACCCTCGCGATCGCAAAACCGCGCGGCGCCCTGCAGGACGACGAAGCTGTGATCTTCGTAATTATGGGCATGAAGTTCCCCCTCACCCCCCGCCGCGTAAACCTTGAGAACAACGGCCATATGTTCCGATTTGGAAACCGGTATATTAACCCGCCCCTGATCGAGCAATGGTCCTTTCAGCTTATAAAAATGCAGGGATTCCTTCGCCGTAACCGGCGCATCGGCGAGCGTACTGGTGTAATTCTGGTCGCGCACGCTATCGAGAGCCATATCATTGTCGGGGGTCTTCGTTGCCATGGCGGCTCCTCTCGAACGTCAAATTTCATGCGACCTTATCATAGGCTTTACTGCTCTAGGTGTTGAACTTCGCAATCTCAGCACCAACATCCCGAAGGTGTTTCATCAGCGTGTTAACCGCCGGTGTGGGTACGTAATCTGTTCTTGTTACCGCGCCAATTCTTCTTCTCTGAACACTGAGCGGCAGGGGAAGCGCGGCAAGCAGGCCTTGCGATTTAGCTTCGTAAATCTGGTTTTCGGAAACGATGGCAAGCCGGTCGCTATCCATCAGCAGGGTGCGGATAACAACCGTCGAACCTGTTTCAATGACGTGCTCGGGAACAGGGATACCATGCTCTTTCAGTTGATCTTCAAACTGACGGCGTAGCGGTACACCCTCATGCGGCATCACCCACCGTGCGTCCCTGAGATCTTCGAACGAAAGCGCTTCCTTCTCAAAGAGAGGATGATCACTTCGGGCCGCCACGATCATGCCATCCTCGAAAAATGCCTCCGATGTAACCCCTTCCACCGGCGCCGGTTCGCGAATGGTACCCAGGATCATGTCGAGGTCTCCCGAGCAAAGGTCCACCAGCAATTTTTCGTACACACCATCGAAGATCGAGACAGTGGCGTTTGGGAAATCGTCGAGGAAGTGGCTGACCGCGGTGGGAATGAGATAGGTCCGGGGCAGCGGCAACGCACCAATCGCAATCCGCCCCTGCGCATCACCGGACAAATTAGCGATTTCTTCCATGGCTTGCCGAATTTCAAGAAACGCCAGCTTCGCCCGCCTGATTAGAATTTCGCCACTATCGGTGGGCAGCATTCCGCGCGACGTTCGATCGAACAAACGAACGTTCAGGCGCTGTTCAATATTGCGCAGCGAGCGGTTTACGGCAGGCTGGGAAACACCCAGCATGGCTGCCGCCGACGTCACACTATGGGCGTCACCGATGGTGATGACGGCATTGAGTTCATGATTGGTGACAAAGCGCGTGAGTAAGGTTGCCGAAACCGACTGACCGGACGAGCGCGACTGACGCCGCATCTCGTTCTCCGCCGCCGTCAGATGATCAAACGCCCGTTCAGCCCGGTCCACGACGAGAATTCCCAGCCTCGTCGGTACCATGCGTTCCCGCGTGCGCTCGAACATCGGGACCCCGATTTCCTTTTCGAGAGATTGTATCGCCCGGGTAACGGCAGGTTGCGAAACATTGAGCGCCGTCGCCGCCTTGGCAACTCTTCCTGCCTGGGCAACGGCAAGCAGGGCTCTTAATTGACGGAGTTTGGGAATCATACGCTTGTACTTTCACATAATGCATCATTCAAACGACCAAGATGCAGAAATCATGCAACTCTCTTGAACCAAGCTTTGCAGGAAAAATCCTGAATTAAGTCACTGTTTTAAATTTCTATTTTTTCTGATCTTTCAAAACCTTGCTTAGGATTTGGACATCATATTGCATCGACCAACCGTCAAGAGATTAAATAACACGAATAAATCGTATAACACAATGTTATCATGGAACCACCCAACGGCATTGGACGAATCCCCAGAGTAGCGCGCGATAATGATCCGTTTGGGGCCGCTAGAACACGATAATTATAATTGAGCGGCAACACGGCACACATTGCACGGCAGACATTTGGCCCTATGGTACATCTGTTCTGGTCCGGATAAGGGAGGATTCCTCATGAGATCTATTTCACGGTGTTTTCTATACGCGTCAGTCGTAGCGCTCGTCCCCGCGGCGATGAGTTCGGCAATCGCAGCGGATTATCCGAACAAACCGGTCACCATGATCGTGAACGCCGGCGCCGGCGGCAGCACGTCAGGCGGTGCGCGTATCCTGGCCAAGGCCATGGAAGCGACGCTGGGACAGCCCATCGTTGTTGTCAGCAAGCCCGGCGGCTCGGGCACCAAGGGCGCGGTGCTCGTCATGAAGGCCAAGTCTGACGGCTATACCATCGGTTTTTCCTATAGCCACAATCTGGCATTTTCCGGCCAATACAAACGCAAGAAGAAACTGTTTACGGTATCGTCGTTCGATTACATCGGCTCAATTACCGACCCCAGAATCTCCATCGTCTCTCTTGCGGGACGCGGCTGGACGACGCTGGCCGGCATGGTCAAGAAGCTGAAGGCCGAAGGCAAACCTGTACGGCTGGTTTATTCCGGCGGTCCCGGGCGATTGATCGGTAACGCGATCCGGAGGGATTTCAACATCGACACCAAGATCATCAGGGTGCGTGGCGGCGGCAAATCCATGCAGCGGGTGTTGGGTGGCCATGTGGACATCGTCTACACCGGTGGCGCCCATACGCCCTATACCGATGCCGGCAAAACCGTTGTAATCGCCAGCGTGGACGAATCCCGCAATCCCGACTACCCGGACGCGCCGACGTTCAAAGAAATGGGCGGCAAGGCATCCACCACATCGCTTCAGCTGGTTTATGTGCCCAAGGGACTTTCCAACGCGGCGAAAGCCAAGTTAAGCGCCGCCGTGACCGCGGCCAGCAAGAACGCCAATGTCGACAAGCTGTTCCGCAAAAATTTGAAGATGCGCATTTTGAACCTCAAAGGGAGCGCGCTAAACAAATATTTGGCGACGGAAGAGAAGCTCTATACTGATCTGATCGCAAGTTACGACGACAAGAAGTAGATCATCGCACAACAACACCGCGCAGGCATTTTTCCTGCGCGGTGTTCCCACAAATCCAAAAATTTACTCAAGATCAGGGGATGAGACAAAGCGCGTGAAGACAGCCGACATCATGTCATGCGGCCTGATAACGTTGCTGGGGCTGATCCTTCTGTTCGTCGTTATCCCGAGCTACGTGCCGATAGAATCTGGTCCGGGGTTCGGCCTGGCAGCGACCACCATGCCAAATGTAGCGATCGTCACCCTCACAATGCTGGCCGGTCTGTTTTTTACCTACAGGCTACGGGCCCGGCACCCACAAAGCGATAGCAGCAGGGAAGACGACGCAACGCCACCAATTCCGCGCAAGAGCTGGCTGTTCCTGTTGCGCGGCAGCCTGTTTCTGATCGCGATGGCGGCCCTGTTCGAATGGCTCGGCTTTCTGGCCGCCGGTCCTCTGACGGTCGCCGGCTTCATGATCATGATGGGGGAGCGGCGCCCCCTGCCCATCTTGCTCACCTCTGTCTGTTCAACGGTGGCGACCTGGCTGTTCTTCTGGCAGTTCCTCAAGTTCCCGTTGCCATAGGATCGTCGGTTTATGGATGTCATTCTTACCGGGCTTGCCAGCGCCCTCACTTTCACCAACCTCCTGTTAATAGCGTTTGGGGTTTTCGTCGGGATCGTTGTCGGCGCCATCCCTGGCCTCAACGGACCCATGGCAATCGCCATCGCCATCCCGCTGACCTTCGTGCTGTCGCCTGTCTCCGCCATATCGTTCCTGGTGGGCATCAATAAGGGGGCGAATTTTGGCGGCGCCATTTCGGCGGTGCTGATGAACGTGCCGGGTGCGGCGGAAGCCATTGCAACGACGTTCGACGGCTATCCGCTGGCGCGCAAAGGCAAACCCCTGAAAGCGCTCAAGATGGCGCTCTATGCGTCGGTGGTGGGCGATACTTTTTCCGATCTGGTGCTCATCCTGGTGGCAGCGCCTTTCGCCATTCTGGCCCTGACCATGGGGCCGGCGGAGCTCACCGCACTGATGCTGTTCGCGCTGACCTTTATCGCGGCCGTCGTCGGTAAATCCATGATGAAGGGGCTGATCGCCGGGGCGCTCGGTATCTTCGCCAGCACAATCGGGCTCGACCCCGAGGCATCGACACCGCGCATGACGTTCGACGTTCTGGAACTCGAAGAAGGCATCCCGCTGTTGGCCATGGTTATCGGTATGCTGGCCCTGTCGGAAATCATGATCCAGATCGAAGACCGCCGTATTATCCGGGCTGCCGGCGGCGACGAGGAAATCAAGGCCTTCGACAAAGAAACCCCGCACGAAGACCGCATCGTCACAGCGGATGAATTCCGCGGCAGCTTCAAGACCATGTTGCGCTCGGCTGTGATCGGGACTGTCATTGGCGCCATCCCCGGTCTGGGCTCGACGCTGGCGGGTTTTCTCGGTTACGGCGCGGCCAAGCGGGCTTCCAAGAACCCGGAGGAATTCGGCAAGGGCGCGCTCAACGGCATCGCCGGAGCAGAGTCCGCGAACAGCGCCACGGTAGGTGCCAATCTGATACCGACCCTGGCCCTTGGTATCCCGGGCAACCTATCGGCGGCCATCCTGATCAGCGCGCTGATCATCCACGGCCTGACACCGGGACCGCTGATCTTCGAGCAGCACGGGGCAGTCCTCTATGGCCTGTTCGGCGCCATGCTGGTGGCGAATTTCTTCAATCTGTTTATCGGTCAGGCAGGCTTGCGCCTGTTCGCCTGGGTGCTCAGCCTGCCCAACCAGTACATCCACCCTGTGATCGTGCTGTTGTGCTTCTCGGGGGCCTATCTCATTACCCAGTCCATGTTCGCCGTGGCCCTTATGGTTGGCTTTGCCATCCTCGGCTACATTATGCGTAAGCTGGATTTTTCCATCGTCGCCTTCATCATCGCCTTTATTCTGGGACCGTTGTTCGAGGATGCCTTGCGGCAAACCCTGGTCCTGTTCAGCGATACACCGGGCGATCTCCTGACCCGGCCCATCGCCATCTTTTTCCTGATCCTGACCGCCTATTCCATATGGCGTTTCGGCACGAAAGAAAAGCCGGACATCTTCAAGGAACCGTGAGTCCGCGGTCCGATGAATTTCTCAAATGTCATCCCGGCCTTGAGCCCGGATGACAAGGGCATTTGGGGCAAACGAGGTGCAATTGAAACGCACAAGGTCCTAACGACGGCTTTTCTCTTTATCCGCCTTCACAAAGGCAAGTCCGTCGGCGAGGGGTAGATTGACCACCGCGTCGAGGAGCCGTTTCAGACCCGACATGGCGTCCCGTGGGTAGCCTGCCAACAGATCGGCGGTCTCCATAACGCTATCGAGGAGATCATCAAATTTAACAATGCGGCTGACGATACCGAGCCGCATGGCTTCGGCTGCATCGAACGTACGCCCGGTGCCCATCAGGTCGAACGCAGCCTTGCGCCCCACCTGACCGGCCAGGGGTGGCAGCACCCCCGCCGGTACCATTCCGTGCTTCAATTCGGGATAGCTGAAGGTGGCGGTCTCGCTTGCAATGGCCATATCACAGGACACCACCAGACCGCAGCCGCCACCCAGTGCCAGTCCGTTCACCGCCGCGATTACCGGCTTGCTCATGCCGGGGACCATGCCGTTGAGACGCGCATACATGTCGGAGCGGCGCTGGTTCGCCTCGGCGTTATCCGCCGTTTTGTCCGCGAATTCCTTGAGATCGGCACCGGCACTGAAGGCGCGCCCAACGCCGGTGATGACGATGACGCGGACATCCTCGTCCGCCTCCGCCACATCCAGCGCAAAAACCAACCCTTCCGCTAGGGCCAGATTCAGCGCGTTTAATTTATCAGGACGGTTGAGCGTCAGCAGCAGAACACCGTCTTCGAAATCGCGCAGAATGATGTCAGTCATGATCAGCGTTGGAGTTTTGCCGGAAAATAGGGGTGGGTCTAAGACCCACCCCTACAATCTTTAAACGAATGTAGGGGGCGGTCTCAGACCGCCCCGTTACAAGCGCGATCAGTATTTTTCGCTGTCGCTTAGGCCCGCCGCTTCCTCGAGCAGATCGAGAATCTTCGGCGGTGACATGGGCAGGGAGCGCGGACGGATACCGATGGCATCGCCGATGGCGTTGCCGACAGCCCCCATGGTGGGCACCACCGGCACCTCGCCGACGCCGCGCAGACCAAACGGATGCGCCGGGTTGGGCACTTCCACAATGACCGTGTCGACCATCGGGACATCCGATGCCACCGGCATGCGGTAATCGAGGAAGCTGGCGTTATCGAGACAGCCCTTGTCGTTATAGATGTATTCCTCGTTCAACGCCCATCCAAGACCCTGGATGGCGCCGCCCTGAACCTGACCTTCGACCTGTAAGGGGTGGATCGACTTGCCGACATCCTGGACCACCGTGTAGCGGGTACAATCGACACGGCCGGTCCCTTCGTCAACTTTAACATCGACGATATGGAGACCGAAGCCGGGCCCGGCACCTGTCACGTTCATTTCAGAATGCCCCGCGATGGGACCCTGGGCCATGCCGGTCTTGGCGGTGATGTCACCGATGGACATGGGTTCGAAATCACCGACATTGGTACTGGCCGGACGAACCTGGCCATCCTCGTAGACGACGCCATCCACGGGAACATCCCAAATACCCGCTGCCCGTTTGCACAGCTCCGCGATCACCTGGCGTGCGTTATTGACGACCACCATGCCCACTGAATAAGTGGTCCGGCTGCCGGCGGTGACTCGGTTAAAGCCAAGCGAGTTGGTATCGGCAAAGGAAACCCGGACCTTGTCGACGGAAATGCCAAGTTCCTCGGCCGCCATCATGGCGATGGAAACGCGCGAACCGGCGACATCGGCGGTGCCGATCACGATGGTGACCGTTCCGTCGGGCGCAAGCGTCAACGATCCCGCGGTTTCACCGCCCCGGTTGAACCAGAAGCCAGAGGAAACACCCCGTCCCTCGCCTTCCTTAATAGGCGATTTGTAGTGATCACTGTTCTTGGCGGCTTTCAGGGTTTCGATGAAACCGATGGGCCCCCAGGTATCGCCGTAGATTGCGGTATGGCCATCATCGGC
>JABJKO010000201.1 GCA_018660305.1 Rhodospirillaceae bacterium
CGCTCAGCAGCATGCGCGGTTCGGCATGGCCGGAGACCTGCTGGCCGTTGAGTTCCAAATTGACGGGGTAGCGCCCCTCTCTGTTCAGTCGCGGCATGATTTTGCCTCCTCGATCACGCGGCGGCCAAGCCGGCGTACCAGTTCGCGGCGGTAACGCGCCGTCGCATGAATGTCATCGTAACCCCCGAGATCCCACGCAAAGGCGTTCAGCGCATCATCCAGCGCATCGCCTTCCAAGATATCCCATTCGCGCACCGTGGGCCGGTCGGCCACCCCGCCGACACCAAGGCGTATCTTGCTTGAAGACGCGACGGCGGCGACGGCGACGATGGCGAAATCGCCCCGCCGCTGCGCCATTTCGGTAAAGGCATAGCCCTCGCCGGGTTTCTTTACCGGATAGCGCGCGGCGGCAATCATCTCGTCGGCGCGCTTGGCGACGGTCAGCATGCCGGTCTGGAAATCATCGGCGGTCACCACGCGTTCGCCCTTGGACGACCGAAGCACGACCTCACCGCCCAATGTGGCGAGGCACAGCGGCAATTCCGAGCTGGGGTCGGCATGGGCCAGAGAGCCGCAGACGGTTCCCTTGGCCCGGGTCTGGTAATGGCCAAGGAAGGGAAAGGCGGCCTTGAGTATGGGCAGCTTGTCGCCAAGCTCGTCCCAATGTTCCAGTTCGCACTGGCGGGTCGAGGCGCCGACTTCCACGTGCCCGTTCTCGGCCTTTATGTAATTCAGCGATTCCGCCTTGGAGATGTCGACCAGCACCTGCGGTTCGACGAGACGGAAATTCAGCATGGGGACGAGGGACATACCGCCCGCGATGATACGGGCATCGTCGCCCCCATCGGCGAGCGCCTCGACCGCTTCTGCTGAGGAGGCGACTTTCAGATAGTCGAATGCCTTAGGCTTCATTTTGAAATTCCCAAACTACGGAGCAGACGGTGCCAGAAAGACTCGGACGTCGCCGACGCCGAGCCGCCTCCCACCTGTGCGCCGAGACGCACGAAGAACTGATTGACCACCGATTTTGCCGCGCCCTCAATCAGACGCCCGCCCACAGAAGCCACCGTACCGGTGAGCTCGATGGCGTAATCGTAAGTAATGCGGGTGCCGTCGCCTTCGGCGGTCAGGGTGACGTGGCCGCTGCCGCTTGAGGCGCCCAGCGGCCCAATGACGCCGCCCGACAGGGTCGCGCTTTGCGGTTCCACCATGTCCGACAGGGCGACATCGGCCTTGAAACGGCCGCGCACCGGCCCCACGCCCAGCGAGACGTCGGCGGTATACGCATTGTCGCCGACCCGGTCCAGCTTGTGGCACCCCGGTATGACGGAGGCCAGCGCTTCCGGGTCCAGTAATGTCCGCCAGACGGTTGCCGGTGGCGCGGCAACGAAGGTATCGCCGGCGCCGCGCATGGCCCGGTCTTTGGCCGGCGTCGATGGCGCCGCGCTGCCAACCGGCGGCGGTGTTTCGTCGCCATGAATAAGCGCGCTGACCCGCGACGGGATGAGCGGCAGGGTAAGATCCGCCACGCCGGTGGCGTCGGCCACCGCGTTGGCGATACAGACCGGCGTCGACATGCAATTGCCTTCACCGATGCCCTTGGCGCCCAGCGGCGTCACCAGGGAGGGTGATTCCATGTGGATGATTTGTGGCTCCGGCACCTCCACGGCGGTGGGGACCAGATAATCCGCGAAGGTTCCGGTCAGGAAGCTGCCGTCTTCGCCATAGACGAATTCCTCATACAGCGCGCAGCCCACGGCCCAGGCGAACGCGCCATGCACCTGCCCTTCCGCGATCAGCGGATTCAGCAGCGTGCCGGAATCATGCATGGTGACGTATTTGTCGATCCTGACTTCGGCGGTTTCCCGGTCGATCTCGATGCCACAGAAATCGAACACGAAGGCATAGGTCAGCGAGGTGTTGATCTGATCCTTGTCGTTTGGCGATTCAAGCTCGGGCGGCGACCAGGAGCCGGTTTCGCGCACACACGGTTCCATTCCCTCCGGCAGATTGCCCGGCGTCCAGTGCGCCGCGCCGGCGGCGCGGTAGAACTTCATGGAATTGTCGGGATTGTTCTGGTCGAAAATCAGCCCATCGGCGAATTCGAGCTGGTCCGGCGGCACGTTCAGGCCGGGGCTGGCGATGCGGGCGAGCTTGGCCTTGACCTTCTTGGCCGCCATCTGACAGGCAACCGCCGTCGCCGATGAGAAGCGCGACGAATAATTGCCGGTGGCGATGGACCACGCATCCTTGGCCGTATCGAAATCCAGATTGACCTTGATGTGGTCCGGCGTGAGACCCAGCACGTCGGCGACGACCTGCGACAGCACCGTCATATGGCCCTGTCCCTGGGGAATGGAATCGGCGGTGACGCTGACGGTGCCCAGCGGGTCCACATTGACCGTCGCATTGGCCACCGCGCCGCCCTTGGGGTTCCGCGCCCGTTCGTCACGCGGCAGGATATTCGACAGGTACCCCATGTTGGACTGGGCCGGCTCGACGACGGCGGCATAGCCGATGCCATAGAGCCTGCCCTCGGCCAGGGCGGCTTCCTTGCGTTTCTTGAGGTCCTCGAGATTGCCTTCGGTGACCGCCTGTTGGATGGCCCCGGGATAATCGCCGGAATCCAGCAGGGCACCGGCGGCGGCGCGATAGGGGAACACGCCGGCCGGGATCAGATTCTTGCGGATCACATCCAGCGGATCCATGCCCAGTTCGGCGGCGACCTTCTGCATGATCCGCTCGATGGCGAAATACATCTGTGGCCCGCCGAAACCGCGCACCATGGCGGACGGGCATTTATTGGTCATCACCACGCGGTTGGTGACCGCCAGATTCTTGATGTCATAGGCGCCGGTGAGGATGCCGTGCATGCGGTAAAGAGGCCCCGGCATGGGCGCGCGGAGAAAGGCGCCGTAATCGTCCTGCTGGTCGAACCGGAAGGCGGTGACGGTGCCGTCGTTTTTCACCGCGGCTTCCATCTTGATCAGACGGTTGGGCGCGTGCGCCGCGGCGGCGAGATGTTCGAGCTTGTCTTCCACCCATTTGACCGGCGCACCGACTTTCTTGGAGGCCAGACAGATCAGGACAACATAGGGGAAAATCTGGACTTTGACGCCAAACCCGCCGCCCGACCATTGCGGCGTGCGCATGCGAAGCTGTGAGTTCTTCACCTTGAGCGCCATGGACATCACGGGATGGGACGTAAACGGCCCCTGGTAGTTGGAGGCCACGTCATAGAGATCTTCGCCAGGATGATAATCGGCGGTAACCACGAACCCTTCCAGCGGCGTCTGCGAATTGCGCGGATAGCGAATGGTCATGGAGACCGTCTTGTCGGCCTCGGCGAAAGCGCCCTCCGGGTCGCCATAGGAAAAGTCGCGGGTCGAGACCACGTTGCTGCCCACCGGATCATGGACGATGGGCGCACCCTCCTTGATGGCCTCTTCCTGATCGATGGCCGCTTCCAGCGCTTTGTACTCAACGACGATTTCCGACAGCGCGTCTTCGGCAATGTAGCGGTCGCGGGCGATGACCAGCGCGACCGGCTCTCCGACGTAGCGGACTTTTTCGACCGCCAGCGCCCACTGGTTGATGGGCGCCCTCAGGACGATCAGAAAGGCTTCCGACATTTCCTTCACGTCGTCGCCGGTCATGACCGCGACGACACCGGGGACCTGCTCGGCCTTCGAGATGTCGATGGAGAGGATTTCCGCATGGGCGTGGGGCGAGCGCAGAATGGCGGCGTGCTGGGTACCGGCGCGGGTCGCCAGATGGTCCGAAAACTGCGCCTTGCCCATGAGAAGGATCTCATCCTCCACACGTTCGATGGGCTGTCCGAGGTAGCCTTTCGTCTTTACGTCTGTCGCCATAACGTGGCTCTGGCCTTTCAATGGATTATATCGCGACCGGTATGTCTGATGCGGCCATACGGTTGCCAGTTATCCCGGACAAAATCAACCCGACAGGCCCAAGTTTTAGAGAATAACGACACCGTGACGCCCGCCACGATTTCCGGCGGTTTGCAGGACCTGCAAAATCGCGCAAGATTGGTGCTGAAATCTGAAACACCCACGGGCCAGTTGATGCGGGATAATGTGATCGAGATCGACCGTTCGGTGACGCCAAACGCGCTGAATTTTGCGCTGCGTTTCAATGTCGCCGTGCCCTTCATCGACCGCCATCTGGACGAGGGACGGGGCCACAAGCCGGCGATCCGGACAGTCGACGAGGAATGGAGCTATGGCGAGCTGGCCGCCCAGGTGGCCCGCGCCGGTAATCTGCTGCTCTCCCTGGGGGTGGCGCCCGGTGACCGGGTGCTGATGGTGGTCAGGGATTGCCCGGAGTTCATTGCGCTGTTCTTCGGCGCCATCAAGGCCGGGATTATTCCGGTTGCCGCCAATACCATGCTGCGATCTCAGGATTACACCTTCCTGATCGGAGACTGCGATTGCAAGGCGCTGGTCCACAGTGCCGATTTTTCGGACACACTGACCCCGGC
Source organism: Rhodospirillaceae bacterium (assembly GCA_018660305.1). The sequence continues at coordinate 4,502 of JABJKO010000201.1, forward strand.
GCCGGCGGACAGCGTGCATTGTCCGGCACTGATCCTCACCATGGAGGCGTTTGCCGCACAGGCAGCCGGGCAATCGGCGGAGCTGGAGGCGGCGCCCGCCACGGCGTTAAGCGAGTGTTTCTGGCTCTATTCGTCGGGGTCCACCGGCAATCCCAAGGGCGTTGTTCATCCCCATCGCTCCATGGTGTGCACGTCGGAACGGTTTGCCGCCAATACGGCGGGTCTGCGCGAAGACGACACAGTCTTTTCGGTGAGCAAGCTGTTCCATTCCTACGGTTTCGGCAACGCCATGACGTTTCCGCTCTGGGTGGGCGCGACCATCGCGCTGAGCGACCAGCGGGTCACGCCGCAGATGAGTTTCGAGATGATCGAGCATTTCCGGCCCACCGTCTTCTTCGGCGTGCCGACGCTCTACGCCCAGCAATTGCGGGCCATGGAGACGGAAAAGCCGGACCTGTCGTCACTGAGGATTTGTGTTTCCGCCGGCGAAGCGCTGCCCGGAGACGTGTTCCGCCGCTGGAAGGAACAGACCGGGACGGTCATCCTCGATGGCCTGGGGTCCACCGAGAATTTGCATATCTTTATCGCCAACCGGCCTGACGACATAAAGCCAGGCACATCGGGAAAACCCGTTTCCGGCTACGAGATAAAGCTGATGGACGATGACGGCACCGAAATCACCGAGCCCGATGTCATCGGGACCGTCTGGGTCAAGGGCGAGTCGGCGGCCACGCTTTATTGGAATAACCCGGAGAAATCCGCCAACACCATGCGCGGCGAGTGGCTCAATACCGGCGACATGTATTACCGCGATACAGACGGCTACTACCAGAATGCCGGGCGCGGCGACGACATGATGAAGGTGGGCGGGCTGTGGTGCTCACCGTTTGAAATCGAAGCGCGTCTGATCGAACATCCCAAGGTGCTGGAGGCGGCCGTGGTCGGCCATGCGGACGAGGACGGTCTGATCAAACCCGCCGCCTACGTTGTCCTGAATGATGTGGGCGATGGGGGCGACGACATGGAACAGGCCCTGGTATCCCATTGCCGCGACGGGCTCGCCCATTACAAATATCCGCGCTGGTTTCATTTCGTCGATGATCTGCCCAAGACCGCCACCGGCAAAATCCAGCGGTTCCGCCTGCGGAACGGGTCAGAAATATCCTAAATTACCGGATTTAGGATTCAGCGGTTTTGCGCATTGTGGCGACGTACCAGATCGTTACGCAG
>JABJKO010000327.1 GCA_018660305.1 Rhodospirillaceae bacterium
AATCCCCAGCGGGATGGCGATCAATATGGCAGCCGTGAGCGAAATGCCGACCAGCATTAAATGCTCGAATGTGTGACGCCAGAACCGGTTCCAGCCGGTTTCGTCCGCGGCGCGCTGATCAATGCCGAGATCCTTCGACAGAAACTCCGTGGCTGCCGAATTTTCGGTTTTTCCCGAGATTTTGACGGTGGCATTTAACCCCGCCATCCGTTTGGCATTTATGGCGCCCTCAAGCTGCCGGATCGCTCTGACGACCCCCGGCGCTGTCTGTCTCAGCACGGTCCGGTAGAGGATCACCGCATCGTAAGCCGGAAAATGCTGAAGGTCATCTTCCAGAAGGCGCAGGCCGTAATAGGCAATCTCGGCATCGGTGGTGTAGACGTCGATGGCATCGATATCGCCGGCCTGAAGCCCGCGATAGGCCAGATCGTGGTCCAGTCCTTTGACCTTCTCGTGTTTCAATTTGTAAAGCTTCTTGAGGGCCGGCCAGCCATCGCCCCGATCCATGAATTCATTGCTGAAGCCAAGTCGCAGATCACGATGCCTGGCGAGATCGGAAATTGTTGCCAGCCCCAACTTGTCGGCCAGGGGCGGTTTGACGCCGATGGCGTATGTATTGTTAAAGCCCAGCGGCCAGGACATGGAAATCCCCTGCTTGCCGAGGGCTTCGTGGATATCCGATCTCTTGCTGATGGTTTTATCGGCCAGAATTTCGCGCACGATGGTGCCGGTATATTCGGGGTACATGTCGATATCGCCCCGTAGCAGCGCATTCCAGAGAATGCGGGTCCCCCCGAGCTGTTTGCGGTGATCGGCATCCCCGCCGGTCTGGCGGACAAGCTTGCTGAGAATTTCCCCGAGGATCACGGATTCAGTGAAGGTTTTGGATCCTACCGTTATCTTTTGCGGTTCCGCCGCCGCGAGGGAGCCGGTCCAGCATAAAACAGCGCCGAGTAAAACCGCGGCCCGGGTTGCGAGGCTCAGGCGACGCCCAGGGACCATCAGGTGCAGGCCTCCGCCAGAACATCGGCGATGCCCCGCTGCGCACCGATAAAATTATCCACGAAATCGTCCGCCGGTTTGGAAAGGAAATCGTGCAAGCTGCCCTGCTGGATGATCACGCCGTCCCGTAACAGGACGATGTCATCTCCGAAATATCCGGCTTCGCCTATGTCATGGGTGACCAGCACCACGGTCTTGCCCAGCGTGCGAAATATGTCACGCAGGTCGGTTTGCAACTCGTGGCGGATCATGGGGTCGAGCGCCGCGAGGGGTTCGTCGAGGAGCAGCGCGTCCGGGTCGAGCATCAATGCCCGCATGAGGGCGACGCGCTGGCGCTGTCCACCGGAAAGCTGGGTTGGAAACCGGTCCAACGCGTCCCTGGGAAAATGAGTCAGTTGGCAGAGAGTCTCAACCCGGTCGTGGATGCCCTCCTCATCGCGCCGCAGGTGCCGCGCCATCAGGGTGACGTTTTGCCGTGCCGTCAAATGGGGAAACAGACCGCCGTCCTGAATCACATAACCCATACGCTGGCGCAGGGCCGCTGCCTGGTCCAGATCCATCGCCGTGCCGTCGAATTCGATCTGGCCGTGATCGGGGATCGTGAGCCCGATCATCAGCCGGAGAAGGGTCGATTTGCCACAACCACTGGGACCGATCAGAACCGTCGTGCGTCCGGTCGCCGCCTCGATGCTCACGGGACCGACCGCGCGGACTGAGCCAAAACGCTTTGTCACGTTGTCGAGTTTGAACATGGGAAGTAATACAGCGGATTGCGGGAGACTCGGCAAGATGGCAGGTGCGTCGACACCTTGTGGCAACGGGATAACCGGTCTATGAAACCGCACAGGATAATCCCGATTGTGATCCCGCCAAGGAACTGGAATGAACGCATCTGTGAGCAGTGGCGCTGCGCCGGAGAAACGCTCGGACGCGCAGCAATGGGCGGTGATCTGGCTGGTTGGGGCCGGCCATTTTACCAGCCATTTTTATGTCATGTGCCTGCCGCCGCTGCTTCCCTTCATGAAGGATGATCTGCAGGTGTCCAATGCGGCGCTTGGCTTCATCATGACCTGCTTCTTTGTTGCCGTGGCCTCGGTCCAGATGCCGGTGGGGATGCTGGTCGATCGTATCGGCGCCCGCCGCGTCCTCTGCGCCGGCCTGCTCATATTGTCCGGCGCCGTATTTCTCGCTGGATTTACGTCATCCTATTGGGCCCTGGTGGGCCTGTTCGCGCTCGCGGGCATAGGAAACAGCGTCTTTCACCCCAGCGATTACGTGATTTTATCATCGTCGGTGGATGAGCACCGCATGGGAAAGGCGTTCAGCATTCACAGTGTCTGCGCGCAGAGCGGCTTTCTGGCGGCCCCCGTCCTAATGAGTGCCATAGCGTTGTTGTACGATTGGCGGACCGCCCTGATCGTGGGCGGCGCCTTCGGGCTGACGGTTACCGTGCTGGTCTTCCTGTGCCAGGGAATTCTGCGCGACAGCGGGGAACGAAAGAAGAAAGAACCCGGGCAGCTTCGCCGCACCTGGCACGCCCTAATGGAGCGCAAGGTTCTTGCCCATTTCTTTTATTTCGCCATGTCATCGGCGGCAACCACGGCGATCAGCAGCTTCATGATCGTGGCGTTGGTCGCCCATTACGGCATCGCGGAAACCGTCGCGGCGAGCGTTCTGTTCGGCTATCTGGCGGCGGCAATAGGCGGCGTCGTTCTCGGCGGCATCGTCGCCGACAAGACCAAGCGGCATGATCTTGTACTGGTTGTCACCTTGCTGGTTGCCGCTGCCTGCATCGCCGTGGTGGCGACGGGCATCGCGTCCTTCTGGGTGATCGTGACCCTGATGGCCATTGCCGGGGCATCCAAGGGATTTCTCACTCCGTCGCGGGACATCATGGTCCGGCGGGATGCGCCGCCGGCGTTGTTGGGCGCGGTGGTGGCGTTCGTGACCGTGGGCTTCACCATCGGCAATAGCTCCATGCCCACGATTTCGGGCTGGTTCGTCGATATCGGGTCGCCGCTGACGGTGTTTTGGGCGGCGGCGATCCTTAATCTCGTGGCGATCGGCTGTGTGCTGATTTCAGGCCGCGGCGTTGCGAAATCGGGGGCTACGGAATCTCATTCTTGAGACTGTTGATTCGAGGTCAGTTGGATTATCTATGGCGCCGTTTGGATTTGATTATTAGGGCGTCGAAATGGATACATTGGTTGCGAGTAAATATGAAATGCCTTGGCGCCGCGCCGTTATATCCGTCGATCAATTCAGCAAATCCGATATTAGCGAGATTTTTGGCACCGCCGACCGTGTCGCGATAGGCCGCACCACGCCGCTGGGCGGCAAGACCATCGCCAATCTGTTCTACGAGCCCTCGACGCGGACATCGTCCAGCTTCTATGCCGCCATGACCAAGCTCGGCGGCAACGTCATTCCCATCAACGAAGTGAATTTCTCCTCAGTGACCAAGGGCGAAACCCTTGAGGATACCATCCGCACGCTGGAGTGTTATGCCGACGCCATCGTATTGCGCCATTACGACGAAGACGCCTCCGAGCGGGCCGTCGCCGTCTCCTCGGTGCCGATCATCAATGCCGGCAACGGGGCCGGCGAACATCCCACCCAGGCGCTGCTCGATCTCTATACCATCCAGCAGGAACAGGGCCGCATCGACGGGCTGACCATCACCATGATGGGCGACCTCAAATATGGCCGGACCGTCCATAGCCTGACCAAGCTGCTGCGTCTCTACGATGTTCATCTGCAGTTCGTCGCGCCCGAGGAGTTGCAGATGCCGCAGCAATATCTGGCGGCCGGCGACACACAGCATCTGGATCTGGATGACGTCATCGACGGCACCGATGTGCTGTATGTAACGCGCGTGCAGAAGGAGCGGTTGCCGGGTGCCATCGATATTGATTTTTTCTACGCGGTGACGCCCGAACATATGGAGCGCGCGCGCAAGGACATGGTGCTGATGCATCCCCTGCCGCGGGTCGGGGAAATACCGCCCAGCCTCGACGACGACCCACGGGCCGCCTATTTCCGTCAGATGAAATACGGGCTCTACGTTCGCATGGCGCTGCTGGTCGGCATGCTGGGCGGGGCATAGGGACACGGCGTCCCCTTCAACAATGAACTTATCCTATACGGCGTATGGTGATGGACCTCCGTTGCTGATTCTGCACGGGCTGTTCGGTTCGGGCCGCAACTGGACCAGTATCGCGAAGAAACTGGCCGAAAATCGAAGAGTGCTGACAATCGATCTTCGCAACCATGGTGACTCGCCATGGGATGACGAGATGACCTACGCCGCCATGGCCGATGATCTTCTTCGTCTGATCGATGCGGAGAAACTGGAAAAGCCGGTTGTTCTCGGTCATTCCATGGGCGGCAAGGCCGCCATGGTCGCCACATTGACAGACCCCGGCGCCATTGGGGCCCTGATCGTCGCCGATATAGCACCGGTTGCTTATGGCCACAGCCACGATCCCTATGTCGATGCCATGCGGGCGCTTGATCTGTCGGCGGTTCAGCGGCGCGGCGACGCCGATACAGCGCTTGCCGAAGCCGTGCCCGAGGCCGGTATCCGGGGCTTTCTCCTGCACAATCTGGTGTTCGAAGAGGCGGGCGCGCGCTGGCGCCTCAATCTGGATGCTATCGCCGACAACATGGCGGCGTTGACTGATTTTCCCATCCCGCCGGCCAGTAACGTGTTTTCAGGACCATCGATGTTTGTGGTCGGGGCAAAATCCGACTATGTCCGGCCCGATCATCATGCGGCCATCCGTCAGTATTTCCCGGCCTCATCCATATTGGTAATCGCCGATGCGGGTCACTGGCTTCATGCCGAAAAGCCAGCCGAGTTTATCGACACCGTCGCCGGTTTTCTGACCAGCCTTACCCCATAGAAAAAGGGCCGCCCCATGGGCGGCCCTTTCCCATATCTCTTTGGAAAGCAGGTCTTACGAGCTGCCGCCGAAGATGATCTTGCGAGCACGGGCAACCACTTCAGGTGTTGCCGATTTGATCGCGTCTTCGACAATTTTCTGAATGACCGCACCCTCGCTCGCGATGAGACGAAGCCGCTTCCTCTTGAGCTCCTTGGCGAAGGCCGGATCGCGGTTCATCGCGCTATATGCTTTACGCATGGTGACGACGATGTCCTTCCGCACGCCAGGCGGCAATGTCAGGCCACGGCCCAGAGGTCCGGCGGAAGCGATGAAGTTCACGACCGCCTTGTCCGATGGCTTGACCAGTTCAGTCAGCATGGGAACATTCGGCAGATCCGGGTCCCTGAATACGCCGACCTGCACGATGGCACGGGCAAACGGCTCATCGCCCTTGAACCAATGCGGGACCTTAGAAGCCCAGGCGAGCCAGTTGAAGGCCGCCATCTGCGCTTCACCCTGTTCGACGGCGAGCATGGACCGCGAGGAGCCCTTGTAGCCGGTGACCATGCGGCCCTTACCGCCGAGCAGACCCCAGACCATCCTGGGATTGATATAGCCGCTAGAGGATTTGCCGCTGGTGGCGCCGATGACCTCGATCTTCTTCAGATCGGCCACGGTTTTGACGCCGGTGTCGGAGCGTACAACCATGACAACGTTGGTCTGATTACTGGAACCCATCCAGTTGAACTTGTCCGTCTTGTACTTCATGCGCTTGGGACGCATCAGCTGATTGACGACCGAATTGTCGAGAGGCACGACCATGTTATAGCCGTTCTTCGCCATGATGTTGTAGGTGAAGTTCATGGCCTTCGACCCACCGGCACCCGGCATATGCTGCAGGATAATATTCGGATTTCCCGGAATATGCTTCCTGAGATGCTTCGAGAACGAGGAGCCGTACTTATCGTACGTGCCACCCGGGCCATAAGGAATGACGATCTTTAGCGTCTTGCCGCTGAAGTAAGACGCATCCGCTGCGATCGCCGGGCTAGCGGCGATGCCGGCTGCTGCAATGACAGCAAACGGCAACGCGCGTTTGAACATTGAAGGCATATGAAATCTCTCCCAGTCTGTATCGATCAAAAACAAAAACAAGTGTGGCCGACAAATATTCCGCCGACCCCCGACCGGACTTTAAATAGCCTGTCGGGCCATAGCAAGCGATTAGGCCTCACAAATCTATGAGGATGATTGTGGCGCAATTGCGACGGCATTTATCTCCACCATCAGCTCCGGCCGGTTGAGTGCGGCGACGGTTACTAGCGTGCTTGCGGGATAGTTCTCGTCTGAGAAGAATTCTTTGCGAAGCTCCACAAATCGGGAGTTTTGCGCCACATCGACAATGAAAATGGTCATGGTAACGATGTCGGCTAAGCACGCATCCGCTTCACGCAACGTTGCGTCGAGCTTGCGAAAAACACAGCGCACCTGACCGTCGAAATCGCCGGCCAGCGACGTCCCGTCTTCATCCTCGGCGGCGAGGTGACCGGCGAGCCAGATGGTCCGGCCGCCTTCGGTGATGACCGCCGGCGAATAGGACCGGGATCTCTGATAGGCCGACGACAAATTAGTCCGTTTCACCGCTTGGCACCGTCCCAGCCATGGGTGGAGATGTCGAATACGACGCCGTCCGGATCGCGGAATTTGACTTCGGCGTTTTGCGGTGCGCCGGCCCCGGTGGGTCCGGGGTGATATTTGCCTCCGTGATTCTCCACGTCGGCAATGGCGGTACCTTCATCATCGACCCAGAAACCGAAATGATGCACCCCGACAAAATCCTTGCCACGCTCATCGCCGGCATCCTCCTGGGTCTGGAACTGTAACAGGGTAAGGTTCATCACCCCGTCCGTAAGCCGCGTGGCGACCCGCGATTCCGAGATACGCTCGAGCCCGAAAGCCTGTTCGTAAAAGGCTGCCGCCTTTTCCTTATCCGGTACCGATATGGCGATATGACGTAACTGTCCCTTAGGCATCGATATCTCCTTTCGCCGTCATTTTTTGATTTCGATTCCGGCCATGTGTTCCATCCAGCGGACGATCTCGCTGCTGGTCTTGCCGGTGGAATCCTCGATCCAGTTATTGGCGGCCTCGTTCAATTGGAAGGCCATGCCGCATAGCGGAATTGGCGTTCCGGTGTTCCGGGCGAGTTCCATGGCGATGACGAAATCCTTGAATTTCAGATCCCAGGCAAAGCCGCCGCCAAACGTGCGGCTGATCACGTGCTGTTTCATGGTCCGCTTCATCGCCCCGTTCATGCCGGTGGATTCGTTGATGACATCGACCATCACTTCGGGATCGAGCCCGAATTTTTTCCCCACCAGCATCACTTCTGTCGCCGCCATGGTATTGATCCCGCTGAGCATGTTGTTCAGCGTTTTCAGTGCGTGACCCGATCCGACCTTGCCGGTGCGGAAGATGTGTTTCGCCATGGGCTCCAGCACCGGCAGGCAGCGTTCCACGATGGCGTCGTCACCGCCGATCATCAGGGTCAGCGTGCCGGCATCGGCGCCGGTGGTTCCGCCCGATACGGGGGAATCGATCATGGAAATGCCGCGCTCGGCCAGTTCCTGCGCCAATTCCACGGTGAGCCAGGGCTGCGACGAACTCATGTCGATCAGGATGTCTCCCTTGGAGAAGCCGTCCACCAGACCGTTGGCGCTCAGGGCGCAGCTATTCACGTCGGGACCCGCCGGTAGCATGGTGATGACCGCATCGGTCGCTTCCGCCACGGCCTTTGCCGATTCCTCGACGACGATGCCGTTATGGGCACGGGCAAGGGCCTTGGAGGCTTCTTCATTGAGGTCGTAAATATGAACGGGGATCCCCGTCTTCGCGATATGGGGCACCATGCGCGCGCCCATATTGCCTATGCCGACAAATCCAATTGTCTTTACGGTCATGTTATTTCTCCCTGTGTGTTGTCGTTACGCGGCGTTAGCCGTCGCTAAGCCGATAGCCTTTTTCGTGCCAATACATATTGTCCGGCCACGCCGCCCAGTCGGGCATCTTCAGCCAGACGCGCAACATATGCCGTTTGCGCTCAAGCTCCGAAAAATCCTCGAACCGGGTGCGCCCATGCAGCACGAGGCGGTTGTTAAGGAACTGAAGGTCGCCCGGCTCCAGCATGGTGCGGAAAACCAGATCCTCCCGCATGGCAGTTTCCTTGAACAACTCGAACGCCTCAAGTGTATCCGCGTCGTTCTCTTTGTCGCCGCTGTCTAGTGCCTTGCCGATGGGGGAGGCGTTGAAATTGACGACAATTTGTTCGCCAACCGCGCTATAGACCGGTACCCGGTAAGACGTAATCGGTGGTTCCCCGGTCGAACTCGCTTCGGTGCTGCTGTAATGGTAACCGCGATAGAGCGCCGGCATCAGGTCGGGACGCTCGGACAGAAGCGTGTTGTGTAAGGCCATCGCGCTGGTGAGCAGGCTCCAACCGCCTTCTTTTGCCTGTCGGGTGCAGAGCAGACCAACGATATCGATGGGATCCACATGCAGATACAGCGGCCGGGGTGAACGGTAGGACCGGCGGATATCGCCGGTGTGCGACATGTCCATGACATCGCCGATCTTGTCGCCACGGAAACTCTGTGGAGCCCCAAGACCGATATGGGCACCGATCCCCCACAGGATCAGTCTCAGGTCATCCCTGTCGTATCGATCCACCGGCACGCCGCGAAGCAGGCCCATCCCCAGGCCGCCCACGAGGCCGCTTTTTATGGCGGCCAGATCGGCAGTGAACGAAGGCAGCGGAAAGTCGGAAGCGGTAATGGAATCCATCTCCAGCTCGCGCCGTTTGACGTCTGACAAGGCGCTGTCGATATCCTCAAGCGCCGCCGCCGATAACGGAAAAATCCAGTCATCGCGGGTCGCGATGTCGGCTGCGTTCCAAACCCAAGGGGCCGAAACGGGTTCGTAATTCGTCGATGACGCCATGACGCTACCCTCCCACCGTTTCTACGGTCTTGGTGGGAGGCTAGCGCCAAATAGCGCTGCTGCAAAGCGGTGTTGACTTAGTTCAGCTTGAGGAGACGGCGCGTATTGTCCTCATAGAGTTTCTTACGGTCGGCATCCGATACGCCGAGCTTGTCCAGGACCCTGATGGTTTCGCGGATATACATGGGGCCGCCTTCGGGATCGAACGGGCAGTCCGACGCGAAAAGGCAATTGTCGGCGCCAAAGAACTTCAGGCCGCATTCGGTGCCGGCATCGCTGCCGAACAGGGCAGTGTCGGCATAGAACATCTTGAAGTAATCGATGGGGCGCTTGGTCAGCCCGGCCTTCAGTTCGGCATAATCCTCGTTTGCCTGACGGGCACCCATCTGATCCCAGCCGGGGCCGACACGGCCATCGAAAAACGGGATCATGGCGCCCATGTGATGGGTGATGATCTTGATATTGGGCAGTTTTTCGAAGATACGCCAGAACACCAGCCGCGCCATGGCGACGCTGGTTTCGTACGGCCAGCCCAGCACCCACCAGATTTCATAGGGTGACTTGGTTTCCGTCTTATAGTCCGGGAAATCCTCGCCACGGGCCGGATGCAACCAGATCGGCAAATCATAGGCCGCCATCTTCTCGAAGATGGGCCAGTATTTTTCCTGATCCAGCGGCTCGCCATTGACGTTGGAGAATATCTGGATGCCGCGCGCATCCAGTTCCGTGATGGCGCGATCGAGTTCCTTATAGGATTCCTCGGGATTGTTCATGGGCAGCGAGGCAATGAACGCCGGGAACCGGTCGGGATATTTCTGCACCAGATCATGCATGCCGTCATTGGCCATGCGGGCGAGACCCGGCGTGACGTCGGGTCCGGACATGGCCTCGATGGGCGGTGCCGACAGGGTGAGGATCTGCTGATACTCGCCGAAGGTGTCCATGATTTTGCGCCGTGCATCGACGTCATAAAGCATGGGAATATTCAGCCACCGTTTGATGGGCGCCTTGTTTTCGACGACCTCCTCCATGCGGTGGAAGAAATCAACGGGGAAAATATGGGTATAGCAATCGAGCTTCATAAACCGGGGCTCCTCATCCTCTAATGGGTGTTTTTGTTTACGGTGCGCATAATGTATCGAATTCATCCCTCATTAGCACCGGCAAATTTGCTTCTAAGGGATGCCCTCAATAGAATGGCCGGCGCGCGCGGATCATAATACGAAATTGTTATAATGCTGCCGGAGACTCTCATCGAATGGCGTCTGTAGTTGGTTTTCCGCGTCGCGAGGTTCAGATCGTCGGTCTGATCAGCGCGGCGCATTTTCTCAGCCATTTTTATCTGTACTCGCTGGTGCCTCACTACCAGTCCATAGCCGACGGGCTCGGTGTGGGTTTGGGAACGCTGAGCCTCGGCATTACAGCCTATGTGGTTTGCACCGGTGTCCTTCAGACTCCCGTGGGCTATCTGGTTGATCGTGTGGGTGGACGCAAGGTTCTGGTCGGCGGCCTCTTTATTCTGGCAGCCAGTATCGGTTCGATTAGCCTGGTTACCGAAACGTGGCAATTCATTTCCCTGATGGCGCTGGCGGGCATTGGTAATAGCGTTTTTCATCCCGCCGATTATTCCATAATTTCCGTCTCCATCGATGACGGCCGCTTGGGCAAGGCCTTTTCCTTCCACTCTCTCGGCGGATCCTCGGGCATGCTCCTCGGCCCGGCAATCATGGGATTTCTGATCTTCCTGGAAATTCCCTGGCGGACGTCGATCATTATCGCCGGTGCCATTGGAATCGCGCTTGCCATGATTTTGCTCATATTCGGCGGGCTGATTGGTGAAGGCGGGGCGACAAAGGAAAAAGCCCCGGCGCCGCCCTGGCGGGTGTTGCTGACGTCGCGGCCATTGCTGTTGCTGCTGCTGTTTTATCTGTGTTCATCCGCCGCCAATGCCGGGATCGCGCATTTTTCCGTCGCGGCGCTGGGCGCCATGTACGGAATCCCCGTGGTTTCGGCGGCGCTGGCGCTGACCTTTTATCTTGGTGGATCACTGGCCCTGACATTGCCGGGCGGCGTATTGGCGGACCGGACCGACAACCATCACGGCATCATGATCCTGTGTCTCGCTGTTTCCGCCGCCATGATGGCTCTGGCCGGTCTTGGTTGGCTGCCGTTCTGGCTGGTGATTGGCCTGCTCGCCATCAGCGGCGGCATGCGCGGGCTGGTGATTGCCGCACGGGACGTCAATGTCCGCCATTCCGCAGCCCCCCATAGCGTAGGGACGGTCTTTGCCTTCGTCTCCACCGGTTTTTTGTTTGGCGGGGCGGTGACGTTGCCGTTCTACGGATGGCTCCTCGATATCGGCCGGCCGGATCTGGTGTTCTGGATGTCGGGTGCCATGACTGTCTGCTCCATTGGCGCGGTGATCCTTCACAAGCGGTTCAAGTCGGCAGGGCAGAAGTAATGGCATCAGTAATCAGTTTTCCGCGTCGTGAACTTCAGGCCGTTGGCCTGATCGGGTTCGCCCACATGCTCAGCCATGTCTATCCGCTGGCGCTTGCACCGCTTCTGATTCCCATCACGAAATCGCTGGAGATGAGCACGGTCGAGTGGGGGACCGCCCTTGCCGTCTTCGCCATCACCACCGGCGTGCTGCAGACGCCCATGGGCTTCCTTGTGGAACGTATTGGCGGGCGCAAGGTGCTCATAGGCGGGCTGTTGCTTTTTTCCGCCGCCTTTTTCCTGATTGGCTGGCAGGCAAATAGTTTCTGGCAATTACTGGTTCTTATGGCGATTGCCGGGATCGGCAACGCGGTCTTCCATCCTGCCGATTATTCCCTGATCTCGTCCTCGGTCGACGAAGAACGCCTGGGGCGGGCCTATTCGATCCACACCTTTGTCGGCCATGTGGGGTTTCTTGTCGGCCCGGTGCTGGCCGCGGCGCTGGAGCCGTTTATAGGCTGGCGCGGCGCGATGATGGCCATGGGGGGCATCGGTCTCGTCATGACGCTGGCGCTGGTCCTGTTCGCCCATCTGATCAACGAAGGGACCAAGGTCAAGAAGAAAGACTCCATGGCCGACAGCCTGCGCGATCTGCTGACATCGCGGCCGGTCATGCTGTTTTTCCTGTTCTACATGGGCGCTTCCATGGCGAATTTCGGCGTCACGCAATTTTCCGTCGCCGCTTTCGAGAACATGGAGGGAGGCTCTCGGGCCGCCGGTGTCGTCGCGCTGACCGCCTATCAGGTGGCGACCCTGCTGCTGGTTCTTCCCGGTGGGATCCTGGCGGACAGGACCGTTCGGTATGATGCTATCCTGATAATCGGGTTCAGCGTTTCCGCCCTGATGGTGTTTCTGGCGGGCACGAATCTTTTGCCGTTCTGGCTGGTGGTTATCTGCCTTGCGGTCGGCGGCGCCATGCGCGGCGGCGCCAATGCCTCCCGAGATGTGGCGGTCCGGCACGTCGCCTCGCATCTTCCCATCGGCACTGTGTTCGGTTTTGTGAGCACCGGTTTCCTCGTCGGTCAGGCGGTCGCCGGGCCGATTTATGGCTATCTCGTGGATAATTACCCGCCGCATATCATCTTCTACACCTCGGCGGCC
>JABJKO010000172.1 GCA_018660305.1 Rhodospirillaceae bacterium
AAGCAACCCGACGATCTCAGCCTTCATCTGTGGGCCGGTGGCATAGACTGGTGGACATCTGTCGGCTATTGGCCGTTCACAGGGGGCGATCGCGCCCAGGCTTTGAATTGGGCCGGGTCCAACGCACCGCACCGGGTCGGTGAATCGTCGCAGGCGCTCCATCGGCCGCGGGCCAACTACATCGGAACCCGCGACGACGCGCTGTTTCTGGAACTGACACGCGGATCGAAGGGAGGTTTTCGTGTCAAGCGGCAGGTGCTGGCTCTCCCTGAACAGGTCTGGGTGATTGTCGACGCATACGAAGACCGGCGCGGAGGCACCGCGAGAACGGTCTGGCTCACGGATAACGACAACGCGATCGAGCCGGTCGACAATGGAAATCGCAATAGGTATCGCATTACGTCTCGCGGGACGTCCGATACACTGGCGGTATCGGTTGTCGGATCAACCCCGCCGACAATTCGCGTAGCGAACGGTGAGACCAACCCAATGATCGGCTGGATTGCGCGCCGCCCCTCAAGGCCGGCGCCAGCTCTGGTCGTTGAAACACCGCTGCCGTCGTCCTGGACGGCGAATGTCGCGGTTCTGGAAAATAACGGAACGCCGCGCCTGGGAAACGGCGTCAGCATGTCGGAATGGACATCTGCCCATCAGTGGTCCCTGATCGTTCCCATGCTCAACAGCAAACTTGAAATTCGGCGAAACAAGGACTCGATCATCATTCGACGGGGAAATGAGCAGCGTGTAACGAATATTGCTCTCAGAGGGGTTACGAACGAAGAGCAGTCATATGCGCCGGAAGTGTCGGCTTATCGTGAACAAAAGAATTTGTACTCGGGACGATTGGATCCTGTTGAGGATTATAGGTTAAAGATGACCTGGCTGGTATTGGGATTGGGCCTCGCGAGCCTTGTATTTATACTTCTGGTGTGCCGCCTATTGACGCCTCGCTCGCGGCAGCTCGCCTTGGCCTTACCCGTCGCGTCCTGGATGGGGCTCAATGTCTGGCTTCATGTCGTCTATTTTTGAGCATTGCTCCAACGAATAGACACTCCGCCACCCCAAACTTAACTTCGCAAACGAACGCCGGTTCGCCCTCAATAACCCCGCTTGGCGTTCACCCTGTGGGGGATGGGCTTGCCCGCCTGGGCCGCATGGACGATGTCGGCGATGACGGGACCTGCGGTTGTCGGGAGGGTGAGGGCGGCGATGTGCGGTGTCACCGTGACATTGGCATGGCTCCACAGGGGATGGCCCTTTGGCAGCGGTTCGGTCTGGAAGACGTCGAGGGCGGCGCCGGCAATATGGCCGCTACCCAGCGCCTCCAGCAGATCGGCCTCGATCACATGGGCGCCGCGTCCGGCATTGATCAGGTAGGCGCCGGCCGGCAGGGCCGCGAGATGGATCTTGCCCAGAATGCCATTGGTTTCCGGGGTCAGAGGGAGTAGGCAAATCAGGATTTCACTCTGGCCAAGAAAGGCCTTAAGGGCTTCGTCGCCGTAGAAACAACCGACTTTGTGAATGTCCTTCTTGGTGCGGCTCCAGCCGAGGACATCGAAACCGAGGGCGATCAGCGCCTGAGCGCAGGCGACACCGATTTCACCCAGACCTAAAATGCCGACGCGCCGCTCCGATGGAAGCGTCTGGTACCGTTCGATCCAGAGCTGTTTTTCCTGCTGCTGCCTGTAATCGGGCATACGGCGATGAAACCGCAGCACGTTGTAGACCACGTATTCCACCATGCCGATCTTGAGGCCGGGATCCACCAGCCGTGCCACCGGGACGTGCGGCGGGCGATCCACCTGGTCGAGAATGTGATCGACGCCGGCGCCCAGGGAAATCATCGCCTTCAAATTGGGGAACTGTTTCATCTCGCTTGCATAGGGACCCCAGATCAACGCGAATTCCACGTCTTCCGGCGCACCAAAATCCGGCCAGACATGGACTTCCATATCCGGCAGCTCCTGTCTCAACGCGGCGATCCAGGGTGCCGGGGGCACATCCTGACAGGCAAAAACCAGCGACACTTGTTACCTCAAAACCTGATCTCACTGACAAATCGCGTGGCCCCGCTGACAGCAAAGCCATGGGCGGGTACCATTGGGTTGAGCCATAAGGGTGAGCCATGTATGCCTCACCGTCAATCGACTCGCAAAGCCGGCTGGTTTAGAGGCAGGCGGTGCGTCATGGGAATACGTTATGGGAATAGGGGAGAAAGACCGTTGAAAGTAGGGCTGGCCGGACTGGGAACCATCGGCATTGTGGTGGCCCGCGCCCTGGACAAGGGTATTCATGGGCTGGAGCTGATCGGCGTGACCGTGCGCGATGCGGAAAAGGCGGCGCGCAACATGAAGGATTTCAGGAACCCGGCACCAATCATCTCGGCGCAGGAACTGGCGGAGACCAGCGATATCATCGTCGAATGCGTGCCCAAGGAAGCGTTTCGCGAGATCGCCGACCCGGCGCTTAATGCCGGGCGTCTGTTGGTGACGGTTAGCGGCGCGGGCATTCTTGCCAATCCGGATGTTGTTGATCTGGCGAAAGAGAACGGGGCGCAGATCATCCTGGCGACGGGCGCGCTGCTGGGTCTCGACGCGGTCCGGGCGGCGGCCGAGGGGACCATAAACGAAGTCCGCATGATCACCCGCAAACCGCCCAACGCGCTGATAGGCGCGCCGCATCTGGTGCAGAATGACATCAGCGTCGAGGGGCTCAATGAGCCTAAGAAGGTATTCGAAGGCAGTGCCCGCGAGGGCGCCATGGGGTTCCCGGCCAATGTGAATGTTGCCGCCGCCCTTGGACTGGCAGGCGTCGGTCCCGATGACACGAAGCTGGAAATCTGGGCCGATCCGTCGCTCGACCGTAATACCCACACCATCAAGGTCGATGCGGATAGCGCGCGGTTCGAGCTCACCATCGAAAATGTCCAATCACCGGAAAATCCGGGCACCGGCAAGATTACCGCCCTCAGCGTCATTGCCTGTCTGCGCGGACTCAGCACGCCGCTCAAAGTCGGCTCATAAAGTTTCAGGAGAAAACCAGTATGAAATATGAAGCGTTGAAGTGGGAAGTCCGGGAAAATCCGGAGCGGCCCGGCGAGAAATCCATCGGGATCATCACCATGAACCGGCCCGACGCGCTCAATGCCGTCGATGTCCGCATGCGGGTGGAACTGGATATTCTGTGCGACGAAATCCGGCACAACAGCCATATCCGCGTGATCATTCTGACTGGCGAGGGCAGGGGGTTCTCCGCCGGCGGTGATCTGAAATCCGAAGCCGGTCCCGTCGGCGCCGGCGACGAGGATTTCGATTTCGGCAATTTCGGGCCTTACAAGGAACTGGCCGGGTATTTTTTCAACGATCTGCGCCATGAGGTGCTGCAGCGCGCCTTTCGCAAGCTGGAAGATCTGCCGCCGGTTGTCATCGCAGCCATCAACGGCCCCGCCGTCGGGATCGGCCTCGAAATGTGTACCCTGTGCGATATCCGCTATGCCTCGGACAAGGCCAGGCTGGGCGAGGTGGCGGTGCCTGCCGGGTTCCTGCCGGAATCGGGCGGCGCGCGGAACCTGCCCAAGCTGGTGGGCGTCGGCCGCGCCATGGAAATGATCCTCACCGGGCGCATCGTGGATGCGGCCGAAGCCGAGCGTATCGGGCTGGTGGACCGGGTCATTCCCCATGACAAGCTGATGGAGGAGACCCTGGCCATGGCGGCGCAGATCGCCAGCAACCCGTATCTGTCGGTGCGTCACGCCAAGGCGCTGGTGAAATATTACTGGAACCAGAACCGCACCGACGAAGGCTGGAACCGCGAACTGGAAGGCATCAAGGAAATCACCCGCACCAAGGATTGCCATGAGGGCATCCGGGCGTTCCTGGATAAACGCGATCCCGATTTCCGCGGACCCTATTATGACAATTCACCCTTCCGCGGTGGCGATGGCGACTGACATCATCGAGAGCTGGCCGGGCTATCGGGAAATACCGCCCCGGCTCAATATCACCCGTGAAGTGCTCGACCGGCAGCTCGATGCCGGGCTGGGTGGCCGCACGGCGTTTGTCTTTGACAGCGGGTCGATTACCTACGAAGCGCTCGGTAATCAGGTCAATGCGCTGGCGGGCGGGCTGACCGCACGGGGGATCGGCAAGGGCACGCCGGTTCTTATCCGCCTGCCCAACTGCCTCGAATTCGCGGTCTCGTTCCTGGCGCTGGTCAAAATCGGCGCCCTGCCCATACTCCAGAATTCACTGCTGGGTCCCGATGAAGTGGCCTATGTGCGCGACCACAGCGACGCGGAGGCCGCCATCACCCTTGCCCCTATCGCCGACCCCGTGCGGGCCATAAGCGACAGGCTGCCCAAAGGCGTGATTGTCGCGCACGGTGCGGAAGACAGCGAAAGCCGCTTTGAGGATCTTATCGCTGCCCCGCCGGGTGCGGTGGTGGGGACCGCCGACACCGATGCCCACGAGCCCGCGTTTTTCGTCTATACCTCGGGCACCACGGGACGGCCCAAGGGTATTGTCCATGCCCATCGCTGGGTGATTGCGTTGGGCGATACCAACAAGCTGCGCATTCCGCCGGAAGACACCGACATCGCCATGGCGACGGGGGAATGGAGCTTTATCAGTGCGCTGGGTCACAATGTGCTGTTTCCCCTGCGCAACGGCATCACCGGCGCCATCCTCGAAGGCCGCGCGTCGCCGGACAATGTCCTGGCCAAGATCGAGCAGTTCGGCGTTACCCTGCTTTATTCGGTGGCAACGGTCTATCGCCGGGTGCTGGCCATGGACGGTGTCGAGAAGACCTACAACCTCTCAAGCCTGCGCGGCTGCAACGCCACCGGCGAAGCGCTGGAAGCGGCAACCTACGAGGAATGGCAACGCCGCGTTGGCTGCGATGTCTGGGAGCATTACGGGCTGTCCGAGATGCAGCTCATCTTCGGTCAGGGACCGCGCTGGCCGGTGCGTCCGGGCTCCATCGGCAAGCCGCTGCCGGGCACTCGGGTGGAAATCCTCGATGACGATTACCAGCCGGTGCCGGTGCGCGACATCGGCCATATCCTGATCGCCTCGGACAATCCGGGGTTCTTCCTCGGTTATCATAAGGATCCGGAAAAGACCGCCGAAGTGGTCCATGACGGCTGGTATCACACCGGCGATCTCGGCTATGCCGACGAAGACGGATTTCTGTGGATCGCCGGCCGGTCCGACGATTGCTTCAAGAGCCGAGGTATCTTTATCTCGCCGCTAGAAATCGAAAATGCCCTGCGCCAGCATGAGGCGGTGGCCGAGGCGTGCGTGGTTCCGTCGCCCGATGGCGAGATTGGCAACAAAGTCCGGGCGGTGATCGTGCTGCGCGACGGAACCGAAGGCTCCGAGGTCCTGGCCGACGAAATGCGGGCGGGCCTGCGGGAGCGTATTGCGCGCTACAAAGTTCCGCAGATCATCGATTTCACCGATGCCCTGCCGAAGAGTCCGGTGGGCAAGGTGCTGCGGCGTGAGTTAATCAAGGAAGTCTGACAACAAAAGGGAGAGAGTCATGGCGAAAGGTTATTGGGTAAGTTGCTACCGGGCGATCAAGGATACTGATGCATTGGCTGAATATGCCAAGCTGGCTGCACCGGCCATCGAAGCCGGTGGCGGGATATTCCTTGCCCGGGGCGGGCAGGTGACGGCATTCGAGGCCGGTGTGGCGGAACGCACTGTCGTCGTCGAGTTCCCGAGCTTTGAGGCCGCGTTGGCAACCCATGATGGTCCGGGCTATCAGGCTGCTCTCAAGGTTCTGGGAGACGCCGCCGAACGGGATTTTCGGGTGACCGAAGGCATCGACTAATGCAGCGCTCTATAACTTAACCGGCGTCAGGACCGGCTTGCCGGCGAAATGGGCTCGGAGGTTATCCAGCAACAGGTCGCGGCCGTTTTCAAAGGCTTCATGGGTGATGGCGCCCAGATGGGGTGTCAGGATGACGTTGTCGAGGGTCCGCAACGCTTCCGGCAGGTGTGGTTCGCCCTCGAAGACATCCAGCCCGGCGCCAAAAATGGTTTTGGACTGAAGGGCCGCGATGATCGCGTCGGGATCGACGACGCTGCCTCTTGCGACACTGACCAGGATACCGCCCGGCCCCAGCGCCTCGAGTTCCTTAGTCGAAATCAAGTGCCGCGTGGCATCTCCGCCGGGACAGGACAGCACCACATAATCCGCCCAGCGCGTCAGTGCCATATGGTCCGGGAAATAGCGCCAGGGCTTATCGGATTTGTCATTGGGGCCATGCCATCCGATTTCCATATCGAAGCCCTGCGCCCGCTCGGCGATTTTGGTGCCAATGCGGCCGAGGCCAATGATGCCGAGCTTCTTGCCACCGATGGTATGGGTGCGTTCGAAACTGTTGTTGGGCCATTTGTCGGCCTTGGCGAAGTTGTTGGCAGCGGGGAGTTTTCGGGTGACGGCCATCATCAGCAGGAGCGCCATTTCGGCGACCCCCACATCGTTGGTGCCCGGCGCATTGGCGAGAAGGATCCCCCTGGCCCGGACGGACTCAAGATGCACCATTTCATAACCGACGCCGAAGGTGTGGATGATCTCCAGATGGGGCAGGGCGGCGATCAGTTTTTCGCTGATACCGCCCCGCCCGTTGGTCAGGACGGCGCGGACGTCACCGGAAATTTCCGCCACGAAGGCATCCTTGTCATCGGCGCGGCCGTAATCGTGGACCGTATAGTCCTGGGCCAGCGCCTCGAGCAGGGCTGGCGACCGTTTCTGTATAATCAGAATGCCCGGTTTCATGGGGCATATTGTGCGGCGTTATGGGTGAGACGGCAAATGCGGCGGTGGCTTGCCATCCAAATGTTGTTCGAGCAGGATCAAATTATGCCATCATTGAGGGGGAATGACGGGTGCTTGAGCTTTATCACAGCGGTCTTACGACCTGTTCGAAACAAGTACGGCTGTGTCTGCGGGAAAAGGAGATCCCGTATAAGAGCCACTATATCGAGCTCTGGAATTACGAAAATCTCAATCCCGACTATCTCAAGCTGAATCCCAACGGGGTGGTGCCGACTTTGGTCCATGACGGCAGGCCGATCCACAATTCCTTCGTCATCACCGAATATATCGAGGATCTGTTCCCCGAAAAGCCGCTGCGGCCGGCGGATTTGGGCGACCGTGCGAAAATGCGCCTGTGGACATGGACCGCCGACGACGTCCATCTGGCCACCACCATGATCACCTACGCCAACGTACTGCAAAACCGGGTCGACGATGATCTGAGTCCAGAGGACAAGGCATTGATGCTGGCCAGCACGCCGGTACCGGAACGGCGCAGACGCTGGACCAAGCTCTCCACCGGTGGTTTTACAACGGATGAAATGGAAGCCTCGCTGGAAAAATGCGCCCATTGCATGGGCCGCATGGAAGAGGCGCTCGGTCCCGGCCCGTGGCTCGCCGGGGAGAGCTATTCCCTGGCCGACATCCACATGCTGTCCATCGTCCACCGCTACCGTGAGCTCTATCCCGACCGGCTGATGCCATCGGATTACCCCCGCGTCACGGACTGGCAGGACCGCATGATGGCGCGTCCCGCCGTGGCCTGGGTGTATTCGTCCGATACCGACGAAGTACCGGGTCGTCCGGCCGGAAAATCGATCAGGGGGATCCGGCCGTTATAGGAATCCAGTTGCTAAAATAACGATGATCATTTGAAGCCACGGAGGCGGGTTGGCCAGGAGAAGCAATCCAACCAGTCCTAATAGGGTTGTCCCGATAGCAAGACACTGGAATACCTTGCGACCGAATTGCACGCCACTCAGATCAAGGTATAAAGCCCGGACGACCCCGACAAAAATACCCAGGACGGCGCCTATCCCAAGGAAAATCCAAATTAACAGGGACATGGGGCAGCCTCACTGTGAAGCCTAGCGGGATGTCTCAGTGTGTCATCGTGTTACAGGAGATTAATTTTATTCCCCTAAACCGTCGCCACGTTGAGCACGGCGGCGCGGCCTTCGCCCTGGACCACGTCGACGGCCCGTTCGAGGGCCTTGGGCAGTTCCGCCGGGTCCTGAACCCGTTCGCCGTAGCCGCCGGAGATTTCCGCCGCTTTTTCGAATGCCATGTCGCCCTCGAAGAAGGTCAGGGGCTCGCGGTTGCTTTTGACGGCGTAGCCCTCGGGATACATGGCGCGGGTGTTGCGTTTTACCGCGCCCCATTGCTCGTTGTTCATGATCACGGTGAGGGTCGGGATGTCTTCGGCGCGGGACATGTAATGGGCCGGGACCGGGTTGCCGTACATGTAGGCGCCGTCACCCTGGGTACAGATCACCAGCTTGTCCTTTGCGCCGAGCTTGGCACCGAGCGACATGCCCAGACCGTAACCGAGTCCGCCTCCCGCGCCGCCGGAGAAAAACGTGCCGGGCTTTTTGAAATCCACCTGGGCCATGGAGAAGGCGGATTCCGTAAACAGGATGGAATCGTCACTCATGACCCGGTTGAGGCAGGAG
Source organism: Rhodospirillaceae bacterium (assembly GCA_018660305.1). The sequence continues at coordinate 8,496 of JABJKO010000172.1, forward strand.
CTGACATAGGCGGGATGCATGGGCGACGAGCTTTGATGCTCGACGCTCATGCCGGCCCAGCGTTCGCGCTGTGCGCTGCGCAAATCGCCCAGATTCTTACGGCGGGAATTGATGCGTGAAGCGGCGCCTTTTTCGCGGCTCGAGAGGGCCTCGTCCAGCAATCGGAAGGCCGGGGCCAGGGCGCCGGTAATGCCGAGATCGCATTCATAGCCGCGGATGGGATAGGCGGCGAAGAGGGGATCGGTGCCCATCTGGATGATGGTGCAGTCGGGCCGGGGGGATTTCACGGCGGGTATCCAGGGCACATCGCAATCGGCGACGATGATAACGTCGGCCTCGTCCAGGAACGGATCGGAATCGTAGCCCAGATGCATGGCATGATCGGTGGGCAGGCACATGAAGCGTGGCTTGCGCTGAACCACCGGTATGGCGAACCGCTCCGCCAGTGATCCTAGCGGGGCGACCGATGCCTGATCGGCGCCGGAATCCTGGGTGATGATCAGGGGATTATCGGCCTTGGCCAGGATATCGGCGAGCTGTTCGATGGCATCGGGATCCGGGAAGGCGACGGACGGCGTCGCGCGCCGCGACGGCGACTGATAGGTATATTCGTCGAAGGTTTCGGCCAGCGGTTCGCGGGGCAGGGTGAGGTATATGGGACCTTTGGGCTCGCTCATGGCCATGTTGATGGCGCGATCGACAACGGTCTCCAGAACCTCCTTGTTCTTGAGCTCGTAATCCCACTTGGTGAATTCCCGGGCCAGCGAGCCCTGGTCGAACATCTCCTGCGGCCAATGGACCTCGCGGGTCCGACCGCCGGGCTTGTTGCCGAATTCGGTAAAGGGGGTGCGGCCGGAGGAGAAGATCACCGGGATATTGCCGCGTGAGGCGTTGATCAGACCGTTCATGGAATTGGCGGTTCCCACATTGACATGGACCATCACCACCTGCGGCTTGCCGGTGACCATGTAGTAGCCCATGGCCATATGGATGGCGAGATTCTCATGGGGCACCAGCATGGGCTTTGGCGCCGGCGTGCCGTTGCCCTGCGCCTTGGCGAAGGCTTCGATGATCGGCGCAAAGTCGGTCCCCGCATTACCGAAGAAATAATCGATGCCGCGATCGGCCAGAAGCGTCACATAGGCATCGGCGACGGTGCCGCCGGCTATGGTTTTTTGTCCCATAATTTGTCCTTTTAGGCCGCTTTGACGTTGCGCGGCAGTGGATCCTGTTCACCTTTCACGGCGACGCGGTAAATATCGTTCATGCAGGCCCAGCGCGTTTTGACGGCTATTTCCGCGATCTCAAGGGCGCGGGCCTTGGTTTCTTCGTTGGTAATGAGTTCCTTGACCAGCTCGATCTGACGCCCGGAATGCTCCTGATCGGCCAGGGCGTGCTCAGTAAAGAACTCTATCTCCGGTGATTGCATGGTATAGCCGTGGAATTTTTCCATGGCCGGGAGGACGCGCTCCAAATTGATGGCCGGTTGCTGGCCTTCCTGTGTGGATTGCATGGCGACAATCACACCGATGACTTCATCCTTCAGCGTGTTGACGTAAAAATAGCTCCGCGCGCGCCAGGCAGGCAGAATGTCGGTATTGAGGACGTCATCACGGGACAGGCCTGCCGCCTCGCAAAACCGGATGATGATATCCTGGTGGTTTACCGCGTGGCGTCCTTCGCTTTCGCCGGCCAGCAGGCCTTCCTCTTCGGCGAGGTTCTCGATCAGGAAGCTGCGCGCGGTGCCGGTGGATTTGTATATGGCGAGACCAAGCGCAGGCAGGGCTCGCTCAACGTGGTGATAATGCTGGGCCATGAGAGCGCCCAGTTCCCTGAGTCCGATTTTTCCCTCGGAGAACTCAACGAAAAACGGATGGTCCTTGGTATGCCATCTCTCACGCAGCGCAATGATTTCATCCGCCGCCGCCTGACCAATTGAGTTTGTGGCCATGGAGCCCTCCCTTCAGCCGCCTTGCTTTTGGGGAAGGATAGGCCTGCAGAAAGGGCGCCACAAGGGCGCCCTTTCCAAACATCCAACAAATCGGAGCTGGCTTAATAGGCGGTACTTTCTTCCCCCCCGCCAATGGGTTTAAGGCCATTGTGCAACGCCCAGATGGCCGCCTGGGTCCGGTTGGCGGCGCCGATCTTGCGGAGCACGCCTTTGACGTGAACCTTCACCGTCGCCTCGGTGATATTGAGGTCATTGGCGATGACCTTATTGGGTCGGCCGCTGGCAAGGTGCCTCAGGATTTCAAACTCCCGTCCCGACAGGTTCGAAAACAGCGGGGATTGCCGGCTATCGGCGGCAATGGCCGCGTCTTCGTTTGCGGCCGCAACGCCGCCACTGCGGATGTCCGGCGTCAGACGATCCGGGAATACCCGTTCGCCGGCGGCGACCAGCCCGAGAGACTGGCGGAAGCCCTCCTGGGAGGTGTTGCTCTCCAGATAGGCGTCGATGCCGCTCTGAAAGGACTGGGCCAGAAAGGACAGGGCCTTGGTGGGCCAGGACAGCAGGACAATCCTGAGGTTTCCCGACACACGCTTGGCCTGGGCCAGCTGTTCGAAGAACTGCGCGTCGTTCATGTCTTCCAGCTGGACGATCAACATCTGAAACGTCCCGGGCTTCTGACTGATGCGCTGTATGGCGTGTTCCAGCTTGTCGACGCAGGTAACAACCGAAAACTGGCTGTTGTCGAGAAGCTGTATCACCCCTTCCTGAAGCAGGCGGCTACCGCCCGCCAACAGGATATTGATCTTGCCGCCGCTTACCGCGGATACGATCTGATCTCCCTGGTTCGGTGCCGACGCGCTCAGGGGAGCGCTGTTTTTCGGGACCGAGTACAATCGTCTTGTTTCCATTTCACCAACCTCTGCCCGTTTTGGGCTGTCTGAATACCTACTCAGGATGGCGTATTGGCTGTGACAATCGTGTGGCAATAAAGGGTGAAAGGTGAGTAATACTAATGGTTAACCATAATGAATTTTTGGCGGAAAACTGGGAATTTTAGCAAGGCTGTGACCTGACGAAGTGCAAACTGTGCATTTCGAGCACAAGATCCTCGTCCTGGTTCCGGGTTTCGAACAGGGCCTTGATGAGATTGCGGCCGCTATCGTCTCGGGCCGGTGAAGCCTCCAGGATAGTGGCGGTCACCCGCAGGGTGTCTCCCGGTCTCACGGTTCTTTTCCACCGCAGCCGGTCCATCCCCGGCGACCCCATGGCGCAGTCGGCGAAAATGCCGGATTCGATAAAAAGCCCGAAACTCACGGCACAGGTATGAAACCCGGCGGCAACCAGTTCGCCGAACATGTAATCCTTCGCCGCGACGGCGTCGGTATGATAGGGCAGGGGCGCGAAATCCTTGCCAAAAGAAATGATGTCTTCCGCCGTTATGGTCCGGCTAGGGGTTTCGAACTTTCGTCCGATCGTGAAATCCTCGAAATAAAGCCCGCTGTATTTCATGCCTTTTTCCTTTGTTTTCTGTGTGTATTCATGAGCCCGGCAGGGCGACCGGAAGATCCGCGGCCGCGACGACGATCCGCGCGGTGATGGTTTCGCTTCTGCCCCGTACATCCACGTCGTGGCTGGGAAATTTCGAGAGATCGATGTTGGCAAGCTCCGCGACGGCTTCCGAGACCACGAGCTGCGCTTTGTATTCCTTGGTCATGGTTTCCAGACGGCTGGCCGTGTTGACGGAATCCCCCACCGCGGTGAGGCTGGTGGCTTCTTCATAGCCCATTTCGCCGATGATCACCGGACCTACGTGGATGCCGATGCCGATACGCAGCGGCGATTCCAGCTCGGTGGCCAGGGATTGATTTAACTCCTCGAGCCTTTGTGCCATGAGTTTCGCGGCGACCAGGGCCTGTCTTGCCCCATCCGCCGCTGTACTTTCAACGGCGAACAGGGCCATCACCCCATCGCCGATGAATTTGTCCAGATGGCCGCCCGCCTCGCGGACCGACGAGCCCATGCTGGCGAAATAGCGGTTGAGGACGAACACCACATCGTAAGGCAGTTTTCGTTCGGAAAAGCGGGTGAAGTCCCGCAAGTCGGCGAACAGGATGACGATCTCCCGTTCCTCGCCGCGCAAATAGGCCGGGCGCGCGCTTCCCTCCCTCGGGCCGGCGGTGGGCGGCAGCAGCGGCATGATGGAAATATCGTGGGTCGGGCGGGTCTGGCAGGCGAGACGGACCTGGGGCGCGGCGCCGATGCGGTCAAGCACCCGGGCCTCCTCGGCGCTGGGCTCCGGCAGATCGTCGAACCCGTCCACCACCCGCACCCGGCAGGTGGAGCAGCGCCCGCGCCCGCCGCACACAGAGGCGTGCGGGATATTGTTGGTCCGGCTGGCATCGAGCAGGGTCAGGCCCGGCAGGATGCTGTAGCTCTGGCCGTCCGGGTAGGTGATGCGAACCACCCCCCTTCGCTTCATGACCAGGGAGCGAACGCCGCGGGCGGCCAGCGCCAGCAGCACGCTGCCCACCACGATCCAGCGCACTATCTCGGCCTCGAACACCAGCGCCGCCGTGGCCTGCTTATCGGGAAAGTCGATGATCCCTTTCATGCCGTCGCGCCAGGCCCGGTCCTTATAGAGGGCCAGCACGTCCTGTCCCCCTTCCATATAACCAAGAAGGGACAGGATCGGCAGCAGCAGGGCAGCCGAGAAAAGCACCCGCGACACGGTGGCAAACCATGGTTTCAGGCGCATCCAGTAATAAAGCCCGATGCAGCCATGGATCCAGGCCGAGAGGAGGGCGGCGGTCTGGATATAAAGATTCTCGGTGGCGAACCGGAAATGGATGAGAAGCACGTAGGCATAATTGTCGGTGGTCCCGAACTGCTCGTGGGCGCCGTGCGTACCGACCACGTGAAGCGCCAGAAGCAGCGGGATGGCGATACCAAGGGTGATCTGCGCCGCCTCGCCCATTGTGTAGCGCAGGTTGCGGCGCTCATAGATCGCCCAGAGGGCCAGCCCGAAATGAGTGAGCAACGCCCCGTAGAGCGCGAGGGTTCCCACCGGATTGCGCCAGATTGCAAGAAACCAGACCCGGCCTTCCTCCATCATCTGGTAGGAAATCAGCCCCAGCAAATGGTTGAGCAGATGGGTCGTCACATAGGTGAACAGGATTATCCCGGTAACCAAACGCACTTTGCGGATCACGCTATCCCTCCCCGTGGGAACAAGGCTTCAGCGCGACGACAATACCAAAGCCGCCGCCGTAACGGCAGCGCCTAAAGACATAAAGTCGATGATCATTGGAGGTCGGTCGCAATTTCTATGGGGTGAAGTTTGACACACCCCCCTCCCTAACCCTCCCCCACGATGGGGGAGGGGAAATTAAA
>JABJKO010000203.1 GCA_018660305.1 Rhodospirillaceae bacterium
ACTGGCGGGTGCGGCCAAGGGTCTTGCCACAGCGGCCAGGGTTCCAGAAATTCCGCATCAGGAAATTCACTTCTGCACGGCTTCCGACGGCGTTCAGATCGCCTACGCCACCGTCGGTAAAGGTCCGCCTCTGGTCAAGACAGCAAACTGGCTGACCCATCTCGAATATGACTGGGCCAGCCCGGTTTACGGCCCATGGTGGACCGAGCTTTCGAAAGGTCATTCGCTTGTTCGATACGACGCGCGCGGCAACGGGTTATCCGATTGGGACGTGGACGAGATTTCCTTCGAGACTTTCGTTAGCGATCTCGAGGCCGTGGTGGACGCGGCGGGCCTCGACCGGTTTCCGTTGTTCGGCTTATCGCAGGGCTGCGCCGTTTCGATCGCCTACGCCGTAAGGCACCCCGAACGGGTATCGCGTCTGATCCTTTATGGCGGGTTTGCCCGAGGCCGGCTGCAGCGCGGATCGTCGGTTCAACAGGATCAGGCAGACGCGATCCAGACTCTGATCCGGCAAGGATGGGGGTCCGACAACCCTGCTTTCCGGCAGATCTTCACGTCGCTTTTGGTTCCCGATGGGAATGAAGATCAGATGAAATGGTGGAACGAGCTTCAGCGCCTGACCACCTCTCCCGAGAACGCGTTGCGCATTCGAGAAGCAGTAGATCAGATTGAGATTACTAGACTGCTGCCCCAGGTTAGCCAGCCAACCCTTGTCATGCATAGGCGCGAAGACGCCATGCAACCATTCGAAGAAGGACGTAGATTAGCGGCTGCAATCCCTAATTCCCGGTTCGTCGCGCTGGAGGGCCGCAACCACGTTATCCTTTCAAACGAAAAGGAGTGGCCACGCTTCCATAGTGAAATTCGAGACTTCCTGGCTGGTGACGAATAAAAGCCGCACGCATTCCTTGCCGATTTGGTTTTTTGCCGCTTTGGGACGGGGCGTTTGGGGTAGCGCTCTCGTTCGATGGTATCGCGCAACAGTTGTTGTCACCGACAGGTGCTGAATGTCTGAAATTGGCTACAGGGTCTTCCCCCGATTTTGTGGACACCTGGAATAGGCACCACGGGCGCCATGAGTCCGGCAATGGAAAAGTACCATCGTCATAGCAATAGCTTTCTCCGGGGGTTCGCCAGGGATTAAATCCGCCGCCGATGATCTCGATCATAACCCGTGCCGTCGGTCGAGAGGCACAAGGCCGGGTTCTTAAGGGAAACCCAACGGCTAAAAAAACAGCCAGGTCGGCAGCCATCTCGGGAATAATTGAGGCAGCCAGCTATCAAGCCAGGACGGATGCCAAAACAAATCCATAATCCGATCGTAGAATAAAATCAGGACCAGCCAACCGCCGGCGGCATAGCCAAACGCGGTCCGCCAATTATACCTGCCCCAGCGAATTAAATAGACAGCGATAAAAAGCGGTAACGCCAGTTTTTGGCCTATCACGAGCATAATGAGAATCATGGCTGTTAAGTAACCAAAGAAGAGCATTGCCCGGTTCCAGGCGGCTGCTTCGGAAGCATGCGCCCAGGCGGAGCCCAACCCATTGTGTTCTCGTAGCGCGCCGAGAAAGGCCCGCCCGTCTTGGATAATGATTAGAAAGCCAAATAGGACGCCCGGTATAATGCCGACCAGAGGAAACTGGCTCACGGCTATGGGCCAGGGTTCCGGTTCGTATTCCACCCCCACATCATGCGCCCTGAAGGCTTCCCAGCAGGCAAGGGAGAAGACGATAAAGAGAATAATAGCGAACGGCAGCGATATCAGCGGGCTACGTTCTGCACCCTCTCCTGAGCTTCCCTCACCCATGTCTGTATCGCGACTAGCGTTTGATGCTTTATTTGTTGTGATGCCCCGGACGGCCAAAATAATTGTGATCGCGATGAGAACCCAGATCGTGATGACTATCGGGCGCTCCCAGGCCCAACTCATACCGGCATGGGCGTTGATGCTAATCTGAAAGGCGTTCTCCATGATGCTGCCGAGGATGAGCGCCAGAATGAGTGGCGGGCGTGGCCAGCCACCCCGCTTCATGATGAAGCCGACGATTCCCATTACCAGGCAGGTGATCCAATCGCCCAGCGACGCGCCGCCGATCCATGCCCCCATGAAAACAAATAGAATGACACCGGGGACAAGCATGTGGCCGGGCAAGAAGGCAATTTTTGCCACCTGTTTACTGAGAAACATCAACAGGATGGCAACGGCGATATTGGCGACCACGATGGACCACACCATACTGAAGGTAATATGGAGATTGTCCGTCAACATGTCGGGGCCAGGCTTGAGGCCCTGAATTAACAACGCACCCAGCAGGATGGCCGTTCCCAGACTGCCGGGTATCCCAAACGCCACCGTCGGCACCAATGATCCGCCGCGTGTCGCATTGTTGGCGGCTTCCGGCGCAATGACGCCGCGGATATCGCCTTTGCCAAATTGAGATTTATCCTTGGCGCTTTGAACAGCGTGGCCGTAGGCAATCCAATCGACAATCGCCGCCCCCAAACCAGGTAACATGCCGACGTAAGTACCGATAACGGCGCATCTGACCGCCAGCCACCAATGGCGAAAGGCGTCTTTCACGCCGTCCATCAATCCACCGCCATCCGATTGGCCTTCGGGGATTTTCGAGATGGAGGTATTACGGATCGCCAGTTCCATGATTTCCGGAATGGCGAACAACCCCAGCACCACGGGGATAAGCGGTAAATTATCGGACAGGTAATCGGTCCCGAAGGTGAACCGGGGAATGGCGACCGTTACGGCCTCGCCAACGGTCGCCAGCAAGATGCCCAGCGCGGCGACGGCAAGGCCTTTCAGGACCGATCCGCCGCTTAAAGACCCCACCATGGCGAGCCCCAAAAGACCCAGCATGAAAAGCTCCGGCGAATTAAACGACAATATGACAGGCAGGATAATGGGTATGGAGATCGCCAGGATAAGCGCGCCAAACACCCCGCCAAAAGCCGAAACGGTAAACGCGGCGCCAAATGCTCTCGCCGCCTGTCCCATTTGGGCAAGGGGATAACCGTCGAGAATGGTTGCTTGTGACGCCGCGGTGCCCGGAATGCCGAGCATCACCGACGCGATGGTGTCACTGGTCGACGTGACGGCGAACATGCCAAGGAGAAGCGCAAAAGCCGGGACAGGCTCCATGCCGAAAGTGAACGGCAGCAACAGCACCAACCCGATGACGCCCCCTAAACCAGGGACGGCGCCAAACCAAATGCCGATGAATACCCCAAGCATTAAAAAGCCAATAGCCGGCCATTCAAAGACCAGCATTAACCCGATGATAAACGCATCAAACATGTCAGGGCTTACGGCTTACGTTATGCGTGAGTTTTGCAAAAGAAGGCTAAAATAGTTCCGGTGGGCCCGTCCAGCTCACACTGGACAGGCCCACCGGATTCAAATGACGACGATGTCCTATTTCTTCTTTTTCTTCTTCTTTAACTTTCTGGCCTTTTGGCCGGTCAGCTGTTTCATGCCCCTGATAGTCGCCGGGGATGCATTCTTGTAATCGGTCAAAAGCCAGCTCGCCTCTTTACCGCCCAGGAAATTGTGGATCGGGCTAACGGTTTTCTCCCAGTCGGCCTTGAACGCAGAATCATCGCGCACTTTCAGATAGGCTGTGCGAAGATCCGCAACCACTGCGGCAGGCGCGCCCGGGGGGGCCGCAAATGAAAACGGCCAAATGGCGAATTTGCTGACCCATTTGTAGGCTTCCCAAAGATCGCCCGATGGCATTTTACCGGTTACGTCTTTGTAGTAGTCGATGAAGTGTTTGGCCTTGCCGAAATAACCCGGGAAACGGGCGGCTTCGCCCTTGGCATTCATCGCCGAATGATAATAGAGGCCGATCGCTTTGCCTTCTTTCACAATGCCATTTTTTTAAAATGCGTTGTAACCGGGGTTTCCGGCGGACGCCATGTTGATTTCTCCGGCCTGAAGAGCCGGACTGATTTTGGACGACCCTTTATACCCGACAACATAACGATACTTGATGCCGAACAGTTCCAAGGGGACCCGGCCATAAATATCAAGGTTCGAATGCGGCGCGCGGCCACCAAAGATAATACCCTTTGTTTTAGGAAGATCGGCGGCAGAATTTAGACCACTACCCGTATTTGCCATAATCAAAGTGTAATAGGAAACATCGCCGGCGCCGATCAATTGAAATTTTGCCGGATCGAAATTAACGCCCCTGAGCTTGAGCAAGGCGCCCATCTGGTTCATGGGGCCCCAATGCAACGTAAAGCCGTCTTTTTTCGCTTTGTTGTAAATATAGTTTTTGGATTTATTGCCAGCTGCCCCAGGTAGATTTTTGACAATAAACTTGGGATTGCCGGACATATATTTTCCCAAATGTCGCGCCCAGGCTCGCGCTGACCGTGATTGGCCGCCAGCAGGGGACGCGCCGACAATCATGGTGAATGTCTTGCCGCTATAATCGGCCGCGGTTACAGGCGTCAAACTGCCTGTTGCCATCAATCCCACCGCACCAGCGGCAAGCATAGTTGTTTTATAATTTAGCATGCGCTTCTCCCTCGGAATTAATTTCCGGTATGACTGCGTTCTTCGCCAGTGTCGCCCAGTGGGTACATGGTCACACTGTCGTCTCACCCGACGTAACTTTGTGGTTATTAATTTGGGAACACAACCCACAATTAGTTTACCTGTTGAACGCTTGCGGGGAGTCTCTGACAATCCAAGCCAGTATTGGTTCTGCAGGATTGAATGTCCGCAAAAGGCGTTGACGGACACCAACGGCTCTCGACCCAAAAGCGACACCCGGGCTGGATAGACTCGGTTCACACCTACGCATAGACTTTCGACAATAACGCGTGGCAGGGACGGGAGCGGCGGGCACCGGTGTCATTGCCATAGAAGAAACGAAGCCGAAGGAGAAGGATCATGACCGAGGACAGATACCCGCTGTGCCAGGGGCCGGATCCCGATCCGACGCCGCCCGGCTTCGACCTGCCGGCAGGAACCATCGATTGCCACGCCCATATATTCGGGCCGGTGCAGAAATATCCCATGTCGCCGGCGCGCGGCTACACGCCACCCGAAGCATCGCTCGAGACATTTCTCGGACTGCACGAAACCCTGGGCGGTATCGAGCGCGCCGTGCTGACCCAACCCAGCGTCTACGGCACCGACAATAGCTGCATGCTTGATGCGGTGGCGGAAATGGACGGCAATTTTCTGGCGGTGGTGGCCGTCGATGCGGATGTGAGCGACAGGGAACTGGAAGATCTGCACGAACGCGGCGCAAGGGGCGCCCGGGTGAACATCGTGGACCCAGGCGGCAATCCCTTTGACGGCATGGGCGCGGTGCGGGCCTTCACGGACCGGCTCAAGGATTTGGGCTGGCACCTTGAAGTCCTCATTCATGTGCATGAATTTGAGAATTTACGGGAAACCATGAACTCTCTGGCGGTCCCCGTGTCGGTCGGCCATCTGGGTTATATGAAGACCGATAACGGCATCGACCATCCCGGGTTCAGGGAGTTTCTCGATCTGCTTCGGGACGGCAATACCTGGGTCAAGCTATCGGGCAGCTATCGCATCACCACGTCGCCCGCCACGCCCTATGACGATGTCACCCCGTTCGCCCGGGCGATTATCGAGGCCAACGAAGACCGGGTGATCTGGGGCACCGATTGGCCACATCCGTTCGTGAAAGGTACCATGCCCAATGACGGGGCGTTGCTGGATCATCTGACGGACTGGGCGCCCGATCCCGCGCTCCGCAAGAAGATCCTGGTGGACAATGGGGAGACCCTGTTCGGTTTTTAAATTCCTGATCGTTGGCCGCCTGATCCATGGCGCGGTTTGACGCCATACCCATAACGCCCTTAAATCGTTGGTTCTTAAAACAAAGCCTTCCCCTATATCGATGCAGCCGGAGGAACCATGCTTTTTTCCATTCTGATTTACGATGAGCCCAATTCCGCGGCATTGCGTGACGAATACCGGGAAGCGCATCTCGCTTACCTGGAGGCGTTCGACGCCCAGACAATGTTCGCCGGCCCCTTTACCACTGACGATGAATCGGCTGATCTCGGCAGCCTGCGGCTTATCGATTTTCCAGACCTCGCGGCGGCTGAAAAACATATAGCTGAGGAACCCTACGTCATCGGCGGCGTTCAAAAACGCTGGCAAATTCACCGCTGGAAGGCCTCACTGCCCTACACCTGGCGCGACTGTCCGCGCAAGGAAGGCAACATCCAGGCGATATTCTACGGGCTCGATCATCCCGGCGGGATGGCAAAGCGCCTGGAAAATCGCGAGGCCCATGAGGCCTACCTCAACGAACATTGCGATACGGTCATGATGCGCGGTCCGCTGCTCGATGAGGCGGGCGAGGCCCCGGTCGGCAGCGTCTGGCTTCTGGATGTGCCGGATCTGGATGCGGGCCGGGCGCTGTTGGACGGCGACCCGTTTTACCGGGCCGGCATTTACCAGGATGTCAGTTTTCACCGATGGCGCTTCGGTCGGGTATTCGACCGATTCAAGGTTTAACGGCAGTCAATTCGTTGTAACGCTTAACCTGTCGAAGTGGCGCGTCAGCTAAAAGAACGGCCGCGAAAAACGCTGGGGTTCGAAGCGCCGGCAGAACGATTTAACGCATGTGTTGCGTCGATCGGTTGAGGTCGCAGCCCGACTTCCGACATCAGATGACGATTATGGTCGCCATGCTATGGGCGGCGCCTTTACGGGATGAGTTGCCCCCGAAACCGAATTCCAACCCGCCATTATGTCCAGGAAGCAGTTCAAACTTTACCCCGTCCGGTGAGCCCTATCCGGCCAAAACCTTTTTTGTGTTGGGCAGGAACAGCACCGCCAGAAATATCAGGATTGCCGCCGCGGCCAGAAGCTCGAAGAGGGCGCTGAAACCCTTTGTGCCATGGATCCAGGCAATCAGCGGGACCGCCGAGGCGCTGACTGAAAACGTCACAATGTAGCGGAGTGCGTAGGCGCGGCTGCGCCATTCACTGCGCGCGATGCGTCCGATCAGAACATCATTGATAGGTATCTGGCCGAAGACGACGAGCATGAAGGCGATGGCGACGAGCAGCGACAACAACCCGCTAAGATGAATCATGATGAAGAAAAATGCCGCCTGCGACAGAGCGACGACGGCGAAGACAGCGCGCAGGGAATAATTGTCGATCAGATAGCCGACAACGAGCTGCGCCAGGGCGGCGACGGAAAACACCAAGAACGCATACCACCCAACCAGGGTCGCGGTTCCGGCGATATCGGTCAGCCGCTCCTCAAATATCTTGGGAAGGGAAAACGTGGTGCTCTGAAAGATCAGCCCGCCGATGGCGGTGGTAAACAGAACCAGTCCAAACACCCTGATGAGCGTGTGTCTCGGTATGGCCGGCGATGCGGTGGGGCTGGCGGAACTGTCCTTGTGTTGCCCCGGCGCCGCCGTTCCCCGTCCCCGCAGAACGAACGCCAGATAGAAACAGCCGATCAATATGGAAACGGCGCCGGGAACGAAATAGGCACTGCGCCAGCCGGTAGTATCGATCAGAAAACCGGTAAGAAGCGCCGCCGTCGCGACGCCCATGTTCCCGAAGATCCCGTTTACCGCAAGGGCGATGCCGGTTTTCGTGCGGCCTTCGACCACCATCGCCAGACCAACCGGGTGGTAGATCGCCCCGAACATGCCGACGAGGGTGAGGGTCACGGCGATCTGTAGCGGGCTGTCCGCCATGCCCGCCAACAAAGCGCTGATGCCGATGCCGATGAAAAATACCGCGATCATGCCTTCGCGGCTCCACTTGTCCGCCAGCCATCCCGCCGGAACAGCAAACACGCCAAAGGCGATAAAACCCGGTGTGGCATAGGGAACCAACGCGGCGTAGCTCATTCCCCATTCGGTCGTCAGCCGAAGGGCCGCGACGGTGGCAAAGACCAGAATAAACAAATGATCCAGAAAATGCCCGACATTGAGGAACAGGAAACTGATCTGGCTGCGCTGCACGGATGAAACCCTTCGGTTGGTTATGGAGCATTATTACCGAAGCGGCGATGGCGTGCTCCTTCAAAATACCCCGGTGCAAAATTAGCCCTGCAAAATTCCCCCGTGGGAGACAACAGTACGATCACCTGATGCGATTAAACGCCATCTCGTCCCGCCATAATACTAAAACGGCGCCGGCGCCGCGGCGCCTTTGCGAGCCAGCAGCGAACCATCGAGGGATGCAGGGCGGCCACTACTCACAGCAGCTGCGCCTGAGATGCGGGAGTTGTTTGCGGTACGCTGACAGACGAAGATTTTCTGACAACGTCAAGGGCAGGGTCGGTGGCCGAACTCAAATCGAGCCGCGTCGACATATAGCGCCACAGCCGTTCAATTTCATCGGCCGCCCTTGCCGCCGTGGTCAGTTCCATCACCGTTCGCCCATCGATCATGCTGGAGGCAAAATCAACCCGCTGATGAATAATGCTCGGTGCCAGCGGTCCGTGTTGTGACAGAGCTATGATCGCCTCGTTTGTGATCTTTGCGCGGGGTGTCGCGGCATTCAGGACAAAAACAAGCGGCTTATGGAGATCTTCCACGATCGCCACCGTCGCGGCGACCGCACGCAAATCATGGGGTGATGGCCGTGTCGGGATCAAAACCATATCCGCCACGCCAATGACATCGCGAATGGCGCGCGTAATAGCCGGCGGTGTATCGATAACGAGCAACCGGACCCCTGCCTCCCGGAGCTTTGCTATATCTTCGTCCAAAGTCTCGAGAGTCGTATTCACAAAAACGGGTTCGCTCGCTTCGCGCTCATTCCACCAATCCGCCAGGCTGCCCTGCGGGTCGACGTCCATCACCGCGACCGGTCCAAACCCCTGGCGTTCGGCTTCGACCGCAAGATGGCCGGTCAGGGTGGTCTTGCCCGACCCGCCCTTGCGCGATGCGATCGCTAAAACCTGCATCCCCATGCACAATTCCCTAACTACGGCGATGCAATGCCTGTGATTGATGGCACATCGCGCCACAAAGCCCATTTTCTTGTTATCGACTCTTACCTTCTCCCTTACCCACTCTAACCACGGGTAGAAAGAATCATAAAGCCGAAAGGCATACTAAAGGGGTAAATCGGTCGAATTTAGAGTAATATATTCCCAATCCCTACCATGACGCCGCGATGGTTACTCCGATACCGCAGCGGCGGCAGCGGCGGCGGCATCGTCGCTATCGCCGGACACCCCATCCACCTTGCGGCGAAGAAAATCGATGTGAATACGCAAAGTATAGGCGCTGGCGGCAAAACCGGGGGGTACCGACACTTTTTCAACGGAATTTTCTATCCGGTCCAGCTCCTCGGTCGCATCGGCATGGGAGATGGTGTTGTCGCGCACCTGGTCATCAAGCGCTTCCAGGTCCTTGTACCAGCGATTGACCTTGGATCGCATGCGCCAGCTATAGGCCGGTGGCAGGATCTTGAATAACGGGTAAAGCAGCGTCAGCAGCGGCAGAAGCATGACCTTCAGCCGGTCGATCAGATTGGCTGCCCAGAACGGCAAAAAGCGCTGCAGGAAAGGCGGCCCACGGTCGTAAAACCGCTGTGCCGCGCCATCAAGCGGGTAGGTAATGTAGCGCGACGACGGGAATTCGTCCGGCGCCTCGAGCAGCCCGCCCGGCCGGTGGGCTTCGCGCATGGTGATCAAAAACAGATCGACCAATGCCGGGTGCAGTTTCGGCGAGGCCACCACGGTCGCGGTGGGCGCCAGCAGCACGATATCTTCGGCGGGCAAATTCTGAGCAAGATCGACGGCTCCCTTGGGCAGCACCAACTTGGAAAGAAACCGGTTGAGCCTGATATAGGCCTCGGCGCGTTCGAAGCTCATCACGCTTATGCCCGGTGTCGATAGCAGATCGCGCACGGTCTTCGACGTCGCCGATGTGACGAACACCGCGGCGTCCACCACACCGTTTTTTAGCGCCTGCGCCGCCTGGGGGCCGCCGATATCGATCAGCCGCGCGGAAATATCGCTGATGCCGTTCTCCGTCAGCAGGCGGTAGGCGATGGCCCGCGTCCCGCTACCCTTGGCACCAATGGCAATACGGTTTCCAATAAGGGCGTTAAGCCTCGACGGCGCAGAGCCGCCGCGCACGAACACCCAAAGCGGCTCATAATAAACGCTGCCGAGGGACTGCAGGTCGGGCTGGCCATCGGGCGAGCCGATGCCGCCCTGCAGGAATGCCACCGGCACATTCCTGTTTTCGTCTTCGTCAGCAAGCAGTTTTAGATTTTCCGCGGATCCGGCGGTGTTTTTCAGGACCAGCTCGATCCCTTCCTTTTCAAACCGCTCGGCATATTTTTTGCCAAAGGCATGATAGGCGCCGGAACTGGATCCCGTGGCCATGACGATGCGGTCGGGCGGCGCGGGGCCGACAAACTGATAGGCGAATATGAACCCGGCAATCACCAGGATAAGAGCCGGTGCGATGATCGCGATCTGGCTCCACAGCTTGCTAAAGAAGCGTCGGCGCTTCATGCGTTTGGTTTCCGTGTCACTCATCCCGATTTCTCCCGAGGAACCTATAACATGATGGACCAATTTCAGAGCGTTCGGCAGGCACCCACCACCCCTGACTCCTTCGCCATTTTCGTCTCCCTGCCCTCTATGAGGGCCGGTATAGGTGCCGGCGTTCGTTTTTTCACGGGATCGCCGTCGTGACAAGGGAATAGCCAGCGAATTCGTATCGGACATATTGGATTATCGAGGAAAACGCGTATGCTATCTGCCAAAGCGGTAAACGCTTCAATTGATATGTATTTAGGGAGGTAAAAATGGCAACGATCGATGCCGATGCTCATGTTCTTGAATCGCCGGCGACCTGGGAGCTTATGGACCCGGAATTCAAGAAATACACCCCCATGGTGGTCACCCAGCAGACCGGCGAAACCACATTGGGCACCAGCGGCAACGTTGTCCGCGAATACTGGGTGGTCGATGGCCGCATTCACAACAAACAAGTGAATATGGGGCTCGACACCTCCGAGGGATCGCGCGAAATGTCAGACGTTCAGGCACGCATTGATCACATGAAGGAGCTGGAGATCGATGTCCAGGTGCTTTATCCAACGCTTTTCCTGCGCCCCATCACAGTGAAAGCGGAAATCGATTACGCACTCTGCAAGGGCTACAACCGCTGGCTCGGCGAGATCAACAAGCACTCGCCCGAGGAGCTCCGCTGGGTGGTGTGTCCTCCTCTGCTGTCCATGGACAAGGTTCGCGAAGAGCTCAAGTACGGCAAGGACAACGGCGCCTGTGGCATCTTCATCCGCGCGCTGGAAGCCAACAAGCTGATCTCCGATCCCTATTTCTTCCCGCTCTATGAGATGTCGGCCGAGTTCGATCTGCCCATCTGCCTGCATTCGGGCGTCGCCAGCTTCGACGTCCATGAGGTCTATCGCGAGGAGCCGGGCTTCAACAAATTCAAGGTCACCGGAGTCGGCTGTTTCCATCAGCTCCTGTGGAACCACATTCCGCAGCAATTCCCCAAGACGCGCTGGGGCTTCGTGGAGCTGAGCGCCCAGTGGATCCCCTATGCGCTGAACGACATCTCGCTCCGCATGCAGCGGCGCGGCGAGGAACTGCCCAAGGACGTACTGGGCGACAACAACATGTTCGTTGCCTGTCAGGTCACCGACGATCTTGATTACATCCTCGATGCGGTCGGCGACGACAATATCGTGGTGGGCACCGATTACGGCCACAACGACACCTCCACCGAGATCGAGGCCCTGCGCAAACTACGGACCGATGGCAAGATCCCGGCGAAATCGGCGGACAAGATTCTCGACGATAATGCCAAGCGGCTCTACGCGTTAAATTAGAACGCCACGGTTTCGCCGCAATCGTGCACAGAATTGAGGGTGGTAATAAGGTTGACGATCTGCTTTGCTTCGCCTGACGCGTAAAATTTAGTCTGTCAAAAATAAATTTTTACGGAGGATCACATGAAAAAGACGCTTCTAACGGCCGTCGCGGGGATCACCGCCATGGGGCTATCCAGCGTATCGACAAGCGTCGCCGCGCAGGACATTTCGGATATTTATAAAAATCGTACCATTACCCTATTGGTGGGATATAGCGCCGGCGGCACCTATGGCCGGACGTCATTGTTGCTCAGCGAGCATCTCGGAAAACTCATTCCGGGCAAGCCCAGTATTGTGGTCCAGCACATGCCGGGCGCCGGCGGCATCAAGGCGGCCAATTATTTCTATAATGTCGCGCCCAAGAACGGACTCAACCTTTTGATGCCCCCGGAAATGACCGTGGTGTCGGAGCTTCTCCGGCCGAACAAGGTCAAGTACAAGACCAGGGAATTCACCTGGCTGGGCCGAGTGTTTGGCCAGAACTCCACCGTCGTCGTCATGCGCAGCTCCGGCATCACCTCCGTCGAGGATCTGAAGACCAAGCAGGTCATTGTCGGATCCAGCGGCAAGGGCTCGCCGACATTCCTGATTCCCGCCGCGCTGAATGCACTTCTCAAAACGAAACTCAAGATCATCACCGGTTATCGCGGATCGAAACCTCTCATGCTCGCCATGGAACAAGGCGAGGTTCAGGGAATTTCTCTCGGCTGGACCGCCTGGATTTCGGGCAAGCCCAGCTGGTTCAGGGGAGGCGACAAATCCAAGGCCATACCGCTGGTGCAGAACGGCTATACCCCGCAGAAGGGCATCGAGAACGTGCCGATGATCAGTAGTTTTCTCACAGATAAAGAGGACAAGAACGTCGCGAAAATGCTCGGGTCGGCTGCCCTCCTCGGCCGCGGACTCGTCCTTCCGCCAGGCGCACCGAACCGGCTGGTGAAGCCCCTGCGGACCGCGTTTACCAATATCAACAAGGACAAAAAGTTCATCGAAGATGCGTACAAGCGGAAGCTGGAAGTGGATCCGATCAGCGGTGAAGACATCCAGAAAATCATCAACGACCTCATGTCCATGCCCACTTCCACCGTCAAACGGGCACGCAGGATTATCTTCGGCGGAAAATCATAGCGGCGCCAAATAAGAAACTACCAAATGAGAAGGCCGGGAATAAAATCCCGGCCTTTTCTTGTTTGCGAATATTGGGCTGGAAATGTCCAACCCGACCCTGCATAGTCCGGTTTCGCAAATTCCAAAAGATACAATGTTTCAACGATGGGAGACTTTACATGACTAAAACCATATTCGCCGGCCTTGCCGTCGTGGCAGCCACCGCCCTCACGCCACAGATTGCCGCCGCGCAATCCGCGGCTGACGTTTACAAGGACCGTACCGTTACCATCCTCGTCGGCTATGGCGCCGGTGGCACCTATGGCCAGACATCGTTATTGCTGGCCCGCAGCATGGGCAAGCATATTCCCGGCAATCCCAATGTCATCGTCCAGCACATGCCTGGTGCCGGCGGCCTGAAAGCCACGAACTATGCCGCCAAAGTCATGCCCAAGAACGGGCACAATCTCCTGATGCCTCCGGAGATGTCGGTGGTCTCCGAATTGCTTCGGCCCAAGAAGGTCAGATACAAGACCACTGATTTCACCTGGCTGGGCGTTGTTTTCGGCGCGAACCAGATCATGGTCGTCCGCCGCGACACCGGCATCCGGTCGCTCGCGGATCTGAAGAAGAAGGAGATTATTGTTGCCTCAACCGGCACAGGGTCACCGACCTATCTGGTGCCCGCCATGATGAACGGTGTCCTGGGTACCAAGTTCAAGATCGTGACCGGCTACAAAGGGTCTGCGGGAACGTCCCTGTCGGTGGAACGGGGCGAGACATTCGGCATGACAAATAGCTGGGTTTCCTGGAAGGCGAACCGGCCGCAATGGTTCGATAAACCTGCCAAAAACTTCGTCGTCAAGCTGGCCCAGGTCGGTTTTTCCAAAGAAAAAGATCTGCCGAACCTGCCGCTTTTGCACGAGCTGGCAACGAACGAGGACGACAAGGCGGCCGCCGCCATGCTGTCCACGGCCTCCATCATCGGCCGTGGCCTGGTCTTCCCGCCCGGCGTTCCATCGTCGCTGATCGGACCCATGCGTTCGGCTTTCTGGAATACGGTTACAGACGCCAAATTCCAGGCCGATGCCAAGAAGCGTAACCTTCCGGTGATCCCCGTAAAGGGCGCTAAAATTCAGAGTACAATCGTCTCAGCCATGAAGACCATGTCCCCTGCGGCTATCGCCAAAGCCCGCACGTATATCTTCGGCAAGAAAGTGCATAAAAGAAAGAAATAGCCGCCACGACGCGTAACAGGAAAAGGCCGGGAAATTTCCCGGCCTTTTTTTGTACGTTGCGAAGAGAAGTTCTATCCCTCGAAACCGTAATCCCGCTTGGCACCTTCCGGCGTCACATAGCCTTCGGCGATATCGCGCTTGATGGCGTCGGGATCGCGTTTTTTCGGATCACCGAAACCGCCGCCGCCCGCCTTGTCGAGATAGAAGCCTTCACCCGCCTTCATTTCATAGCGGCCCGCCGCCTCAAGG
>JABJKO010000204.1 GCA_018660305.1 Rhodospirillaceae bacterium
TCATGGCGAGCCCGCCCGGCAAAAAACTGCAATCCATGTCGCTGCTGTCCGGCGGCGAACAGGCGTTGACCGCACTGGCGCTGCTGTTTGGTGTGTTCCTGACCAATCCCGCGCCGATCTGTGTCCTCGATGAGGTCGATGCGCCACTGGATGACGCCAATGTTGAGCGTTTCTGCCAACTGATTTCGGAAATCGCCGAAAAAACCGGCACGCGATTCCTGGTTGTCACCCATCACCGATTGACCATGGCGCGGGTGGACCGGCTGTTTGGCGTCACCATGAGCGAGCGCGGCGTATCGCAACTGGTCTCGGTAGATTTGCAGGCCGCGGAAGACCTACGGGAATCTGCCTGACGGGCCGCGGGATACAAACGTTTTTTAATTTGTTTACAATGGGTTAAGGGGTTTTTATTGAACCTTGACAGGGTCTGGGGCAGCCCCTATCTTGCCCCCGCTTTCCGGTGCAGGATCCAGGCTGTATAGGAGCCGAGCTTGCGTGACTGGCAATGACCGAGGATAAGAAACCCGCCGATTTGCGGGATCTGGACGCCCGGTTACAACAGGCACGCCAAGCCGCCCACAAGGAGGCCGACAAAGGGTCACCCGGAAGCAACAGCCGCAGCGGACTGGGGTTCGCCATGCGGCTGGGTGTCGAAATGGTCTCGGCGCTGGTTATCGGGGTGGCTATCGGGTACTTTCTCGATCTCTGGCTCGGAACAAAACCGTGGTTGATGCTCTTGTTTTTCTTTCTGGGCTCAGCGGCGGGATTTATGGGGGTTTATCGTGCCGCGGCCGGTCTTGGTCAGACCGTCGGTTACCGACAGGATAAGCGCAAAACGCAAAGCGACGACAAGGACAGTACCGGTTCTGATCCGTCGCCCTAGTTGGTAGAGAGGGACAATTGGCAGCGGAAGGTCACGGCCCGCTCGCGCAGTTCGAAATCAAGACGCTGGTACCGCTTCAGATGGGCGGCTCGGACGTTTCTTTTACGAATTCCGCATTTTTTATGTCGCTTGCCGTCATTCTGATCGCCAGTTTCCTGGTGTTCGGCATGAGGAAGCGCGCGCTGGTGCCGGGTCGCTGGCAATCCATGGCCGAACTCTCCTACGAGTTCGTCGCCAATTTGCTGCGCGACACGGTCGGCAACGAGGGACGAAAGTACTTTCCCTTTGTCTTCACGCTTTTCATGTTCATCCTGTTCGGCAACATGCTGGGGATGATCCCCTACAGCTTTACCTTCACAAGCCACATCATCGTGACCTTCGCCATGGCCGCCGCGGTGTTTATCGGGGTGACGGTTCTGGGCTTCGTGAAGCACGGGTTTCATTTCTTCAGCTTCTTCGTGCCGCCCGGCGTTTCCGTCGTGCTGTGGCCCCTGATGATCCCCATCGAAATTATCTCTTATCTCTCCCGCCCCATTAGCCTGGCGGTTCGGCTGTTTGCCAATTTAACGGCCGGCCACACCATGCTGAAGGTATTCGCGGGTTTCGTCGTCAGTCTGGGAATCGTGGGCGGCATTCTGCCTCTGGCCTTTGTGGTGGCGCTGACCGGCCTCGAGCTGCTGATCGCCTTCCTGCAGGCCTATGTCTTCACGATTTTGACCTGTTTCTACATCAACGACGCCCTGCATCTTCACTAGGGCACCGAAGTTAAGCCAAAGAAAGAAAGGATATCTCTTATGGAAGCTGCTGCAGCAAAACTTATCGGCGCGGGCCTTGCCGCGATCGGCGTTATCGGCGCCGGCATCGGTATCGGCAACATTTTTGCCGCGTTCATTTCATCGGTCGCGCGCAATCCGGCGGCTGCCAGCAATGTGACCGCCATGACCTGGATCGGCTTTGCGCTGGTCGAGGCCATCGCGCTCTACGCCCTGGTCGTCGCGCTTCTCTTGCTCTTCGTCTTCTGACGTTATTCCGAGCAGAACCCCTAACCGGGACGACGGAGAACCATGCCGCAACTTGACGCAAGCACCTTTGTGCCGCAGCTCATCTGGCTGACGATTACCTTTATTGCCCTCTATTTCATTATGGCGAAGGTGGTGATCCCGAAAATTGCCGATGTGCTGCAGGACCGCCAGGAACGGATCGATGATGATCTGGAGAAGGCCGAAAAGCTTCGCAATGACGCGGCGGAGGTTCTTGAAGCGTATGAGAAGACCATCGCCGACGGTCGCGCGCAGGCCCAGACCATATTGCGGGACGCGTCCGAGCGCATGGATGCCGAAGCCAATGAGCGGCAAACGGCGCTGGCCGCAAAGCTGTCGCAGCAGACAAGTGAAGCGGAAGCCCGGATCGACGCCGCGCGAGACGAGGCCCTGGGCAATATTCTGTCGGTTTCCGCCGATGCCGCGCAGGCGGCCGCCTTGCGGCTGAGCGGCTCCGACGTCTCCGAGGCCGAAGCGGAAGCGGCGGTAAAATCCGTCCTGTCGGAGAGCCGCTGATGGGTGCCGTGCAAACGCCTGAATTCTGGGTCGCCATTGGCTTTATCATCCTTGTGCTCGTGATCGCCAAGCCGTCCTATCGGGCGGCGGTTGGCAGTCTCGACACACGGGCCCAACGCATTCGCACCAGCCTCGACGAGGCAGCTCATCTGCGCGAAGAGGCCCAGCACCTGCTTGCGGAATATCAGCGCAAGCAGCGGGACGCGGCCAAGGAAATCGACGAGTTGCTGGCGAGCGCCCGGGCCGAGGCGGAACGGGCCAGTGCAAATGCCAAGACCGCTCTCGAAGAGGCGGTCAAACGGCGCGAACAGCTGGCGGTCGATAAGATAGCCCAGGCCGAAGCCGACGCGCTGCAGGCGGTACGCAATACGGCGGTCGATGTGGCCATTGCCGCCACCCGCAATCTGCTTGCCAGCAAGCGCGAGTCAGCCGGCATCACCGGTCTGATCGACAAGGCCATTGCCGAATTGCCGCAAAAGCTGCACTAAGCTCGTCATTCACCCACATAGCGGAATTTAAACGAGTCGGCAGCGCTTTCGATGCGTCCGCCGGTGGGGGCCGGAAAGTGCGCCGGATAAATCAGCACATCGGTATCCGCATAGTTTTCCAGAAACGCCCGTCTTGTCGCCCGCGCCCCCGCCTGATCGGTACAGAAATTGGTGCTCCAGTCGGGAAACTGACACTGGATCATGTGATGCATCATATCGCCGCACAGAACCGCCTCGCCGTCCCCGGACTTCAAATGCAGCCCGACAGCACCCGGTGAATGCCCCGGCAAAGGGTCGAGCCAAACGCCGTCCTCGATACCGTGATCGGTCTCCACCAGGATGGCACGGTTCGCTTCGACGATGGGCAGCACACTGTCATCAAAGTAATTGCCTGTCCGTGGCAGCCCGGTCTCGGCGGCGAGATTTTTCCAATGCTCATACTCCTCGCGCGCGAAAATGTAGCGGGCATTAGGAAACGTCGGCACCCACCGACCGTTTTCCAGCTTGGTATTCCAGCCCACATGATCCACATGCATGTGCGTGCACAGAACAAAATCAATGTCCTCCGGCGTGGCTCCGGCGGCAGCCAGGGTGTCGAGCCAGGGCAACTTCTTCTGATGAAATTGCGGCCGCGCACGCTGCTTGTCATTGCCGCCGCAGGCATCCACCAGGATCGTGTGGCGGGGTGTTTTTATGAGAAAACTCTGGATCGTAAGGGCCAGAATTTCCCCTTCGGGAACAAAATGGCGCGGGACCAGCCAGTCCAGATGGGGTTCCACCGCCTGCAAATCCCAGTCCGGGAAAACCTCGCGCGCAAGCGAATGCGGAACGTCCGTTTCGACCACCCTCGTTAGTGAAAGCTCACCAAGTGACAGATCGCTCATAATCCCCCCTGAGTTCCTATTCCGGCGTAGCGGCAGGCTTGTTTATCAAGCAAACACTACACGAATTTTGGGGAGGAATATCCAGAACAAACGTTGCTCGAGTGCTGGATGATTATGTGCTCCACTCGGTGTGAAGATCACCGCCCGCCGCGAGATAATCGAGCATGTCGCGAAACGCGTCGCGATCCCGGTTGGGGACGCTCGTGATCGACAGGCCGGCGAAGGCCGAAAGCGCATCAATGTTTTTGAGAAGCTTTGGCGAGCCCCGGCGCGCGCCTTGGGGTTCGGAAAACGCCTTGGAAAACAGCCATTCAAGGGGATGCCGAAAACGCCAATCGGGTTCGGAAACCCAAATGTTGTCCTCTCGCCAAACCAGTAAAGTGGATGACATCATAATCTCTATTCAACAAGCCAGTCACCGGGCCCAAATCCCTGGATCAAGCATGAAGGAACGTCGTTAGAGGGCCGTTAAATCGCGGCGGAACTAAAGGGGTAAGACAGGCGCGGGCCTTAAGGCTGGCCCGGGAAAAGGACGATTCTCCCACCCATCCAAAAGGATTAATTATTAACCCCGCCGGCGGCCCCCGCCCCGGTTCCTCGGGGATACGAATTTTAGCGGCGCTGGCGAAGCGTCCGTCTCAGGGCCAGAAAACCATCCCGCCCGACCAGCACGAGAAACAGCGCGGCGAGAACAAGAAGAAGAGCCACGCCCTCCCGCCAGCCGATCAGTTCGCCTAGCAACAGAGCGCTGGAAAAAACCCCGACAATGGGGATCGACAGGGTGCTGATGGATGCGATGGACGCCGGCAGAAGGTGAAGAATACGAAACCAGAGCCACTGGCCGAAGGCCACCGCAATGGCCGAGGTATAGAGTAGCGCAATCCAGCCCTGCGGACTGAGGTTGCCGAAATCCGGGGCGCTATCGATCACCAGTGCGCCGATAACCACAGGCACGGCACCAATGGCGAGCTGCCAGGCCGCGAACTCAGCGGAATTCAGCGACCAGGTGCGGCGTTTCATCATAACGGTGGCGACCGCCCAGACCAGCGCCGCACCGACAAACAACAAACTGCCCAGGGGAGCAGCCCCCAGCGACAGGGCATCCGGCCCGATCAACAACCCCAAGGCCGCCAACCCGAAAATCAGAGCCCACAGCCGTGACGGCGACAGGCTTTCGCGAAAAACCAGGGCGCCAATGAGGACAGACCACAGAGGAAAGGTAAAGGTCAGGATGACGCCGCGCCCAGCCTCGACCATGGTGAGACCGAATGCTGTAAACAGATGAAAACAGGCGACGTTGAGCAGCGCGACCACGATGAGAGGCAGGATTTCATCCCGGGGTACCCGCAACCGGGCGCCTTTAGCGAGGGCCAGGGCAAATAAGGTGGCGGCCCCCGCCGTCAAACAGATTGCCCGAAACGTCCAGGGCGATATCTCTAGGACGGCGACGCGGATTGCCGGCCAATTCAGGCCCCAGATGAGAGCCAGAAACACGACAAGCAGGATGCTCGAAACCGGCAGGAAGGTGTGACCGGATTTCTCCGGGTCAGGATCGTTCATGCGGTCTGCCGCGACGCACCCGGTGCGGATTCTTCTTCGGGATGCCACCGCAAGACCGGATGGCGCGCCGCCTCGGTCTCGTCGAACCGGCGGCGCGGCGCATTGACGGGGGCCTCCTGAAAAGGCGCCACGGCGCCGCCCAGCGCCTCTTCTACGAGCCCGCGCATGGTTTCTATGAAGAAATCCAGACTCTGCTTCGATTCCGATTCGGTGGGCTCGATCAGAAAGGCGCCATGGACGACCAGAGGGAAATACATGGTCATCGGATGAATACCCGCATCGATCATGGCCTTTGCGAAATCAAGGGTCGTGACACCCGTGTCCTTCAGGAACCCGTCATCAAACAGGACTTCATGCATGCACGGGCCGTCATAGGGCAGTGACATGACATCCTGCAGCTTTACGCGCACATAATTGGCCGAAAGCACCGCGTCCTCCGATGCCTGCCGCAGACCATCCGCCCCATGGCTCAACATATAGGCAAGGGCGCGGACGAACATGCCGAACTGGCCGTGGAACGCCTTGAGGCGTCCGATGGACTGCGCTGACTCGCCATCCGGTGTCTCGATCAACTGGAAGCCATCCCGCCCATGCACCAGCCACGGTATGGGCGCAAACGGTGCCAGGGTCTCGGACAGGACAACGGGGCCGCTACCCGGCCCCCCGCCCCCGTGAGGCGTCGAAAAAGTCTTGTGCAAATTCAGGTGCATGCAGTCGATGCCGAGATCACCCGGGCGCACCCGGCCGGCGATGGCGTTAAAATTGGCGCCATCACAATAGAAAAACGCCCCGGCATCATGGACTGCCTGTGCCTGTTCAAGAATTTCGTCCTCGAACAGGCCGCAGGTGGACGGGTTGGTTAGCATGAACGCGGCAACATCGTCGCCCAACCGCGCGTGCAAGGCCCCCATATCGACCCGGCCCCGGTCATTGGACGGGATGGATTCCACCGAATAACCGCACATGGCGGCGGTTGCCGGGTTGGTGCCATGAGCGGAATCGGGAACCAGCACCACCTTTCTTGCATCGCCACGGGCCTGAAGGGCGGACCGGATGATCATGGTGCCGCATAACTCGCCATGAGCGCCGGCCGCCGGCGACAGTGCGATGGCCGGCATGCCGGTCAGGGTCTTCAGCCAGTGGGCCACGGCATCCATCAGGGCCAGGGCGCCCTGGATTGTGGATTCCGGCTGCAGCGGGTGAATTTGCGCGCATCCGGGCAATCGGGCCAGCGCTTCATTAAGCCGCGGATTATGTTTCATGGTGCAGGACCCAAGTGGATAGATCCCCGCATCGATGGCGTAGTTCTTTTGGCTGAGGCGGGTAAAGTGGCGCACGGTCTGGGGTTCCGACAATCCCGGCAGTCCGATCCTGCCACCGCGCCGCAGCCCGCCGAGCCGATCGGCCTCGAGCCCGGGGTCAGGCAGATCGACACCGCACCGTCCGGCCCGGTCCAGTTCGAAGATCAGCGGTTCCTCAATGTGCAGCCCGCGATTTTCCGCCTTGCCGTAAACCTCTGATTCCCCGGTCATAGACCTGCCTCCAACGCACTGCAAAGCCGGTCCATATGGGCCTTCGTGTTCTGTTCCGTAACCGCGACGATCAGCAGATCAGACAAATCGTCCCGCCCGGGATAAAGCCGGGTGGCGGGCACGCCGGCGAATACCCCGTCCCAGGCCAGCTTTTCAACCACCGACGACGCCGGTTTTGGCAGGCGCAGGGTGAATTCGTTGAAAAA
>JABJKO010000124.1 GCA_018660305.1 Rhodospirillaceae bacterium
AAATGACGCACGGCGGGGATAACCTCGTCGCGCAGCAATTCCAGCGTCTGATAAACTTTTTCGTCCGGCACGTTGCCAATCTTGATACTCAGATTGGTGATGCCGTGACCAAACTCTTCATAGAGCCGGGTTATCTGTTCAATGGCCATATCGGGTGTCCCGCACATCACCAGCCCGCGTTCCATCCGCTCCTCGAGCGTGAGCTGTTTGTGCGATTGCAGTTTTTCCATCTGACGCTCGGCGTCTTCCTTGTCACCGAAATAGCGGGTCTTCTGCACTACCAGCTTTTGCGCGGTTCGGATGCCGCCACCGAGGACGTTGAAGAAATAATCATAGCCGCCGGTCAGCGTTTCCATCGCTTCTTCCTTGGTGGGTGCGATGGAGCAATTCATGGCAAGGATGATATTTCTACTCCGTGGTTCCCAGCCATGGGCGCGGGCATGTTCCTTATAAACATCGATGGATCGGTGCGCGGTATCGTAGCTCTGGATACGCAGCACCCCCATCGTAGCCTTATGTTCGGCGGCAAGCCTGGCAGACGCGTCGCTGCTGGCCGACATGACAATTTCCGGATGCGGTTTCTGCGCTGGCTTGGGCCAGATGGAGACAGCACGGTATTGATAGTGCTCACCCTCCCAGCCAAAGGGCTCCGGTTCCGTCCACGCCTTTTTTATCAGTTCTATGGCTTCGTTCATCCGTCCATAGGATTCGCTGGGCGCGACGTTATAGGCAATATATTCGTGCGGAATACCCCGCATGAAACCGGCGACCAGTCTGCCGCCGGAAATCATGTCGAGCATGGCATATTCTTCGGCGACCCGGATGGGATTGACGATGGGAACGATGTTGCCGGATTGCAGGATCATCGCCTTGCTGGTGCGCTCGGCGACACAGGCACCGATAAGATTGGGGTTGGGCATCAGCCCGTAAGGGCTCATGTGATGCTCGTTGTTTCCGATCCAGTCGAACCCGCATTCCTCCGCGAAGACCTTGTTGTCGATACCGGCACGGAAAATTTTCATGCCCAGCTCGGTATCGAACTGCTTGTTCGGAACCGGCCAATCCTGATCAGCCTTGCCGACGCCGGTATAGGGCATGTGATGCGTATAGGAGAACTTCATCTCGGCCTCCGTTCACGGCCAACGCTTGCCCCATCTGGTTTTCCGGTTTCAATAAAGACGTACGGTCAATGGGGTGGGCCGGATTGCCTCAATTCTCCCCTCTTCATTCCCCGACGCAATGGCTTTTTACGTTATAGGTGTTATAGCTATATACCTATAACTAACCAGATAACCTGATGAGGCATTTTTGCTTTCCGTCACGCTGCGACAACTCGAAGTATTCAGGAACGTTGTGGATACCGGCTCATTCAGCGCCGCTGCGACCGTGCTGGGCATATCACAACCATCGGTCAGCATGCATATCCGGGCATTGGAGACCCATCTGCGCGAACCGGTCTTCGAACGCCAACGGGGGCAGGCACCGGCGCTGACTGATATTGGGCGTCGGGTTTACGACCACGCTGGCGATATTCTGACACAATCCGACCGGGCCCTGGTGGACATCCGCGCGCTTCAATCGGTCAGGGACAATGTACTTTCCTTCGCAGCGCACCGGTTTATCGGCAACCATCTATTGTCAAAGCCACTGGCGAGCTTTGCCCGCGACAATCCCGGTATCGAGATTATCGCCAATATTGGAGCGCTCGATCAGGCGGTTGAGAAGATCCGTCAACGCGACGTGGATCTGGGATTATTTCTCGGCCATGGCGAGGTCAAAGGCATTCGCTCCGAAATTCTGGGTTGTCAGCGGCTGGCCTTCATCGCTGCGGCGGACCATCCCCTCGCATCGCGCCGCCGGTTGAGCTATCGCGATCTCGCCAATCATCCATTCATCGGCCCGGTCAAAGGTACTCAATATGCAGACCTGCTGCGCAGCGTATTCGACGAGGTTGGGTTTACCGAGCACAACACCATTACACAGTCTCAGAACACGCTGATCCGGCGGGAGTTGATCCTGTCGGGGGTCGGATTTTCCTGTGCCCTAAAGTCCGGATGGACCGACGATCTCGACAGTGGTCAGCTGGTCATTCTCGACGTGGTGGGCGATCCACTATCGCTTGAGGTGCGCATCGGTTCCCTATCCGATCGCAAGATTAGCGATGCATCCCACAAATTCGTGGCGTATCTCAATATCCTCAAAGAGGCAGGCACCTTCGACAGCTAGAGTGTTTTCCGCTCACCTGTCCGGATCAGACGCGGCGCGCGGCCAGCCGTTGGGACCACCCATCGCCACCACTCCACGAAAGCACTGTGTCTGCCGAGGGTTCGCGCCCGATGATTTGTTGGACGCAGCGCCAGGCGAGGCACAGCATGCAGGACAGCACCGGAGGGCCGCCATCGCCGGCAACATCGGCGATGGGTTGGAGCGTCGGCATACCGGTGCCCAGCATGACGATCGCATCGTGCTCAAAGCCGCGGAGTTCCGCTAACGCTTCCGACGCGTTGCCGGCACGCAGGCTGTAGATCGGGTGAAAGTCGCTATCTTCGTTGAACGACCCGGCGATCTCGCCGATCTCGAACCCATGACTCGCCCAGTAGCCATTGCTCGCTTCGGTCAGGGCCGGCGGATAGCAGGAAACGAAACCAATTTTTTTGGCGCCTAGCGCATTAAGCGCATGGACGACCGCAAGACCCGTTGTGATCGCCGGCACGCCGGCAGCCCGGCTCCAGCGATCGACCAGTTCGGCCTCACGTTCCCGCCCCACTAGATAGGACGCCCCGGTGCACCCGACCGCGACCGCCTCGATGGGCGCGTTGGCGAATTGCGTCAGCGAGTCTTCAAGGGTGTCGTAGTAATCGATCAGACGATCTTCGATGGTGTCCTTGGGGCTGGTCAGCCGGGCATTTATCGCGGCGAATCCCGGCGGTAACAAAACCTGCATCTCAGGTTCAACCGTGGTGTTGGCCTGCGGCGTGAAGACGCCGATCAGACCATGGGGCGCGTATTCAAGGGTCAAGCGCATCTCCATTCATTACCAGCCGATTATTCTTCAGGCGACGTGACGAGGTCCAGTGGCTAAAATGAACGTTCTCCCGACCGAATTGATGCCGATCGCGGGTGACTGCGAAGACGTATTTGCAAACATTTTTGCAAACGAACGGGCTGGTATTGACCCATACAGGGCGACACCGGACAGCCCGAACGGGTTTCAAAACCCGCACTAAACGGTACTGGACGAGACGGGATCACACCTTACACTACCACCGCCATCAAACTCGAAAACCGTTGTGCCTTATGGGTGCCGTGGGTTCGAATCCCACCCCTTCCGCCAGGCTTTTCACAATTTGTCAGGCTGTGAGAACATGACCTCCCGGGACGACATTATGGAGCGGGCACGGGCGATGGTGCCGGTCCTGCGTGAGCGGGCACAGGATACGGAGCGCTTGCGTCGGCTGCCTGAGGAAACCCATGGTGACTTCCTCGAGGCCGGCTTCTATCGCGTCCTGCAGCCGGCTGCCTTTGGCGGTCTGGAGCTTGATTTCGGGACCCAGACGGAGCTTGCCGTGGAACTTGGCGCCGGCTGCGGCTCCAGTGCCTGGGTGGCCAGCGTTATCGCCTGTCACGGCTGGCTGGTGGGCATGTTTTCTCCCGAGACCCAGGAGGAGGTGTGGGGGGCGGATTCCAACGTCGCTGTCGCCTCTTCTTTTCTGCCTTTTGGGCCCGATATTCAAAGGGTGAAGGGCGGCGTCCGGGTTTCCGGCAGATGGGGGTTTTCTAGTGGCGTCGATCTTTGCCGTTGGATCTTCGTCACCATGGATCTCGATGCTGAGGATGGCGGCGACGGAAAAGACCCGGTTTTTGCCCTCCTGCCGTTGGAAGACTGCACCATCGAAGACACCTGGCGGACCACCGGGCTTGCCGGGACGGGCAGCAACACTGTCCTCATCGAAGACCAGTTTATCCCCGACCACCGGCTGCTCCCCATGATGGATTTGCGGGGCGGGCCGACCCCCGGCAGCGCCGCCAATCCCGGCTATCTGTATCAGCTACCGCAGCGTGCGACGTTTTCCTTTAATCTGATCGGGACCGCCATCGGGGCGGCACGGGGCGCCATCGAGACCGCCATCGATCAGTTGATCCGGCGTAACACGGTGGGTGGCGCGAAGCTCGCCGAGCTGTCGAGCGTGCAATATCGAATTGCCGAGGCCGAGGCAGAGCTGGCGGCCGCCTACGCGCTGATGGCACGCAATCGCGACGAGATCATCGCCGACGGAAAATCCGCTACCCTGCCAACCATAGAGGCCCGCGCCCGCTATCGTCGCGACAACGCCTATTGCGCGAAGTTGTGCGTTCAGGCGGTGGACCGCATATACCCCATCATGGGCGGCCGCGGCATTGCTGCCGATAATGCCGTTAATCGTGCGTGGCGCGACGTGCATGCGGTTTCCCACCACATCTCCATGAGCTGGGATGTCCAGGCCGGCGCCTCCGGCGCCCTGTCCGTCGGCCTGCCAAACAATGATAAAATGCTCTAGGACCTTTTCCGATCAAACGGAACCGGCCC
>JABJKO010000214.1 GCA_018660305.1 Rhodospirillaceae bacterium
ATCGACATCACCAAGCTGCTCCCGGTGCCCATCCACCACGAACTCGATGGCGGGCGCTATATCGGCACCGCCTGTGGCGTGATCACCCGCGATCCCGATAATGGCCGGGTCAATTCCGGGACGTACCGCTGTATGGTGCATGACGGCCAGACCCTGGGCGTGATGGCCTCCAACGGCAAGCAGGGCAACATCCAGCGCGCCAAGTACTTCGCCAAGGGCGAGCCGTGCCCCATGACCGTGGTGGTGGGCGTCGATCCCACTCACTTCCTGGCGGCGCGCATGACCATCCCCGACGACGTGGACGAATTCGCGTTCCAGGGCGGTCTTGCAGGCAAGCCCATCGATCTGATCATGGGCGATAATGGCCTGCCGTTCCCGGCGCGCTCCGAAATTGTCATCGAAGGCGAGCAGGTGCCCAACGAGACCCGTCTCGAAGGCCCGTTCGGCGAATGGACCGGTTACTATGCCGGCGATGCGGAACAGGATCCCATCTTCAAGATCAAGAAGGTGTATTACCGCACCAACCCGATCCTGACCTGCGCCGCGAGCCAGAAGCCGCCGCACAGCCATCTGTTCGAACGCTGCTTCACGCGCTCGGTCACCCTGATGGAAGGTCTGGAGAAGGCCGGCGTGCAGGACGTGCGCGGTGTGTGGCATCACGAGGCGGGCTCCGGTCGGACCTTCGTGGTGGTTGCCATCAAGCAGCGCTTCTATGGCCATGCGACGCAAGCCGGCCTGATGGCCAGCCAGCTCAATCCGGCCACCTATTGCGGGCGCTACACCGTGGTGGTGGACGAGGACATCGAAGCCCACAATCTGCACGACGTGGTGTGGGCCATGGGCACGCGGTCCGATCCCGAGAAGGACATCATCCATCTCAACCAGTGTCAGTCCTCGCGGCTCGATCCCATGCATGGGGAGGACACGCTCTACAACACGCGGGTGGTCATCAATGCCTGCCGCCCGTACGAGCGTATCGATACCTTCCCGGCGGTGGCCCAGACGTCACCCGAACTGGCCGAGGAAGTGCGTAAGAAGTTCCCGGCCGTGTTCGAATAACCGGTCTGACCGGATACAAAACGGAAAAGCCCGGGGCGAGTGTCCCGGGCTTTTTTTATTTGCATGCAAACCTGTCGTGTCGGACGTGATCCAACGTCGGTTGCATAAAAAGACTAGACCCCGGCTCAGGGCCGGGGCGACAATCGGGAAATTGCGACACATAAGGGGAAAGGATCATGCAATTCGCTGGCGTTAATTACATGGCCGTGGCTGCGGCGGCGGCCGGCGCGTTTTTCTTTGGCTTCGCCTATTACATGACACTGGGCAAATTCTGGATGGTGGCGACTGGCAAGTCCGAGGAGGCACTCAAGGCGGGCGGCATGGCGAAACCCATGATCATCACTGCCATTTGCCAGCTCATCATGGCGTTCATGCTGGGTGGTATTCTGGGGCATCTCGGGGCCGAGCAGATTAATCTTCAAGGCGGCCTTATCACCGGGCTTTTCGTTTGGTTCGGCTTCGCCATCACCGCGACGGCCGTGAACTATGCCTGGCAGCGGTCCAGCCCCATGCTGACACTGATCGATGGCGGCCACTGGCTGGGATGCCTTGCCATCCAAGGCATGGTCCTCGGCGCCATGGGTGTTTAGCTCATACCGCCTGGCCGCAGGCGTGGCCCGATGCCCAGGCCCATTGGAAATTGAAGCCGCCGAGATGTCCGGTGACATCCACCGCCTCGCCGATGAAATAAAGCCCGGGGACCGATCGGCATTCCAGGGTTTGGGACGATAATTCCTTTGTGTCCACACCGCCCACGGTGACCTCCGCCGTGCGCATTCCCTCCGACCCGCTGGGGGTGATGCGCCAGCCATTGCAGTGCTCGGCGAGACGGCGCAGGGATTTGTCCGTTGTATCGGCCAGACGCCCCTGGCAGCCGGTCCAGTCCGCCAGCCGGTGCGCCAGAGCCCTTGGGAGCAGATTGCTCAGTATGGTGCGGACTTCCTTGCGAGGCTCATTTTTCTGCGCTGTCTTGAGATGGTCGAATATATCCGTACCCGGTAGGAGATCGATAGTAAGGGTATCGCCCGGTCGCCAGTAAGACGAAATCTGCAAAATCACCGGGCCGCTAATGCCTTTATGCGTGAACAGCAAACCTTCGGTAAAACTTACCTTACCGAACTTCACAGTTGCGTCTAATGACACACCGGCAAGCCCTTCCAATTTCGACAATGTTTCGGCATCAAAGGTCAATGGTACAA
>JABJKO010000147.1 GCA_018660305.1 Rhodospirillaceae bacterium
ATGGAGAATTTGGATTCCACCGTGGTGTAGTCCTTGTAGCCCAGCCGGGCGATGACTTTCATCTTCAGCGTATCCACCAGCCCGTCCTCGGTGATGTAATTGTCATCGATATGGACCGCGACCACGCGGCCGAACACCACGTGGTGGACCGATTCGGGCGCGTTGCCCGGCAGGACGACAGTCTGGTGATAGACGCATTCGAAATGGGCCGGCGATTCCGCGACCCGGGGCGGTTTGACCTTGGTGGACGGCGCCGGCGTCAGGCCGGTCTCGGCCATCTCGTCGATATCGGGGTCGTCGATCCAACTGGTGTCGTTCATCTTGTCCTTGTTGTCCCAGGTCGCGATGTTGAACACGAACTCGCCGGTTTCCTCGGCATTGAGCACCGAATCCTTCTTGGTGCCGTCCTCGCGCGAGCCGCCGGAGAACATGACGAAGGGCGGGTTGTAGGACAGCCCGTTGAAATAGCTGTAGGGCGCCAGATTACCCACACCGTCCTTGCTGAGGGTGCTGATCCAGCCGATGGGCCGGGGCACGGTCAGCGCCTTGATGGGGTTGTACGGCAGGCCGTGATCGTTCTTGTCCGCGTCGAAATACATCAGATAACTCCGTATTTGCAGTCAGTACCATCCCTCTCCCCCACCCGGCCACCCACAGGATACTGTCGCTGGGTGGCCGGGTGGGGGAGAGGGATGGTGCAGTTTTCCTATTATCAAGTCTTCGCCGCCGCTTTAAAAGCGCTATGTGGCGTAGGTGGTCGCCCACAGCAGGATGGGCGGGATGGTGAGCGCCGCCAGAATGGTCTCTGCCGTCAGGATACCGGCCATCAGGGGCGCGTCTCCGCCCATCTGGCTGGCCAGAACGTAGGAGGTGGCCGAGGCCGGTGTGGCCGTGAACAGCGCAATGACGGCGAACGGCACGCCGGTCACACCCAACAACAAGGCGGCGCCGATGCCGAGGGCCGGCATGATCAGCAGCTTGAGAAAACAGGTGGCGAACACTGCGGCGATGCGGGCGCGTCCCAGACCGAGGATCAGCCCGGCGCCGACACAGAGCAGCGCCACCGGCAGGGTGGCACGGTCCAGTATCACAAGGACCGAGTTCAGCACGTCCGGTATGGGCAGCGCGGTCACGTTCAGAAGCCAGCCGATAGCACAGCCCACGATGATCGGGTTCTGGACGATTTGTTTCGGGACGCCGGAATAGTCGGCCTTGCCGGAGCTTGCGAAGGCGGCCAGGCCGGCGATGCAGATCACGTTGAGGATCGGCATGGCGATGGCGATAAAGAACGCGCCCACCACCAGACCTTCGACGCCGAACAGGGCCTGGGCGACGGCGAGCCCCACATAGGAGTTCATCCGCACCGCGCCCTGCAGCACCGAGCTGAAGCCGGACCCGTCGATGCGCAGCAGGGGACGGCTCGCCAGGGTCACCAGGGAAATGGCGATGGCGACCACGAAGATGGTCAGGCCGAACCGGCCGATGGGCAGCACCGACAGATCGGCGGCGGCCAGATTGCGGATGATGAGGGCGGGCAGGAATACGTAATAGGCCATGCGTTCGGCCGGTCCCCAGAACCCGTCGCCGGGAAACCCCAGGCGCTTGAAAGCGAAGCCCAGCAGGATCAGCAGGAAGATCGGCACGATGGCACCGGCGATCTCGGTCATGGAAGAAAGGCCTTTCGACACGGCCGCCGCGATGGCCGGCGGGGGACGCTTTGTTATCGCGCTCTACCGGTGGGTGCAAGGGGGCGTTACCGGTGTTTCAGGCCTGAAGGCGTCACCGCCAGGCTGATCCGGAAACGGAATTTGGGTCAGGGCGGGTCGGTGCGTTCGAGAATTTTCGCCATTCTGTCGGTGCGCGGGCGCGCCCACAGCCAGACCATCGCCAGCAGCAACCCGCCGCACCCGATGGTCACCTGCAGACCTGCCCACGACGCGATCCAGCCGATGATGACCGCCCCGATCGCGGGCAGGCCGTGGGCGAAGACGATGAACAGGCTCAGGACCCGCGCCCGGACACGGGGCTCCACCGTATTCTGGATCAGGCTCTGCGCCGCCACATTGCCCAACAGCATGAACCATCCCACCACTATGAGGAACGCCACCGCAAGCCAGATCTGACCGAAGGCCATGGACAGCATCAGCGCCAGACCGCCGCCGAGTATGGAAAGAATTGTCAGCCGGGTCAGTCCCGCCATTTCGCCGCGCCGGGCAAGCCACAGACTGCACAGCAATGCACCAAAGCCGATGGCGCCCAGCAGCCAGGACAGCCCCACCGGTCCGGCATCGAAGACCTGACCGGATACGCC
The DNA here is from genome assembly GCA_018660305.1 of Rhodospirillaceae bacterium. The sequence continues at coordinate 2,312 of JABJKO010000147.1, forward strand.
GGGCATGAGTTCCATCACCGGCCGGATGAACAGGCTGACCGCCACCATGAGAAGGATCAGAAACCGGATGCCGTCATGACCCCAGACATATTGCATGCCGCGCCAGATATCGACGAACAGCTCAAGCGAAAGTTCCTGGCCGCTGGCGACCTCGGCGATGGTGATGGTGCGCAGCAGAAGATAGAAAATGAAAAAGATCGCCGCGCAGATTGCGATCACCGTTCCCGTGCCGGCCCAGATGATCAGTCCGCCGGCGATGGCCGGACCGAGCATGCGGCTGACGTTGAAGGCGGCGCCGCCCACCGCGATCGCCGCCGATATATCTTCGCGCGGCACCATACCGTGTATGGCGGCCATGCGGGCGGGTTGGCTGAGCGCTTCCGCCGCGCCGAAGAACACTGACAGCACCACCACTGCTTCTATGGTGATCAGATCGGTAAAAACCAGCGCCGCGAACAGCAGGGCGTTCAGCCCCGACAGGATTTGGCTAATCCTGACGATGCGCATCAGGCCGACACGGTCGGCGATGGCGCCGGACAGGATGACCACCAGCATCATGGGCAGCAGGTCGGCGAAGGCGACGATGCCCAGCCAACTGGTGGATTGGGTCAGCTCCCAGGTCAACCAGCCCACCGCCGTCCGTTTCATCCAGCGCCCCACCGCCGCCAGCGTATGGCCAAGCATGTATCTGCGGTAAATCGGATGTTTTAACGAGCGACCGAAACCGCCGAAGACGGATGAAATCGTCAAAGGCTGAAATCCTGCAAAAGGGAACCGTGGCCCAATAACTGGGGAGACAGCGCATCGCCCCGAAAAACTGACATCGTACCCAGGATCAAATCATGATCAGGGCGCCAGGCTCGTCGGAAATTCCGGCCGGGGCGCAACCTCGAAGACATTGACGGCCAGCGCGACCGCCGTGAAGAATCCGACCGCCGCGACAAGATCGAGCAGCTGGTTTAATCCGAGCTGCGCAATGGCCTTTTCGTATGAATCATCGGAAAGCGCGCCTTTGTCGGAAAGCTCGAGGGCCAGCTCATAGACCAGCTGATCGTCGGCATCGTCGAGGACAGGCGTCTGTCGCGCGTTGATGGCCTCGACGATCTCCTCGGAAATGCCGGCTTTCAAGGCATCGCGGCCCTGCGCGCCCCAGGCATAGGCGCCGTTCCAGCGGCGCACGGTGACGATGGCCGCGAGCTGCCGCAGCCGGGCGTTCAGATGGTTATTGCGCAGATAATCGCCAAACGCCTGGTTCAGCTTGAACAGTTCCGGCACCCGGATGTAAACGCCGTTGGGTCCGCCAAGGCGGCCGCCTTTCGCGGCGACCTCGTCATAGGTTTGCCGCTGTTCGGGGGTCATGTCTTCCGGCTTGAGGGGATCGATTCTGGCCATGGTCTGTATCCCTGTCCTAGCGGCCCGGCCCGAAGGGAGGTGTCTCCATCCCATCGGGAACCGGTACGTGAAAGGCGTTGAGCGTGAAGCTGACCACCGTGTAGTGGGTGATCGCCGCCATCAGATCGATCATGCCGCGCTCGCCAAGGGTCTCCAGGCATTTGGCGTATGTTGAATCATCGACTTTCGAGGTCTCGAGGAGCGAGGTCACGAAGTCGTACAGGGCCGCCTCATCGTCATTGACGAAGTCGGGACGCCGGCCCTCTTCGACCGCTTTCAGAATGGCCGGGTCTATGCCGGCTTCCCGCGCCAGCCGGGTATGCGAAACCCATTCCACATGTGCCCCCCAGAACCGGCTGACCACGGAGACGGCGAATTCCAGCAGCCTTGGCTCTATCTGGGAGTCGAACCGGGCGTAGCCGCCGAGCTTCTCGGCTGCGGACGCCAGACCGGGATTGTGCAGCATCACCGGGAACGGTCCCCTGACGCTGCCGCGCGATTTTATGAGATCATCGCAGACCGATTTTTGCTCTGCGGTCATCTGATCCGGTGATAGGGGCTCGAAGCGTGCCATGGATTTTCCCTGTGTTCCGTGATTGCCCTGACTGAAATTGTATTTGTTGCGGTGCGCTGAGTCCAACCGGCCCGGTCTTCCTACCAGCCGAGATCGGACTTCAAGGAGGCGACCGTTTCCAGATGGCGTTCGTTGTTGCCGGCGAAGCGGAGCACGAAATGGTCCACGCCGGCGCGGGCAAAGCCGTCGAGCCACTCGGCGGCACCGGCGGCGGGGCCGGCGTAGCTGCCGTGGGTCTGGCGGGGAGCCGTCCCGTCGGGCACCCCGTAATACTGGGCAAGATAGGTATCCAGCTGCCGGTTCGCCACGGCTGGTTCGTCATCTATGGAAAGGTTGAGACAGACGGCGCCGGTCGGCGCGCCGGGATCGCGCCCAGCGTCGTTGGCGTGATCCCTGATCTCCGCCCAGTGTTCGCCCCATTGGGCGGCGTTGGGCGAAACCGGAATCCAGCCATCAAAGATCCTGCCCGCCCGCTCACGGACACGGGGGGCGCTGCCGCCCATCCATAGCGGCGGCCCGCCGGGCCGGTGCGGCACGGGCGCCAGGACGGCGCCTGACATATTCCAGCGTCCGTCCCAGTCCACCGCCTCGCCGGACCACAGCGCCCGGCACAGCCGCAGCCCTTCGAGCAAGGCGCCGGTGCGTTTTTCGAACGGCACACCGGCGGCGGCATGCTCCGCCCGCACGCCGGGCGTGTCCGGCCCGACGCCGACGCCGATGATAAGCCGTCCCTCGCTGATCTGATCCAGGGTGGCGATCTGATGGGCGAGCACCACCGGGTTGCGCAGCACCGGCAGCAGCACCGCGGTGCCGATGGTTAGGGTGGGCGCCCGGACGGCGATTGCCGCGAGCAGAGTGAGGGCCTCGTGACGCGGCCGGGCGATGATGGAATCGCCGACCCAGACGGAATCAAACCCCAGCGCCTCGGCCCGGGCGGCAAGATCGAAAAGTGGCCCCGCCTCGGGCCGTCCGGTCATGATGTATTCGCGGGTCGGCAGCACATAGCCGACTTTCGGCATGGTCTGGCTCGCCGCGGGCGCCGATCAATCCGGTGCCGTCAGGACGAAGGATTGGCGTTTCAGGATATCGGTGTACCAGCCACCCAGCGCCGGATAGATCTCCCGCCAGCCCGGCACCACGTCGCGGAATTCCATATAGCCAAGGGCGCAGGCCACGGCGATTTCCCCCATTTTCGGCGGGTTGTTAAAACCACCGGCCGCCTTATCCAGCGTGGCGAGCGCGCTGGTGGCCTTGCCGGCCTGGCGGTCGACGATGCCCTGAGACCGTTTACCGTCAGGCTTCTGGTCTTCCTGTGACGCGGCGATCACCGCTTCGCCAAGCCCGTCTCCCAAGGCCTCCAGCGTGAGCACCGCCCAGCGCTCCGCGCCGGTCTCGGGAATCAACTTGGGGCCGTTATTCAGAGAATCCACGTAGGCGCAAATCACCGGTGAATCGTACAGAATATCGCCGGCTTCCAGGATGGCCACCGGTACCTTACCCAGCGGGTTGATACCGGGAATCATTTCGGCCCGTTGCTCCCGCGTGATTACGGCCCATTCTACCTCGTCCGCGAGGCCTGTTTCATGGGCTGCAATACGCACTTTACGGGCATAGGGTGAATTACCGGTTACATAGCATTTCATCTGACTCTCCCTCAAATTTTCCGCCGGTTGGCGCCAATCCTCATTGTCTCTTACTGTCGCAGAGAATAACGGCGTAAACAACGCGGCCGAAATGGATATTTTGGTAAGGGATTTCCGATGAACATCGTGGCCCGCGCGGGTTAGATGATCCGCACGAAGTCCGCCTTCGGCCTGAGGGCGGACACTAATCGAAACGTCCTAGATTAACCCACAAGAGACATTTCCTGAAGCTTTCCAACCGCTCACGTGCCCGTGAGATTTGGGTGTCGGTAGATTTTACAACTTTTCGGATATATTCCTAAAAACTGTCGGGACTCTTTACAATTCCACAATCGCCGACATTAACCTCGTTGGTAAGCCATTGAAATTAAACAAATCATGAAAGTTGGCATGGTTCTTGCATACTTAGAATGAAGGTGGTGACCATGAGCGGTTTCCTCCCGTGCAATAATTGGCGCTGAGGAATCAGTTAAAGGTTCTTCGAGCTGAAAATGAGGAGAATGAGAATGCCTGCATCTATACGTAGCGGGGCGATTGCGCTGTTTTTGGGTATGGTCACGATGTGGTCGGCGGTGTCTCCTGCCAATGCCGTGGTGATCGATTTTAATTCACTGACCATAGGTAATGTGGTCACCAACCAGTTCACCAATCTTGGCGCTTTCTTCGCGCCTTCAGGTGCCAATCCCGCCGAAGTCGTCGATATTACGGGAGATGCTACTATCGGCGGCCCTAATCTTACCGGCCTGCTGGCTGGTACCCAGGGTCTCCGGATAATCAACTCTCCTGCTTTTGATGATAGTGTAATCATCACGTTCGTAGACCCGGCCGATCAGGTGTCGGAGGCGTTCGTTACATCCGTTTCGTTCACCTATATAAGCGATAGTACGTTGAACGGCGCCATCAGAGCATTCGACGCCGGTGGTACTCTATTGGATCAGGCTCTAAGCGCAGTAGGCACTCAGCCCAACAATCAGGCCTTTGAGACTTTAACCGTTGGCGCAAGTGACATTCGCCGCATCGAAATCGATGGATTTGCGGACGTTATCATCGATACACTTACATTTGATAATCCGCAGTTGGTGATAAATGTTCCTGAACCCGGAACGCTGGCAGTATTAGGCCTTGGCCTCGTAGGGCTCGGTTTTGCACGGCGTAGGCGGGCGGCTTAAATCATTAAAGTAATTTCCTATGAAGGCGGCGGTTCGATAAACGGGCCGCCGTTTCCATTTGCACGGTATTCGTTCCGGTTCAAAGCCGGGCGTTTAAAATGAAAATAACGGGGTCTGCTTCTGGTGGCGTTTAGGACATCCAGCGCCTGTTCTTTTCCCGAGCTCACACCGAACCGCCGATGGCCAAAATTACCGGTCAGTGGGTCGGGGTGCTGCCGACGGTGATGCGCCACATGAGGCGGCGGTGGTCGGGCCATTTGTAGTCGAAGGTGGCGAGGTGCTGGACGGCGCAATTGTCCCACATGAGCAAATCGCCGACCCGCCATTTATGCGTGTGGCGGAACGGGGCCCGGTAGACATGGCGCGCCAGCCGTTCGATGAGCGGCAGGGCTTCGTCGTCTACCATGCCATCAATGGCGACGCATTCGCCCTTGGTGACATAGAGGCATTTGCGGCC
>JABJKO010000173.1 GCA_018660305.1 Rhodospirillaceae bacterium
ATCCGCCAGCGAGCTTGGCTTAACCCATATGGACATGCCTTCCGGGGCCGGGCATGACGCTGGGCATATCGCGGGCCTCTGTCCGACCGGCATGATCTTCGTGCCCTGCGAAAAAGGCATCAGCCACAATGAGGCTGAGAACGCAACGCCGGCGGACCTCGCTGCCGGTTCCCGAGTGCTCGCCGCAACGCTGGTCAAGCTGGCAAATAGATAAACCAATTCAGACCCAGATCCCCCATACCCCAAGGAGACAATCATGCGCATTGGCGCCATTTACCCCCAGATCGAAGTAGGTGATGACCCCGGCGCCGCGCGCGCCTTCGCCGTCGCCATGGAAGATCTCGGCTTTGACCACATTCTCGCATTTGACCATGTAGTCGGGGCCAACCCGAAGACTCATGACCTGAAGGGCCCCTACTCCAGCGACGATGCGTTTTTGGAGCCCTTCGTCATGTACGGATGGATGGCGGCCATCACCAAACGTATCGAGTTCGTCACCGGCATCCTCATCGCTCCTCAGCGCCAGACGGCTTTGATTGCCAAGCAGGCGGCGACGCTGGATTTCCTCTCGGGCGGGCGATTTCGTATGGGAATCGGCGTCGGCTGGAACGACGTGGAATATGAAGCGCTCGGCCAGGACTTCAGCACCCGCGGCAAGCGCTCGGAGGAGCAGATCGAACTGCTGCGTGAGCTCTGGACCAAGCCGCTGGTCACCTTCAAGGGCAAGTGGGATACCATCACCGATGCCGGCCTGCTGCCGTTGCCCAAACAACGCCCCATTCCGATCTGGATCGGTGGCCACGCCGACGCGACACTCCGCCGTGCCGCCAGGATGGCGGACGGCTGGATTCCGTTGTTTCCGCCAAACGACGCCGGCATTGCGGAGATGGACAAGTTTCGCGGCTACGTGGCGGACGCCGGTCGCAGCATGGATGACATCGGCATTGAGAGCTGGATCAACGTCGGCGATTACGACGACGGTTACGGTGCCAGCTACAAAACCGAAGAAAGCTGGGTCGACTGGACGACAACCTGGAAGAGTCAGGGCGCCAGCCATATCAGCGTCAACACGATGATGGCCGGGCTGACGACAATCGACCAGCACATCGAGAAGCAGGCCCAGTTCAAGGCCGTGATCGACGGGATCTAGGCTTTGCCACGACAGAAAAAAGCTGGGCCCGGCGACACAAGGCTGGGCCGGTGACCGGGCCTGCGGCGACATTACCGGAAATTTATGTCGACGCCGATGCCTGCCCGGTAAAGGACGAGGTGATGCGCGTGGCCGAGCGCCACGGGCTCACCGTCCACATGGTCGCCAACTCCTTAATGCGTTACAGCACCCACCCGGGGGTCAATTTCGTTGTGGTGGCGGAGGGCGCCGATGCGGCGGACGACTGGATCGCCGAGCACATTGGCGCACAGGGGATCGCGATTACCGCCGATATTCCCCTTGCCGCGCGCTGTCTCGCGGCGGGCGGCCGGGCGCTCGGACCTACGGGGAAATCATTTACGGACGACAGCATCGGTATGGCGCTGGCCATGCGTGAGCTCAAATCCGACCTGCGCGAGACAGGCGAAATCAGCGGCGCCAACCCGTCTTTTACAAAAAAAGACCGTTCACGCTTTCTCGAAACTCTCGAAAACACTGTCCAGGCGGTGCGCCGAGGGGCCTGACCGAGCCCTTTACGTGCGACCGTCCGCTACGCCAAGTCAGGCGCTACCGTTGCGCCAGCTACCGGAGGACTTGCACCGTTTGCAAATCCGCTCACCAGCCCACTCGCTGGGAAACTCTTCGCGGCACTTGAGACACTGCCGTTCCTTGGCTGCAGGCACGTTATCGGCGCCCAAAACCAAGTCCGTTGCTTCAATCTGTGTATCTGCTAAATCCGTCATGGGGGTTAAATAGCGGATTTTGAACGGAATTACACCCTCTTATCGCATGTTAACCACAATTAATTTTCGAATTACCGGTCAGCACCACTGACTCTGGCGTTGGGGTATCAGGGGATGTATCGGGCATTCACCATACTCTCATCCCTATTCACCAGGCTTCAGCCAGAAACCGGGCCCAATTTTCGCCAAGCACAGCGCGGACGCGAGGCTCTTTCCAGCCCCGGCGCAGCATGGCGCGGGTGAGGTTGGGGTAATCGGCCAGGCTCGCCATGTCGCGCGGCATGGGCGAGACCGGCCATTTGCGCTCGAACATGCGCTCACCCGTGCCACCCTCGCGGCAGAGCCAATCAAAAAACGCGGCATCCTGGCCTTGGGTGAAGTCGGTGCCAATACCAACAGCCGCCTCACCGGCCACGTCAATTACATGCTCCATCGCGGCTACACCGTCATCGAGCGTCGTATTCTCACCGGTCGGCAGAAAAGGCGGATAAGTGGCGACACCAATAAACCCGCCGGCATCGGCCATGGCCCGCAGCTGGTCATCGGTTTTGTTGCGGGGATGATCTAGCAACGCCGCCGGACAACAATGGGTATAGGCCGGCGGCCGGGCGCTATGGGTCAGTGTATCCGCAGCCGTACGGGCGCCAACATGGGAGAGGTCGATCAACACGCCGGCCTCGTTCATCGCGTCGATCAAGGAGCGACCAAAATCCGTGAGGCCGGTATCATCGCCGACCATGCAGCCGCAGCCCGAGAGATTACGGTTGTTGTAGGTGAGCTGCATGACCCGGACGCCGAGATCATGAAACCGCCGCACGTTGGCGAGATCGTCGCCCACTGGCGCCGTGTTTTGAAACCCGAGGATGATGCCAACCTTGCCGGCGGCCTTCGCCTCGTGAATATGCACGGCTTCGGTGACCGGCATCAGCAGGTCGTCGTTGGCCGCGATGCGAGCGTGCCAAGCACGGATATTGGCGAGCGTTTCATCAAACCCCTCCCACACCGCGCAAGTGCAATTAGCTGCGGTGATTCCCCCAGCCACCATTGCCTCAAGGGTGGGCCGCGACCAGTCGGAGATGACAAGGCCATCTATGACGATGGCCGCATCATGTACCGCTGTCAGTTGGCCGGGCCTAGCCGTCATTGCAGTTTCCCCTGAACCAGCGGCATCACTTCTTTCGCGAATTTTTCCTGAGCGTCGAGCGTCGCGGCCAGCGTGGGCCGCTGAAAATTAAACACAATGCTTTTGACACCGGCCTCGCCCATAGCGGTGATATCAGCCGCCACGTCGTCGGGCTCACCAAGCAAGATATGCCGCGTGCCATCATCCGTCATAACCCCGCGTGCGTTGTCATCGTACCAGACCGCCCAGAAAGCCATATCGATAGTCGACGGATCACGGCCTGCGGCCTCCGCCATGCCGCGAATTTTGTCGGCCGCCGCGCAGTATCGCGCAACGGTATTGAGCGGGCGCTTGGGCTCCACACCAACGGGAAACCAGCCATCGCCGATTTCGGCGGTGCGCCGCATGGCGCGCGGGCTGTCCCCCCCGATCCAGATAGGAGGATGGGGTTTTTGCACCGGCTGCGGGCGAAACCAGATGTTGGAGAATTTTACGAAATCGCCATCAAACTCTGGTGCTTCGTTGGTCCAGAGCTCACGGAATGCGGCGATGTACTCGTCTGTCACCTTGCCCCGCTCATCAAATGGTGGCGCATCGACGGCCTCAAATTCCTCGCGCATCCAGCCAGTGCCACAGCCCACCGTCACCCGCCCCTTCGACATCACGTCAATGGTTGCGAGCCACTTCGCGGTCAGCACCGCAGGGCGATAGGGCACGACCATGACCGCGGTCAACAGGCGGGAATGCTCGGTCATGGAGGCAAGCGTCGCCATCAGGGCAATGGGTTCCAGGCAATCTCCACCATCAAAGAGGTCTGTCACGCCATTGGGCGAATAGGGGTAAAGCTGGTCCCAGGATTTCGGCAACACGATGTGATCCGGAATGGCGATCGCCCGAAAGCCAAGATCCTCCGACTGTGTGGCGATGGCCCGAATGGCGTCCGGCTCGGCCAGTGGCCCCAGATTCGGAATCGTGATTCCCAGTTCCATAATGCTCTCCCCACTTACTGCCTCAGTCTGCCTCGCCAGTGCGGCTCAACCGGGCAAGTTTACACCGCCCCGCTGCCGGCACCAGTGCTCCACTGTTCACATTGGTGCCAGCGCTCAAGCACGCTAGACTGACTCCCAACAGAGAAACACACGCCGGGGGAAATCCGATGGAAATGGAAATGCGCAGCTACCCGAATGACTGGGTGGCAGATTCGATCATGTACAAGCTTGGGGTCGGTGGCGGGTCATCCGGCAAGACCCACCGGCTGACCAAGGCGGAGCAAGGCGACTACCACTACACCATTGGCCCCTACTCCGATCCGGTGCTGGAGATCGAGCCCGGCGATCAGGTCGTTGTCGATACGGCGGATGCCTTCGACGGCAAGATTAAATCGGAGACCGACAGCCCGACCGAATTGCTCGAGATACCATGGCTGAACCCGCAGTGCGGCCCGATCATGATCAAAGGCGCGGAAAAAGGGGACGCCATCGCTGTGCACATCGAGAAAATGGTACCGCGCGGTGATCAGCCCCGTGGTACCTGCGCCATGATCCCGGAATTCGGGGCACTCACCGGCACCTACTACACCGCGACCCTCAATGAACCGCTGCCCGAGAAGGTGCGCAAGATCGTGGTGGATGAAGAGAACGTCTACTGGTCGGACCGAGTAACCCTGCCGTACAGGCCACACATCGGCACCCTGTCGCTATCACCCCAGATTGACAGCATCAACTCTCTGACGCCTGACAACCACGGCGGCAATATGGACCTGCCCGATATGGGCCCGGGTACCATCACCTACCTGCCCGTGCGCTCGCCCGGAGCGCGGCTCTTTATCGGCGATGCGCACGCCTGCCAGGGCGATGGCGAGGTCTGTGGGGTCGCGGTGGAATACGCGACCACGACGACTATTACCGTTGACCTGATCAAGGGCTGGAACATCGAATGGCCGCGCCTTGAAGCGGATGACTTCATCATGGCCATCGGCAGCACGCGCCCGCTGGAGGACGCAACCCGCATCGCCTATCGCGAGCTGATCCGCTGGATGGTCGCCGACCACGGCTTTGATCAGTGGGACGCCTACATGATGCTGAGCCAGTGCGGCAGAGTACGCCTCGGCAACTTTGTGGACCCGAAATACACAGTGGGCGCCGCCGTCTCGAAAAAGTATCTGGCCCCCAAGTGAGCACAGGAGAGGCCGCCACCGAGGGCCGCATTCGTCAGGTAGACTTCAAATAATCCGTCAGGCGTTGCCAGTCGTGAGGTAGTCGGTCAGGCGGGTGGCGGTGGTGCGGATGCGGGCTTCGGTCTTGTCATCGTTGCAGGTGCCGTCTTCGTTAAAGACATCGCGCACGCCGGCGACCGAAACGG
>JABJKO010000151.1 GCA_018660305.1 Rhodospirillaceae bacterium
ACCGTCATGCTATAGAATGTCCCGTTCCTTCGACGATTTGTCCCCTGAATCCTGGATGCCACTGTACTCGAATATCAGACGATAATGACCGACAAAGCGGCGCGTGGCCCGTATCTCCAGCCGCACGTCCACTTCCTCGCCCTTGAAAGTCGTGTAATAGACAGAATCGCCCCGATAAAGGCCCATCAAAAATTCTGTCGGCTTGCGCCATGTAATCGATATGTCGTGATGCGTTTCACCCTTCCCATACTTACCCGACAGCGCGCGCGACAGCGCCTTGTAACGGGCCTTCAGTTGGGCTCCATCCTCATCGTGGCGAATATCCTTGCCGCGGGATTCGATCCGCCGCAACTGGTTGTCTGGCCCGAAGGTCAGGATCGCCTCATCCATATCGTTGAGCATCTTGGGTAGTTTCTTGACCACCACCCGTTTCTCCGGCCCGTCGGTGAAAAGCGGCCGCACCGCAGCCCCCTTGGCTTCCACCGCCTCCAACGTCATGCCCCAAATCAAACCGAACGGCGCCGAACTATCGGCCCGGACAGCCTGGGAAGCAGAGAGGGCGAACACGACAGCGACGCTCAGCGAAGCCAAAGCCAGCCTAAATGATCGGCGCATCGTGGCCGAAGAGAAGGGACAACGGTTCAACAAACCGGTTTGCGCGGCGAAAATAGTTGCATCCATTGCCAGAAATCTAGGCATCACATTGTCACGAGTCCACCGTCATACATAGATTCACGGCAAAATGTGATCGAGAGCGGTAATGGTTCGCGCGCCCTTGGTGGCCTTCAGGCTTCACTGATATACTCCCGTCAAACAGAACGGAGGTTGTCATGATCAAGATGAAGGGGCTCACCCATTTCACCATCCCGGTGAAGGATCTGAAGAAATCCAAGGCATTTTACTGCGAGACGCTGGGTTTCGATCTGGTGCGCGAAAATCCCCACATGGTGTTTTGCAAATGCCAGGACGATTACTTCGTGCTGACCTATTCCGAGAACCCGGTGGATCCGAACCCCGGTGACTCCCATGATATCCACACGGCGTTCTATGTGGATTCAGACGAATATGACCGGGCGCTGGTCTATCTGAAGGAAAACGACATCAACGTTTTTAAGGACGAAATACGCCAAGGCGACGCCACCTTTACCGGGCGCAGCGCCTATTTTCACGACCCCGACCGGAATGTCATCGAACTTCTGGATTCCGATAAGTAGACGAGCCGCTTTTCAGGACCGGCCGGTCTCGGCGACGGCGGCCTGGATCAGATCCTCGGGCAAATCGTCGAACGAGGTGTAATTCAACGCATATAGTCGGGCGTAAAGCCCCTTGCGGTCGACCAGTTCGTCATGGGTGCCGGTCTCCACGATGCGCCCATCCTGCAGCACCACGATGCGGTCGGCATCGCGGATGGTAGCCAGCCGATGGGCGATGACAATGCCGGTGCGGCCCTGCAGCAGGCGCTTGAGCCCGATCTGGATCTGGCGTTCGGTATATGAATCGATATTGGCGGTAGCCTCATCGAGAACCAGTATCCGCGCGTCAGCCACCAGCGCCCGCGCGAAACTGAGGAGCTGACGCTGGCCGAGCGATAGATTGCCACCGCCCTGATCGAGAATTTTGTCGTAACCCTCGGGCCACTGCATGATGAATTCGTGCGCGCCCACCACCTTGGCGGCCCGCTCCACATCCTCGCGGGTGGCGCTGGTTGTCCGGAAGCGAATATTGTCGAAGATGGTTCCGGTAAACAGGAACGGATCCTGCAGCACCATGGCAATATGGTCGCCCAGCGCCGCCGCCGAATAATCGCGAACATCGTGACCGTCGATCAGAATGGCGCCATCCCAGACATCGTAGAAGCGATGCAGAAGCGCGGTCGTGCTGGTCTTGCCTGATCCGGTCGGTCCGACCAGCGCCACCGTCTCGCCCGGCTTAACCGAAAAGCTGACGTTCTTCAGTACCGGCTGGTTCTTTTCATAGCCGAACGTGACATCGCGGAACTCGATCCGGCCTTCTATATCATCGGGTGCAATGGCATCCGGCTTGTCATTGATGGCCAGTGGAACGTCGAGTACTTCGAAGATACGCTGGCCCGACGCCATGGCGCGCTGCATCACGCTGTACTGGATGGTCAGCGAGCGGATCGGGTCGAAGAAGCGCTGCACATAGAACAGAAAGGCGACCATCACCCCGATATCGAGGGATTTTTCGAGCACCAGCGAGCCGCCGACCACCACGACAATTCCGAGCGCCGCTCCGGTCAGGGTATCGACGATGGGCACCATGACCTGCGCGAACTGGGCCGAGCGCAGGTGGGCTTTCAGGTTTTCGTTGGCCTTTTCGCCATAGAGCTCGAAATTGACCGCCTCGCGCCCCATGCCCTGCACCGTGCGTACTGCGTGAATGCCTTCGGCCAGGGCCCCGTTGGCGGACGAGTTGGTTTCCCGGGCCCGCCGGAATGCGCGCCGGGCCCGTGGCAGCCAGATCATGCGGACAATGAATAGCGTCGGCACGACGGACAGGGTGAGCAGCCCGAGCTCCCAATCGAGCCACAGCATGATAAAGACGATGCCAAACAGCAGCAGCAGATCGCCAAAGGCGGTGATCGAGTTCTCGAGGAATTCCTGCAGCGCATACACATCGCCCTGCAGCCGCGACATCATGCGCCCGACCTCGGTCTTGTCCATGAAGGAGAGCGCGACATACTGCAAATGGGCGAACATGGCGCGGCGCAGATCGAAAATTACCTGTTCGCCGGTGCGGCCCACCAGCCAGTCCTGAATGAAATTTGCCGCGTAATTGACCACGATGATGGCGGCGAAAACCGCCACCGCCAGCGCCAGCAGGTCGCTATCGCCACCGCCGGGGACAATGGCCTTGTCGATGGCATGGCGGATGACCAGCGGGATAGCAAGCTGTGCGCCGGTAAAAACCAGCAATGCGAGGATCGCCACATAGAGCCGCTTGCGATAGGGGCGGACATAGGAAAAAAACCGGCCGACGACGTTGCGGTCGAACGCCGCGCCGAACATCTCCTCATCACGGCCGATGGTGCTGCCAACCACCGCACGGGGCGGGCGGCTGTCCGGGTTTTGGCTTTTCGACCCGTGGGACACTGAGGTCATCAGGCGCCTCCTCCAGCCACATCCGGAATGGCGGCTTCACTGCCATCGCGGGTCTGAAGCGCGAACAACGCCGCGTACTTGCCGTCGAGTGAGATCAATTCGTCATGGGTACCGCGTTCGGCGATACGACCGTCCTCGATAAAGATGATCTCATCGGCATGACGCAGCGCGCCGAGGCGGTGTGACACGATGAGAGTCGCGCAGTTCTCCGTATGGGTCCGCAGTTCTTCGCGAATGCGCTGTTCGGTGCCGGCATCGATGGCGGCCATGGAATCGTCCAGCACCAGTACCGCCGGGCGCAGGATGGCTGTCCGGGCGATGGCGATGCGCTGTTTCTGCCCCCCCGACAGGGACACGCCGCGTTCCCCCACCAGCGTCTTATAGTGTTCGGGCAACTGATCGATAAAGCCATCGATCTGGGCCGTGGCGGCGGCATCCTGAATGGCTGGGTCATCGGCCCATGGATCGCCATAGGCGATGTTATTCTCCAGGGTGGAGGTGAACAGGAACGGGTCCTGCTGAACCACCCGCACCGCATGACGCAACGATTCCAGCGTCACGTCGCGTATGTCCTGGCCATCGATAGTGATCCGTCCATCGGCAATGTCGTAATAGCGCGGCAGCAGATGCGCGATGGTCGACTTGCCGCTGCCGGGCGGCCCGACAATCCCGAGCGTCCGCCCCCGCCGAACCTCGAACGACACACCGTTCAGGACCGGTGGCGCGTCCTCGCCCCGATAAGAGAAGGTAACGTCCTCGAACTTCAGCGTGCCGTCGGTGACTTCCAGCGCCTTGGCGTCGGGCGCATCGGAGATGGGCGGGTCGAGATCCAGCACCGCGAACAGGCGCGCGCCGCAGGTCGACGCCCGGGCGAAGGAATTCACCACCATGCCAAGCTGACGCACCGGCTGCTGCAGGATTGTCATAAAGGTCAGGAACTCGGTCAGGGTGCCGACCGTCATCTTGCCGTCGATGACCTCCTGCCCACCCATCCACAACACCAGCCCCATGGAGATAAAAAAGGCGAAGTTCATCACCGTGGTGGACGAGACCCGCACGCGAATTCGATGGGCTGCCAGCGCCGAGGCCTGATCCGACGCCACATCGTACTTATCAAGCTCATAAGGCTCGGCGCCAAAGGCACGAACGACGCGGATACCGGTCAAATTTTCATCCATGATCCGGCCGAGTACGCCCATCCTGTCCTGCAGGGCGAACCACAATTCGCGCAGGTGAAGACGCGCGGAAGCGGAGCGCCAGGCGACGAACGGCACGAAACTGAGGCTGAGCGCACCGAGTGCCAGATCGATGGAGAGCAACAGATAAGCACCAAACCCGATCAGTACGCCCAACAGCAAAACCCGCAGAGGTCCGGTATTCATGAATGAGCGGACCCCTTCGAGATCGAGCATGCCCCGAGTGATGAGTTCTCCGGTATGCACGCTGTCATGAAAGGAAAAATTCAGGTTCTGGAGCTTCTGATAAAACGCCAGACGCAGGCGGTAGGACAGATGGTGGCCCAGCGTTTCGCCGCAGTAATTATGCAGCA
>JABJKO010000134.1 GCA_018660305.1 Rhodospirillaceae bacterium
GCCCAGTTTCGTCGCCGATTTCCGCGATCCGGCGCAGCGCGAAAAAGGTTTTCAGTACCGGGGGCTGATCGATCATGACAAGGCTGTCGATGATATCGCCGCCGTTATCGCGCGTCTTAAAGCTATGCCGGAGTGCAACGGAAAGATCGGTGTCACCGGTTTTTGTACCGGGGGTACGTTGACCTATCTGGCGGCGGCGCGTCTTGATATAGACGCGGCCGTTGCCTATTACGGCACGCAGATCCACGAATTTCTCGACGAAGGACAAAAAATCACCTGCCCGACCATCCTGCATGCGGGTACCAGCGACGAACACGTGCCGCTGGAGCTTCTGAAACAAATCGAGGCCGCCCTGGCGGGCAACGGCAATATCACCATTCACGAATACGATTCAGGCCACGCCTTCGCCCACACCGAACGGGCGGACCATTATTCAGCCGAAGCGAGCGAACAGGCCCATAGGCGCACTTTCGCGCTGTTCAACGGATTGCGGAAGGGTTAGTCAGTGATCGGTACGATCACCGCGTCTTCAATCTATCGATAGATCAGGCACTGTGTTAGTGTCCGCGGGTCTTCAGCAGAACTGCCCAGGAGTATTGGTCTTTTGGAATTAGTCAGCATTTCTCTTGGTGAGTTACCATGGTTTTTCGCTTATCTGGCGACAGCTGTAGGTCTGACTCTGGTTTACCTGATCGTCTATATGTGGGTAACGCCGCACGACGAAATCAAACTGATCAGAGAGAATAATTTGGCCGCATCGCTTGCCTTCGGTGGCAGCCTTGTCGGTTTCTCCCTGCCGCTGGCCAGCGCCATCGCCAATTCGGACTCCCTGGTCGATTGTGCTGTCTGGGGCCTCATCGCCCTCGTCGTTCAGATCGCTATCTTTTTCCTCGTTCGTCTGCCCATACCAAAAATTTCCGAGCGGATAGAAAAAGGTGAGACCGCCAGCGGGCTGTGGCTTGGTGTGACGTCGTTAACAGGCGGCTTGCTTAATGCCGCCTGTATGACCAATTAAGGGGTCTGGGTTTCGTGTTTCCCTCGGCGTGAATTCGTAATTGGAGGAATTTCCATGAGAAGCTGGCAGTCAATCTCGGTCGCCACTCTGATGGGCGTAAGCGCCATCGCGCTTTCCGCCTGCGAGGAACAGACGGTGGATACCGCCATCTTCGACAGCCTGCAGCAATGCATCAACGAACCCGGTATGCTGCGCGAGGATTGCGAAAAGAGCCAGGCCGAGGCGCGGAGCCAGCACACCGCCGTGGCGCCAAAATATACATCGGTTCAGGATTGCCAGGCCGACTTCGGTGCCGGGCGGTGCGAGCAGGCGCCCTACCGGTCTTCAACCGGCGGCTCGATCTTTATGCCCCTGATGATGGGGTACATGATGGGCTCGATGCTTAACGGACGCCGTATGGGCGGTTCGCAACCGCTTTACCGGTCAGCCAGCGATCCTAAATCATACCGAACCGCCGATAACAGGAGCGCAGGTGCGAAGACGGGCCGGACCCAGGTCGCCCGTTCGGCCGCCAGCCGGCCATCGGTCAAGACCTCGACCATCCGACGTGGTGGCTTTGGCTCTTCCGGTCGGCGCTTTGGATCCGCGGCCACCTGAAGAATTTCCGCCGCGACCTGTAGTTTTTCATGAAGCGAATTCCCGTCAAACCACGCGCCGGCCTGGCTGCGGCCGCGGCCAAACACGATTTCGAGTTTCAGGAAGGGGTGGGCATCCCTTATTGGGATGAGAGCGCCTACTACCAGTTCACCCCGCGCGAAATCGAGGAGGATCTGGAGGGGCCCGCGACGGAAATAGAGGGCCTTTGTTTTCAGGTCGTGGCCCGGGCCATGGAAGATGAGACGGTCTTCCGCCGCCTTGGGATCGCGGAATTTTTCTGGGACTATATTGCGGATAGTTGGCAGAATCAGGAAAAGAACCTGTATGGGCGCATGGATTTCTCCTATGACGGTAATGGCCCGGCGAAGCTGCTCGAATACAACGCCGACACGCCGACGACCCTCTATGAATCAGCGGTGTTTCAGTGGGAGTGGCTCGAGGAGGCTACTCAGGAAAATCTCCTTCCCGAGGGCTGCGACCAGTTCAATGACATACATGAAAAAATCGTCGCGTCGTTTCCGCATCTTGGAATCACAGGGCCACTGCATCTGGCCAGCAACCAGGATGTCGAGGACGACAGGGGCACTCTCGATTATATCGGGGAATGTGCCAAGGAAGCAGGACTGACCCCCCTGGTGCTTGCCATGGAGGACATCGGCATGGGGGAGGACAGCCAGTTCACCGATCTCGATGACCGGGTCATCAGTTCCCTGTTCAAGCTCTATCCATGGGAATGGATCATGGAAGAGGAGTTCGGTCTCAATTTACCGGCCAGCGGCGTGCGGTTTATCGAGCCACCGTGGCGGGCTATCCTGTCAAACAAGGGGCTGTTGCCCCTGCTTTGGGAGATGTTCGAGGGTCATCCGAACCTGCTGCCCGCCTATTTCGACGGTGATCCCGCTGCGTCGGCCATCGGCGATTCCTATGTCCGTAAGCCCCTGCTATCGCGACAGGGGGCCAACATTGAAATCGTCCGCGATGGTAAGACAGAACTTCACAATGAAGGCCCCTATGGCGCCGAAGGCCACATTGTGCAGGCATTTCACCCGCTGCCGGACATCGATGGAAATTTCCCCCTTATCGGCTGCTGGCTGATTGCCAGCCAGGCTGTGGGCCTCGGTATCCGCGAGGATACGACACTGGTCACCGGCAAGAACGCCCGCTTTGTGCCCCACGTGATCCTTGATTGACTGACAGGATAGCGGGTGCAATTCTCTCCCGGAAATTTCCGAACCGGATGACTGACCCTTCGCCCAATTTGACATGATCGACGCAATGCCGCATTGGCGCGCACAAACATGATTACCGGAGACCAGCGATCCGCCTGGACCCCTGGAGCAGTGATGGATAAATACGGCGTCGAATTAATTCTCGATTTGCACAAGTGTAATCCCGCGACCTTTACCCGCGAGAGCATCAGCGCGTATTTCGAGCGCCTGTGCGAACTTATCGACATGAAGCGTGAGGCGCTGCATTTCTGGGACGATGTGGGTGTTCCGGAGGAAGACAAGCAGACATCACCCCATACCCAGGGCACGTCGGCGGTTCAGTTCATTCTGACCAGTTCGATTGTCATCCACGCGCTCGATCAAATGGGCGCTGTCTATATCAACATGTTTTCGTGCAAGGCATTCGATCCCAAAGTCGCGGAACATTTTACGGTCGAATGGTTCGGCGCCGGGGAATGCTCGGCCCGGTTTATCGATCGAATTTAAGGAAACATCCGTGAAGCTGGTAGAAAAGGAAATCCTCGTTCCGGCCGCGTTGGCACACCGGGACCTGATCGCGCATATGGACGATGCGGTCAGATCCAGCCTCGGAGACAGCGGCATCCCGGTACGCTTCGCGATCACACGTCTCGACGATGTTCATTACCAGTGCGCGCTAGGCCTGCTGGAGGCACCCGGCCTCCGGGAGACGCCCGGCCTCCGGGGATCCGATACGCCGGAATCCCTGTTCCGCTTTGTGCCGCGCAGATTGGAGCGCACCGGTGCTTTCAATGCCGTCCTGATGGTGCCAACCGGGATTGACGCCCAAATCGGCGGGCATGCTGGCGATGCAACGCCGGCGGCGCGGGTGCTCGCCGAGGCCTGCGACAGGTTGGTCCTGCATCCCAACGTCGTTAATGCCTCCGACCTCAACGAAATGCCGGACAACGCCTTCTATGTGGAAGGGAGCACCCTGACACGATTGTTGATGGGGACGGTGGGATTGCAGCCAGTCCGCTCGAACCGGGTGCTGGTGATTATCGACGATCACGAGATCGAGATGTTCGCCAATGATACCGTCAACGCGGTGAGTGCCGCGCGGGCGACCTACGGGTTGGATTGTCCGGTCGTGGTAAAGCTCGATCCTCCCCTGCGCATGGCAGGGGAAGTGACGGGATCGGGACGGGCGGCCGGCGCCGTGGAAGGGCTGGAACGGGTCTGCACGGTGTTGGCGGAATATGAAGGCACGTATGACGCGATGGCGATCGCCTCCGTTATCGAGGTCGATGAGGAATACCACGAGAAATATTTTCATAGCGGCGGTGAGTTGATCAACCCCTGGGGCGGCGTCGAGGCCATGCTGACTCACGCCTTGTCACTGCTCTACGACATCCCGGCGGCGCACTCGCCCATGCTGGAGAACTTCACGGTCGCGAATTTCGACCTCGGACTGGTCGATCCGCGCCTTGCCGCCGAGGCCGCGTCGCTCACCTTCCTGCAATGTATGCTGAAGGGGCTTCACCGCAGCCCGCGGATCGTTACTGACCCGGAAATCATGCGTGAGACGGGAATTTTTACCGCTGCCGACGTCTCCTGTCTGGTCATTCCTGACAAATGCATCGGGCTTCCGACACTGGCGGCGCTCGAACAGGGTATCCCGGTCATCGCCGTGCGCGAAAACCATAACCTTATGCAAAACGATCTCGCGGCGCTCCCCTGGGCGCCGGGTCAGTTGCATTTAGTTGAGAATTACTGGGAAGCGGTGGGCGTGATGACCGCCCTCAAGGCCGGTATTACGCCAGCTTCTTTACGCCGCCCACTCGAAGCGACACGGGTGGAGACCAGAAATCAGGAATCGCAAGAAACGCAATCCGGCGCGACACCCCGCTCGATCCGTTCCTGAACCTGCCGCCGAGCCAATAGGCCCATGAGCGCACCCGTGAGTTGTTTAGCGGACCAGACCCCTGGAAATGGCTGGATCGGTGTCACCGGTTTCTGTACCGCTGGCGCGTTGACCAATCTGACGGCCCCCGCTCACCCTACAGGTCCTCTGTGGAGGCATCCGTTGAATCAATTGGTATGTCGAAGACGGATTTTTCCTCTGCGTCAGCGACCCGACGCTCGGTCTTGCCGCGGGGCGGGCCATAATCGTTACGCCGTCGACACGGTCCAAAATAATTCTTTGTACGAATAAATTGCCGTGGATTGTTGATTATCGATTCAATTCGCCTGCCGAGTAATTGCACGGAGACCGGCTTGGCGAGGAACTCGTTCACACCGGCGTCCCGTGCCTCCGCAACCCGCTGAAACTCGGTAAAACCCGACAGCATAATGATCGGGATATAGGGGTCGGGGCTGTCTTCGGCGGTTCGGACAAGGCGCACGAATTCCAAACCGTCGAGCGGCTCCATAAACCAATCGACAATGATCAAATTCGCCGTGAAACTCTGCATTTCCTTGAAGGCGACTGCCGCGTCCCCCGCTTCCCGAATTTGTTTGCAGCCAAGCCCGAGCAGGATCGATTTGATGATCAGCCGCATATGACGGCTATCATCGATCAGAAGCACCTTGATTTCCCGAAAGTCTATTTCGGTGGATTTCATTAGACACCTTTGAAACAAAACGCCGCCGAAATGGCACTTACTACGCCAGGCCCTTACAGGTGGGTTATTGACCGTCAGGCGACTGAAATCCCCTCGCGGAGGGGGGCAGAACAACCATTTTCGACGATGGAATTAAATGCACTGGGTTTTGTCGAGTCAGGTCGATAATCAGTGATGCAATTTAGATGTTTCTCCGGAATGCCGATTTTGTCCATTACCCGTATAGGAATTTAATCTACATAAATAGGAATATAATCTAAGCAACTTGAAATAGAGTTAATGAGTGGTTCATATACAAATTAATTGGCAAGGCGGAAAAAATCCCGGTTTTTCCGCCTGAGGGAATTCGTATTTGGGAAAGCGCTCACAACGCCGCAACTCCCTTTGGACAGCCACCGAACGTCGGACTTTTTTCGACGGCAACTTCTCAGTTCGCGTCGACCCTTTATGGGTGATGCCCCTTCACCCGTAACGTGGTGATCGAGCCTGTCCTTTTTCGAGTATCCACCATACGGGGGCGTATTGACTCGCTCCGGGGGCCTCCATATGCTGCGCGGCCATGAAGAGATAAGGGCTTCCGGCCAGAGAAACGGGGGCCTCGACGGAGCAATATTTTCTCATATTGTGAATTAAAAAAACTGTATAAAATATTGTTATATAAAGGTTTGTGTAGAAAGGGGTGAGCTATGGCGACCAGGATCAAGGACCAGACTGCCGATGATCGCGGCTATGTCGATCTGCATGAGCATATCGAGGAGTTGCGCAAGGCAGGGCTTTTGTTCGAGGTCGATCGCGAGATCAACAAGGACACCGAGATGCACCCGCTGGTGCGCTGGCAGTATCGCGGCGGTGTCGAGGAAGAGGACCGCAAGGCCTGGCTGTTCAACAACGTGTCCGACGCCAAGGGGCGTAAGTACGACATCCCGGTTCTGGTGGGTGGGCTGGCAGCCAACAGCGCGGTCTACAAGCTCGGCATGCGCTGCGAGTTGGATGAGATCAAGGAAACCTGGATCCACGCGCTGAACAATCCCATCGATCCCGTTGAAGTCCCGTTCGACGAAGCGCCGTGCCACGATCTGGTTTATGAGGGTGAGGATCTGCTGAACGGCCATGGGGTCGATCAGATTCCGGTGCCCATTTCATCGCCGGGCTGGGACAACGCGCCCTATTTCGCCGCGTCCCATTTCATCACCAAGGATCCCAATACGGGCATTCAGAACATGGGCAATTACCGTTCCATGGTGAAGGCGCCCAACAGAGTGGGTTTCAACCCGTCCATCGAGCTGCGCACCGGCGGCTACATGCATTGGGAGGAATGGAAAAAACGCGGCGAGCCCATGCCGTGTGCCATCGTCATCGGCGCACCGCCGGTGGTGTCGTTTACCGCGGTCCAGAAAGTCCCGGAAAAATTCGACGAATTCCAGATTTCCGGCGGTCTGTGCGGCAAGCCGCTCAACGTGGTCAAGGCGAAGACCGTCGATATCATGGTGCCGGCCGAGGCCGAGATCGTCATCGAAGGCTTTATCTCCACCGATCTGCTGGAGCCGGAAGCGCCGTTCGGTGAATCCCATGGCCATGTGAACCTTCAGGAATATAACGGCTTCATGGATGTCACGGCCATCACCCGCCGCAAGGACGCCATCATGGTCTCCTGGGTCAGCCAGGTGACGCCGTCTGAATCCTCGGCCATCAAGCGCCCGGCCTACGAGGCCGCGCAGATCGAGCATTTGCGCGATCATCTCGGGATCAAGGGCATCAAGCATGTCTGCACCCATGAGCCGCTGACCTCGCTTCACAAATTGATCATCGCCGTGGTCGACCGCGACATGCCGCGCACCGAAATATGGCGGGCGCTCTATGGCATCGCCAGTCTGCGCCGGGCCGAGGGCAAATGGATCATCGCGGTCAACGAGGATATCGATCCCGACGACACCAACGCGGTGTTCTGGGCCATGTCATACCGCTGCAAGCCCCATCGCGACGTGGAAATCCTCAAGAACAAGGACGAAGGCCATGGGCCGCGCTCGCTGCAGGATTCCAATGATTCCGCGGTGCTGATTGATGCCACCCTGAAGGAAACCTACCCGCCGGTCTCCCTGCCCAAACGGCAGTATATGGAGGGCGCCGCCGAAATCTGGTACGAGCTTGGACTTCCCAAACTCAAGCCGCAACGCCCGTGGTACGGCTATGACATGGGTGAATGGAACGAGGATCTCGAGACCATGGCGCTCCGCGCGGTAAAGGGTGACTACTGGCAGACCGGTGAAATCATCGCGCAAAAACGGCGTGGCGATTTGAAAATGAACACCGAGGTGCGTACGCTGGGCGAAGGGACGCCGGGCGCCGGCGACCGCACGAAGGATAAGGGAGGTTTGACATGGGACGGCTTGACGGACGCGTCGCACTCGTTACCGGTGCGGCCCAAGGAATAGGGGCTGCCTTCGCGAAAGGACTGGCGGCGGAAGGCGCAAAGGTCGCCATTTCCGATCTGGATTCCGGCCAGACCATTGTCGACATCATCAAACAACAAGGCGGTGATGCCATCGACGCACCGTGCGATGTCTCCGACGAGGCGGCTGCCAAGGCCGCTGTCGCGCAAACCGTTGAAGCCTTTGGCCGGCTGGATATCCTGGTCAATAACGCCGCCATCTTCACCCAGGTCGAGCGCAAGAAATTCGATGACATTTCGGTCGATGAGTGGGACCGGGTCAGCGCCGTCAATATCAAGGGCGTGTGGCTCATGGCAAAAGCCGCCGTGCCCGAGATGCGCAAGAACAACTACGGCAAGATCATCAGCATCTCGTCCGGCCGGGCCTTTAAGGGCTCGACGCATTTTCTCCATTATGACGCGTCCAAGGCCGCCGTGGTTGGGATAACTCGATCACTGGCCCGCGAACTGGGCAGCGACAATATCTGCGTCAACGCCATCGCACCGGGATCGACAGCCAGCGAAAATGTCATGAAGCGGGCCACCGATCTTGGGTCCTCCATGGACGGCACCGTTGCGACCCGCGCGCTGAAGCGCGTCGAGACCCCCGAGGATCTGGTGGGCGCCTGCGTGTTCCTTGCATCCCCCGACAGCGACTTCATGACCGGCCAGAGCCTGGTGGTCGACGGCGGCTCCGCAATGCATTGAGGGGCGGCGGGGCGATGGGGATCGCGTCCGCGGATAGCCATGGTATAATCGCCGTAGAACGCAGGAGGTAACCGCCATGGATATAAACCCTCTTTCCGATGTGCTGGGCGCTGAGGTGATCGGTGTCGATCTCGCCAATCTGGATGATGCGGCCTTCGCGGCCATTCACGACGCGTTTCTGAAGCATCTGATCCTGGTTTTCCGTGACCAGCATCTGACGCCCGACGAGCAGATCGACTTCAGCGAGCGGTTTGGCGAGCTTGAGATACATCTTTCCGCCGATCATCTTTTCCCGGAAAA
>JABJKO010000348.1 GCA_018660305.1 Rhodospirillaceae bacterium
CCATAAATCCTTTCTGGCGCGGCGGGTGATGGACCGGCTGGCCCCCGGCGATACGGTCCTGCTGCTGGGGCTTTCGTTCAAGAGCGATACCGACGACATGCGCGAAAGCCCGCTGGTGGATCTGGCGGAGACGCTCATCGGCAAGGGCTATGATCTCAAGATTCACGACCCCGATCTCAAGGGGCGCACGCTCATTGGCGCGAATTTGCGTTACATCGAAGAGCGTCTGCCGCATCTGTCGCGTCTGCTGGTGGAAGACGTCGCCCATGTGCCACAGCCCGCGCTGATAATCCTCGGTAAACCCATGCCGGCGGTGGAGGCGGCGCTGGATGGGGCCGTGCCCATCGTCGATCTCGTGCGTCTTTAGGCGGTCGTTCTTCCGGAAATGGCCTCCACATCAGCAAGCATCGCCCTGCCGGGCGACATGAACGTCCCGCCCGCGAAGCGGCAATTTTCCATCGCCATCGCTTATTCCCGCGCACCGCTGCCCATGACCCGCGCCGATCAGATGACAATGGCTCATCTCATCGCCTTCCTCGCCGCGCGCGGCCATGAGGTGGATCTCTATGCGCTGGACAGCGCCGAACCCATGACCGCCGATCAACGTGCCTGGCTCGACGCTCACTGCCGGCAGGTGCGGTTGTTCCCCCACGGTCTGGGGCGCCGTCTCGTGGGGGTCGCCCTCGGCCTGATCAAAGGATTGCCGCTGCAGGTGGGATGGTTTCTCAATGGCGCGCAGCGCCGGGCCGTCCGAGCCGGTATGGAGCAGGTGGATCTGGGCTATTGCTATTACATCCGCAGCGCCGAGGCCCTGCGCGGCGCGGCATCCCATAAACCCATTTTTCTTGCCATGCAGCTGTCGCAATCCCTCAATACGCGGCGGATGATGGCGCATTACCGCAATTGGCGGGAACGGCTTATCTATGGCGTCGAAAGCCGGCTGGTGCGGGGCTACGAGGCCCGGATCTGGCGGGATTTTTCGCGGACCGTTCTGATCGGCGCCCAGGACGAGGCGGAGATAAGATCGATCTGCCGCGATCGTGGCTGGCCGGAGATCGACAATGTGGTCCATGCCCCGCACGGGACCGATATCGACCGTTTCAAACCGCGCGATGATGTGGCGCCCGCGCCCTGTTCCCTGGTGTTCAACGGTGTGATGCGCACCTACACCAACGTCCATGCCATCACCTGGTTTGTCGCCCATGTCTGGCCCCTGATCCGCCGGCGGGAACCGCGCGCGACCCTTGCCATCGTCGGCCGGTCGCCGCGGCCGGAAGTGCTGGCCCTGGCCAGCCATGATGGTATTTCCGTAACCGGCGAGGTGGTCGATCCCGCCGATCACATCGCGCGTGCGGCGATTTGCATCGACCCGGTCCAGGCCGGTGCCGGCATGCAGAACAAGCTGATTGAATTCATGGCCATGGCCAAACCCATCGTGGCCACCCGCGTCGCCAATGAAGGCATCGGGGCGGCGCCCGGCGAGCATCTGGTTCTTGCCGATGCGCCGGACGAGATGGCGGCGGCGATTCTGTCCCTGTTCAGCGACCCTGCCCGGGCAACCGCGATGGGAGCCGCCGCCCGCGCCTTCGTCGAGAAAAGCTGGAGCTGGGAGGCGCATTTCCTGAACCTTGAGGCTCACATGGTGGCGGCAATGGAGGCCGAGGCGGCGAAATAGGACCCTGTGCCGCCGCAACTGATTCGCCGGCCGGTCCTGTGGATAAGTTGAATGTCGGGGAGAACTATTATTTCACTTTAAGAACAACGGGTTGTGTGCTGGATTTCCGGGTCAGGCCGGTGCATAAAATGGGGATAGAAAAGCGTTTTTTCTGGGCCGGAATCGCCCCACAATGCCGGTCATAGCTGGATGACCCGAAGATGACCGAACACGCACAGACCCTCACAGATCAGCCGAAAGCAGCGTCGCGATCGACCGGCGTCCTGCCTTACCAATCGCTGGCCGCCTGCATCCGCAGCGGTGAGATAGCGGCTGAGGAGCAAATCACATCGGAACAGCTCCAGCCGGCGAGTCTCGATCTGCGGCTCGGGCCGGTGGCGTATCGCCTCCAGGCAAGCTTCCTGCCGGGCCCCGGGCGTACGGTGCAGGAGCGTATCGATGATTGCTGTCTGCATACCATCGATCTGAGCGACGGAGCGCTGCTGGAACGGGGCTGTGTCTATATCGTGCCCCTGCTGGAGGCCCTGGCGCTCAGCCCGGCGCTGTCGGGCGTTGCCAACCCGAAAAGCTCCACCGGGCGTCTCGATGTGTTCACCAGGCTGATTACCGACGGGGCGCCGGATTTCGATGTGGTGACACGGGGCTATCAGGGGCCTCTCTATGCCGAGATTTTCCCGCGGACATTCAGCGTCATCGCCCGTACCGGGACGCGGCTCAATCAGCTCCGGCTGATTCGGGGGTCGCCCGATGTGGGGGAGGCCGAACTCAAGCGGCTGATGAGCAGTGACCCGGTTCTCGACCGAGATCTGACGGAGCAGGAACTCAACACCCTGTTCCGCGGGGTTCCCCTGTCGGTCGACCTGTCCGGCATCGGCGACTCCCCCCTTGTGGGGTACAAGGCGAAACCCCATGCGCCGCTGATTGATCTGGACAAGGTCGGTCATTACGACCCCGTGGAATATTGGGAGCCCATCATCCGAAACGAGGCGAAAAACGTCATATTGAATCCTGACGATTTTTATATTCTGGCCTCCAAGGAGGCGGTGTCCGTGCCGGTGGATCATGCCGCCGAGATGGTGCCCTATGACGCCTTTACCGGCGAATTCAGGGCCCATTACGCGGGTTTCTTCGATCCCGGTTTTGGCCATGCCGATGTGGGAGCATCGGGCACGCGCGCGGTTCTCGAAGTCCGTTCCTATGGCGTGCCGTTCATCATTGAGGACGGGCAGCTGGTGGGCCGGCTGAAATACGAGCATCTGACCGATGTGCCGGACCAGCTATACGGCGCGGAATCCGGGTCGTCCTACCAGCGTCAGGGACTGGCCCTGAGCAAGCATTTCCGCCCGTGGCAGGGCCGGTTCCTCTGAACCCGCGTCGGTGGATCGTCTGAGTTTGCCGCTTGCGAAAATTGTCAAATTCTTCCATGGATAGGTCATGGATCTGAACGCGTTTTTTGATCACGAGTTTGACGAACATGAAGCGGTCGCCCGCGCGACCCGCGGCGCGGTTCGCGATTCCTTTGACGCGCTGTGCGATGTCGCCCAGACGGCGCTCACCACGGGCAACAAGATCATGTTTTTCGGGAACGGCGGCAGTGCTGCCGATGCCCAGCATCTGGCGACCGAACTGGTGGTTCGCTACAAGGTGAACCGGGCGCCGCTGGCGGCCATCGCCCTGACCACGGATTCGTCCTTGTTGACCGCCGGTGGCAATGATTTTGGCTTCGATACGATCTTTGAGTGTCAGGTCCGGGCCCTTGGGCGTCCCGGTGATGTGGCCATCGGTCTTTCCACGTCGGGCACCAGTCCCAATGTGCTCATGGCGCTGAGGGCGGCGCGCGATATGGGCATGACCGCGGCCGCGCTCGCCGGCAAGGGAGGCGGAAACCTGGCGGGTCTCGCGGAGCCCTTGATCGTGGTGCCGTCGGATGTGACCGCGCGGATCCAGGAAATGCATATTATCATCGGTCATATGCTGTGCGACGTGCTGGAACAGACCTGTGGCCGATGATGTGACGCTGATGACCGACCATTCTTCCCTGGCTGCTCACATGGACTCCCTGAAGGGGGTGCGCGTCCTGTGCGTCGGCGATGTGATGCTCGACCGTTTCGTCTATGGCGAGGTGGCCCGCATCTCTCCGGAAGCCCCCGTGCCCATCTGCCGTGTGACCGAGGAAACCGCCATGCTGGGCGGTGCGGGCAATGTGGTGCGCAATCTGGATGCGCTGGGTATCGCTGTCAACTTTGTCAGTGTGGTCGGCAATGACGGCGCTCGCGACGAGATCCGTGAATTGCTGAAAGCGCTGCCGACGGTCAATGCATCATTGATCACCGATCCCAAGCGGCGCACCACCATCAAGGAGCGTTTTATCGCCGGTGTGCAGCAATTGCTGCGGGTCGACCGGGAATCAAACATCTCCGTCGATGCGAGAATTGCGCAGCAGGTCGATAACGGGGTCGCCAAGGCGCTGGCAACGGCCGGCGCCGTGGTGGTTTCCGATTATGGCAAGGGTGTGCTGACCGACGACAGCCTGAAGACCCTGATCGATGGCGCGCGTCAGGCCGGTTGTCCCGTGGTTGTCGACCCCAAAGGCAATGACTATAGCCGTTATGCCGGCGCCTTCCTGGTCACCCCCAATCGTCAGGAGCTTATTGTGGCCAGCGGCATGGCGGCCGAAAGCGATGAGGAAATCGTCGCGGCAGGGCGCCATATCGTGGAAACCTGCGCCATCGAGTATGTGCTGGTGACCAGAAGTGGTGATGGAATGACCCTGGTCTCGGCGGATCAGACGCATCATTTGCCGGCGGAAGCCCGCGAGGTTTTCGATGTATCCGGCGCCGGCGATACCGTGGTCGCCACCCTTGCCGCATCGCTGGCAGGCGGGGTGCCGCTGCTGGAAGCGGCTCAGATCGCTAACGTGGCGGCTAGTATCGTCGTCGGGAAAGTCGGCACCGCCGTGGCCCATCCGGACGATATCGTCGACGCCATTCATCGCCAGAATTTACTTCTGCCGGGCGAGGGCAAGTTTCTCGCCCTGACGCCGGCGCTCGACAGAATAGCCGCCTGGCGCAAGCGGGGCGACCGGATAGGCTTTACCAACGGATGCTTTGATCTCATCCATCCCGGGCACGTCGCCCTGTTGTCCAAATCGCGGGCGGCCTGCGACCGCCTGGTCGTTGGTCTCAACAGCGATGAATCGGTTCGTCGACTGAAGGGGGAAACCCGCCCGGTGCAGAACGAGGCGTCCCGCGCGGCGGTGCTGGCGTCGCTGGCCAGCGTCGATCTGGTCATTATTTTCAGCGAAGACACGCCGGTGGCGCTGATCGAGGCCCTTAAGCCGGATGTCCTGGCCAAGGGCGCCGACTACACCATCGACCAGGTGGTGGGGGCGGAGATCGTCCAGGCCTATGGCGGCTCTGTCCTGCTGGTCGATCTGGAAGAAGGCCACAGTACGACGGCGACCATCGAACGCCTGGCCAATTAGAGCCGTATCCCGCTAAATTGAATCGCCTGCGCCGCGGGTTGCGATCCGCTGCGTGCGGTTGGCGGGATACACCATTGGTCGCCTTACGCCTTTCATTGCGATTTCGTAACGATAGCCGTAATGACCGAAGGACCGCCGGGCTGTCAGATTTCCCGGCAGCGGGATATTTCAAACCGCCGGCGGTCGATACAAAGCCCGTATTGCCGTGCCACCGTCTCGGTGAGCGCTTTGGCGCGGGTCCGCAGAGCCCGCAGGCTGTGCATCTGATATTCCGCCAAACAATGGAGAAACGGATCGGATCCGGATGTCAGCCCCGCCTCGGTGCAAATTTTGCGCGCGGTATTCCACTGCGCTTTGACGCCCTTGGCGGCCAGCATGCGCGCCGTGCCTTCCGGTGTGAGGTAGGTTGTTTTTGCGAAGGCGGTTGTCTGTGAGAGACCGGTGGAAACAATCACCGCGAACAACGCGGCGTACAATACTCTAAACATGCGGCTTCCTCGCCGTATGATCGGGCCCAACGAAGCCAGACCGGTCGCCAACCGCCTCTAAAGACTACCTAAAAGGGTGGCTTTTTTCAAGTCTGACGGGTCCTGGGAAGGCTCGCGTGTCTTTTAGCTGCGCGGGTCGGACAGGCGGTTCAGCCGCTCACTGGCGGTCAGGGCAAAGCGCAGAAGCTGCCGGCGGCGGCGCAGGGTCGCCAGCGGTTGTTCGGGCGCCTCGCGTCGGATAGCCGCGCCATAGCTGTCGGCCACCATGAAACCGCACTCCTCCGGCAGAATATGGGCGGGAAAGCTCTCGGGAACCGCGAAATAGAATTGATCGCAATAGGGGACGTATTCCGGCCATTTGGCGTCGCCGCGGAAGTCCGCGACACTGCTTTTGACCTCGACGATGATAAAGTCGTTGCCACTGCCGAGACCGATCACATCGCACCGGCGGCGATTGGGCAGGCGAAACTCGGTCAGAGGCCCGTATCCGATCTCGGTGAGCATACGGCACACGCCGCGGGTCAGGGAGCGGGTGAGCGGGCTTGAATTGTCGAACCGACCGCGCCGTTCCGCGGTGATGGCCGATAACGGCATATGGAGTGGCAGCATTGCCGGACCCCGTCGAACCTCCGGTCGAAAAAAGGGCCGGATGATTGCATTTTCATAATTTTCCGGCAAGCCAAAGAAAACGGCGGGTTCGGTGGCGAGACAGTTTTTACCGGAATCCCGGCTGTTTCACCGGTTAGTGGGAGGACCCCAACATGCCCTGGCTTTGGCGCTCCGTTAACGAATGGGGCCTTAGACTAAGGGTCTCCCATGGAAAACCAAATTTTTGAGATGAACCGGGACGACGACGAAACACTAAAGAAGCCCCGCCAACTGACCCGACGGGCGGCTCTGGCCCGGCTTGGGCTCGGGGCTGCTGTTGCCTATAGCGCGCCGACCGTCCTGCATCTCGATCGTAGCGCCAATGCGACCATCCGCCCGACACCCTGTCCCGGAAAGGGCAAGGGCAAGGGATCACGATGGTGCCGCCGGCAAAACCGGCTGCATGGACGCGACGGGGATGCCCGGACCTCCAGCCAAAGACGTCGTACACCCGGCCGCACGCCCAGCCGTACACAGCGCCCAAGCCGCGGCGGCCGCAATTAAAGATTGGTTCTGGGGACCGGCGCTTCTCTGCGTGTAGACTAAGCTTATGCAGGCGGGGGAACAGAATATCAGTCAGACAGCGCACCGCTTAAGCCGGCGGGCCCGGACGATGGAAGCCCAACGCTTCGCGCGGGCCGAGCGGCTGCGCGAAGAAGGGGCATTCGCTGCGGCGGACACGCTGTATCGGCAGATCCTCGACCGCAACCCGGTCCATCTGGCGGCGTTGCGCGGCCGGGCCCGGACAGCGGCGGCGCTGGGCGCGGTGGCCGAGGCGCGGTCGGTGACCGGCCATGCCGACGACCGCGAGGCAACTGATCTTTGCGCGGTCGCCGATCAGTGCTATGGGCGCTCGCTCTATGAGCAGGCCCTCGAATGTTATGAAAAGGCGGTAAAGCTGGCTCCCGGCCGTTCCGATGCCGTGTGGGGCCTGGCGGAGTGCCATGCCGCGCAGGATGACAACGATCAGGCCATAATCTGGTACCGCCGCTATCTCGAGCTCGAACCCGATGAGCCCGAAGCCCTGCATATGCTGGCGGCCCTGGGCGACCGGCCACCGCCGCGCCGGGCCGGTGATGATTATGTGGCCGGGCTGTTTGATCGCTTTGCCGGGGAATTCGACGAACAACTCGTGAAGGAGCTTCATTACCAGGTCCCCCAGCTTCTTTTCGCGGCCCTCGAGCCAATCATCGGCGAGGCCAGCGGCGATCTGGCGGTTCTCGATCTGGGATGCGGTACCGGTCTGTCCGGCCAATTGCTGCGACACCACGCAAGCCGGCTGGACGGTGTCGATCTGTCGGGCGGGATGCTGCGCGAAGCACGCGCCCGAGGCGTATACGATACGCTGACCGAATCCGAAATTACCGGCCACCTTACCCACAGCGATATTCATTACGATGTCGTAACGGCAGGAGATGTGCTGGGTTATTTCGGCGCACTTTCCGCGGTGTTCCGGGGCGTTGCGCGGATCATGGGGGAGGGATCGCTCTTCGCGTTTTCGGTTGAGGCCCATGAAGGGCGGGGGTACCGCCTGACCGAATCAGGCCGCTATGTTCATAGCCGCCGCTACATCCAGCTTCTCACCGGGGCGGCGGGCCTCCGCGCGGTGTCCCTGACCGATGAGACATTGCGCCATGAATATGGCGAGCCGGTCACCGGCGACATCTGGGTCCTGGAGAAGCCGGTTTAATCAGGCGCCTTCCGGCACCTCCAGCGCCATATTGTAATGGCGCTTCAACACGTCGGAAATCAGATCGAAACAGCTGCCGTGCCGTACCACGGTAAAATCATGGGCGTTGATCATGGTCGATGATTTTCCGTAATTGGCCCAGCGCATGAGGCCGTAATCAATCACCAGATCGGCGGCGTCGAGCACTTCCGGTTCAATATCCGTGGCGCGGAACTTGGTGCCCCGCAGGGACAGGTTTGCGGACGAGCCCACCACCAGCCTGTCGGCCTCGAAACTGAGCTGCGCCATGATGTCCAACAAAGGCCCCGCATTGAGCAGCATGGCCAGGGTGCCGCCAAGCGTCGTCCGTTCAAGAACGCCCGCATCCAGCCCCTTGAGCATGGGATGGTTCAGATCCGCGGGTGCCACCGTGCCCATGGGCAGATCATAACCGTCGATGATGGTGCGGACGATTTCACGGTTGTGGCCATTCAGCTTGTGCAGCGCGGCGTGCATGGCGGCACAGCCGATCACGGCGTTGAGTTTCGACGGCCCGCGCTGTTTGACCTCGATGGTCCGGTTGATGGCGTCGGTGGTCGCACCCAGAATTACATAGCCGACTGTGGTCGGGATAATCGCGATGCCCCCGTCGAGCACCACATCCATGGCGCGCCTGGCATCGCCTTCATAATCAAATACACGCATTTATTTCTTTCGCTTCCTGGCTGATTTTCCCCGTTTCCAGTGCGCCGCCAGGGCATCCAGCCCGGCCTGAGCCACTTCGATGTCCTGGGCCGGGGTGCCGGAGCTTGCCCCGATGCCGCCGACCACGGCGGTTCCGGATTTGACCGGCAGGCCGCCGCCGATAATGCTGAAATGACCCTGGTTGGACGTATGGATACCGAAAGTCGGGCTGCCGGGGCGGCACATCTCGTTATAGAACGAGGTCGCGTTCTTGGCCGCGGCGGCGGTGAAAGCCTTGTCGACGGCTATGGAAATACTGGACACCTTGCCGCCATCCATACGCGAAAATTCGATCAGATTGCCGGATTCGTCGGTTATCGCGATGCACATGGGGATCCCGATCCGGGCCGATTTCTTCTCGGAAGCGGCGATCATCAGCTTCGCTTCGTCGTTGGACAGGCGCTTGATACTGAGCATTTTTGCTCCTCCTCTTTATTTAAGCGGCCCCGGCCCTCTCCCCCTCCCGGC
>JABJKO010000221.1 GCA_018660305.1 Rhodospirillaceae bacterium
GCAGAAGGCCATATCGAGTGCTGATCTTCGTCATTAACCAGAACTTTGAAGTCATCACCGTCCAAACTCCAGTTTGAACTCAGTGTTTCTGACATGCCTGTAATCGCCTGATAGTTAGTTTGTTTTCTCTGATCTTGCTAAATTACTTTGTAAAAGATGTCCAGCATTCAAGCCCAGCGCCATTTGTGGTCATAACCTAGGGAAGAGGGCTGGTGGTTGTATATTCAACCGTTCGTCCGAGATCATCCACCTGATGGTGATGCTTTGCATCTGATGTCCCTTAATCTTGCCCCCAAAGTTCGATCGGCCTGAGGTCTATTCTAGACGTGCTTTGAAATTGTATGCTCTTCAACAAACCCTGCCCCCGCAACCAGAAAAACAGGGTCCCTTTTTGGGGCCCTTTTTTTCTGATTGAGACGGCCGGCTTCGAACGTGGGATCTCCGGCTGTTACGAGCCTCCTCATAACTTGAAGACAGAGGGCGTAAAGAAAACGCTCTGGTGGAGCGTTTTTAGCCCGAAGGTTGAGCACGGGCGAGTAGCCCGCGCGCAGACTGCGCAGGTTCAAATCCTGCCATAACCAGATTAACCCGTTAATTCTCGGATAACTTTGTCACTGCTTTCTCGGCTCACTAGAACGTGTAAACTCTTAATGTATTTTCCGCTCACCATGTTAATAATCACGAGAGCCAGCGAGATGTGCCGTAAGGAATTGACGGCAGCGGGTAAGGTTTGATGGCGTCAGGCGTAACCTCTCGGGCGGGTGGTACAGGACTATGACATTCCTGAAACGGATAATTCAGGGGTTACGGATCGCTTTCCCGGGCAATCTCGCAGCTGCGGGCGGCGCTGGTGCGGCAGCAATCGGCGGAAATGCCGATCAATCGATTGTCGTTACGGGAGACAATGCCCGAATTAATGTCGGCGACGGCAATCAAGAACCGGATCACCCCACCCGCGCCCATCAGCTTGGTCCTGACTTGTCAGACTTTGTCGGTCGTGATGATGAGATATCGGCGCTGACGGATCAGCTTTCGGGGGCGGGCGGTGCGGCGTCTATCTCCGCGCTGGCCGGACTCGGCGGGATCGGCAAGAGCGCGCTCGCGGTGCATATCGCGTATGACCTTGTGGAGCATTACCCAGATGGCCAGCTGATGCTGGAGCTGGGCGGTACGGGCGACAATCCGGCTTCTCCTGTTGATGTGATGGGGCGGGTCATCCTGAGCGTCCACCCGACGGCGCACCTGCCCGATGACGAAGAGACCGTGACAGCTACCTACCGTGACCTGCTATCAGGCGGGAAGTATCTGTTGGTGCTGGACAATGCGCATGATGCCAACCAGGTAAGGAACCTGCTTCCGCCGCTCCCGTCTGCGGCGATCATTACCTCGCGCCAGCCGATCGTCCTGCCCAACGTGAAGGCCTACCCGCTGGACGAACTGTCGGCGGAGGAAGCGCGGACGCTGCTGCGGGAGATTACGGGTGAGGACCGGGTTACGGATGACGATCTGGACCGCATCGCTGTGGCCTGCGGATTCCTGCCGCTGGCGCTGCGGGTGGCGGGAACGTTTCTGGCGGTGCACCCGACCTGGACAATCGACGAGTATCTGTCGCGGCTGGAAAATGAGCGGACTCGTTTCACAGCCCTGAAGATTCCTGAATACGAGCTGGACGTTGCGCAGGTTCTGGGTCTGAGCGTTGCGCAGCTGGAGCGGGACAATGCACCCCTGGTGCGGAACTGGCGCAAGCTGTCCGTGTTTGCCGGTGATTTTGACCGATGGGCGGTGGCGTCTGTATGGGACTGCACGGACGAAGAGGCGCGCGACGGGCTGGACGCCCTGCTGCATCGGGCGATGACGCTATATGATTCTGAAACGGGTCGTCACCTGCTCCATGACCTGATGCGGGACATGGCACGGCTTGAGGAGAAGGAGGGGGATTACACAGGCCTGCTCTATGAGGCATCAGCCCGCCATGCGGTTCATTACGTTGGCATTCTCTCCGAGGCGGACGGTCTTTACATGAACGGCGACGATGATGTCCTGGAGGGGCTAAAGCTATACGACCTCGAGGGAGAGAACATCCAGGCGGGCCATGACTGGGCGGTGGCGCATATGGAGGATGGCGGAGGTGCGGCGCGCCTGTGTTTCGGCTACACCGACGCAGGCGTCTATGTGCTGAGCCTCCGCCAGCATCCGCGGGAGAACATTGCCTGGCTTGAGGCGGGGATTGCCGGGGCAAGGGCCGTGGGCGAGCTTCAGGTTGAAGGCACTGCGCTTGGTAATCTGGGTCTTGCCTGGGCCCGTCTCGGCAATGCGCGCAAGGCAATCGAGTATTACGAGCAACACCTGACGATCACGCGCGAGACCAGCGACCGCCTCGGCGAGGGCAATGCGCTGGGCAATCTGGGCGTTGCCTGGGCCGCCCTCGGCGAGGTACGCAAGGCCATCGAGTATTACGAGCAAAATCTGACGATCGCGCGCGAGACCGGCGACCGCCGCGGCGAGGGCAATTCGCTGGGCAATCTGGGCGTTGCCTGGGCCGCCCTCGGCGATGGGCGCAAGGCCATCGAGTATTACGAACAACACCTGACGATTGCGCGCGAGATGGGCGACCGTCTTGGCGAGGCCAATGCGCTGGGCAATCTGGGCAATGCCTGGGCCGCCCTCGGCGAGGTACGCAAGGCCATCGGCTATTACGAACAACAGTTGACGATCGCGCGCGAGACCGGCGACCGCCGCGGTGAGGGCAGTGTGCTGGGCAATCTGGGCGCTGCCTGGACTGATCTCGGCGAGGTACGCAAGGCCATCGAGTATAACGAACAACACCTGACGATTGCGCGCGAGACCGGTGCCCGCCGCGGCGAGGGCAATGCGCTGGGAAATCTGGGCGTCGCCTGGTCCGCCCTCGGCGAGGTGCGCAAGGCCATCGGCTATTACGAACAACACTTGACGATCGCGCGTGAGATTGGTGATCGCCACGGCGAGGGCGCTGCGCTGGGCAATCTGGGCAATACCTGGATCGCCCTCGGCGATGGGCACAAGGCCATCGAATATTTCGAACAACACCTGACAATCGCGCGTGAGATTGGTGATCGCCAAGGCGAGGGCATTGCGCTGTTTAGCTCTGCGATTAGTTTGAAGAGGCTAGGTCAAATTGCAGAAGCGGCGACATTCGCGCAGGCCGCGCTCGAAATATTCACCGAGATAGAATCCCCACGCGCCGAGACCGTGCGGAAATGGTTGGAAGCGTCATAACAGGACAGGAGGGTCCAGGATGGAAGAAATTGATTTTAATATCATCCTATTGATCGCCGTCGTGGCGATCGTACTTTTCGCGATGCTTCGCTACCGTCGCGGGATAGCCCTCAAGATTGAAGCATGGGGCGTTAAATTAAACTTGAAAGCAGAAAACCAAACCGCGCCATCACGCAAAACACCTGCGCAGGATGCAGGCGACACAACGGGTTCTATCGACGTAAAAGGTAACGTAGTCACCGCGAGCGGTGAAGGTGCTGTCGCGATCGGTGGAGATGCAAAAGACGTGAATATCAGCACCGCCTCTACCGGGTCCAACTGCAGAAAAAGCTAATACAGGATCGCCATGCCCAGGGACACTTCTTCGAATCTACTGCGCCAGGCACAGGATGCAGTGCTGGTCGGTTTTCACAACCTGAAGACAGAGTGCCCGCATAGCGTCACCGCGCCCTTTGGGTTACGGTCGAGCCTCAAATAAACAGATGCCGCCCGCAAGCGGCGGGGAGGTTGCCATGCGAGATGCACCCCAGTTTCCAAGATTTTCCCAATCCGAAATGGCCGACCGGCACCAGCGTGTCGCTTCCTTGATGGAAGACCAGGAGCTGGATGCCCTTCTGTTTTTTGGCGCCGGGCAATTTTCCACCGATGTGTACTGGCTGACCGACTGGCCGGGGGGCCGCGAGACATATATCCTGTTCCAGGCTGGCGCCGAACCGCTGGTCATCACGCAGCTATACAACCATGTCCCCATGGGCCACGTGCTGTCGGTCATCGAGGATTTGCGCTGGGCGGGCGCGAATACGGCGGCAACCATGTCCGGCCTTCTCGGCGAGCGCGGCCTGTCCGGCAAAAAAGTCGGGCTGGTCGGCTCCATACCCTACCGCCATTACCTGCGGTTTACGGAAGATCACCCGGACACCCATTTCAGCGACACCAGCGGCGCGTTTCGCATGATGCGAACCATCAAAAGGCCGGAAGAAATCGCCCGCCTCCGGAAGGCGTCGGAGCTGACCGATAAGTCCATCGCCGCGGTCGCGGAAGGTCTCACCGTGGGCATGCGCGAAGAGGAGATCCCCTATCTGATCGAGCCGGTCTATCTGAAAGAGGGCGGCACCGCGGGCATTCATTTCATGACCGCCATGCCCATGGACGATCCTCATTTCCCGGTGCCGGCGCAATTCCATTCAAACCGGGTCCTGCAGGAAGGCGATTGCCTGATCACGGAGATTTCCGGCGCCTATTGGGGCTATAGCGGCCAGATTCACCGTACTTTCTCCTTCGGCCAGCCGACCGATGCCTGGAAAAAGCTGCATGACGTGGCGGTGGAGGGATATCTCGCCATCGAGGAAACCCTCAAGGACGGCGCCACGACGGCGGATATCGAGGACGCGGCCGAGGTGATCCACCAGCGCGGCTACTCGATCTATGACGATTTGCTGCATGGCGTCAGCCAGACCCCGCCGATCATTCAGACCCGCACCACCAAACGCCACGAAAATCCGGACATCACCTTCCGCGAAAACATGGCCATTACCATCCAGCCCAACGTCATCACGCCCGACGAAAAGATGGGGCTGCAGTTTGGCGAAACGGTCGTTGTCACCAAAACCGGTTGCGAGCGCCTCAACGCCTATCCGCGCGAATGGGTCGTGTGTTCGGGGTAGCGGTCTAGCTGCCAGCCGAAAATCGCGAAGCCCCTGTCTGTCTAATACGGCGTCGCGTTCATAGTGCCGCGGCTGTCAACCAGAACCCGTTCGGAGGTAACCGGTTTGCCGTCGACGCGGTCGCGCAGCCAGTCATAGACCAGGCTTTCCCGGCTTTCGCCGAGCTCCCCCGATGACGCAGTGACCATACTGTGGTTGGCGTCCTGATAGACCACCAAGCGCTTGGGGGCGTCGATCAGGTCGAAAAGGTCATAGGTGTGCTGGATGGGCGACAGTTGATCGGCCTGACCGGCGACGATCATATAGGGGGCGGTGATATCCTTGGCGACCTTACGGAGGTCGAATTCCTGGCGGAACTCGTCGAAGGCGTCCTCGTCCTCATAGCCCGCCATGAACATGAAGCGGACTTTAAAAGTTGGCGAGGCGGCGTTGAATATGGTGTCACAGCCCGGCTCCTGGCACACGCCGGTCCCGCAATAACCCTTTATTTTGTCCCCCAGTC
The DNA here is from genome assembly GCA_018660305.1 of Rhodospirillaceae bacterium. The sequence goes on from JABJKO010000221.1 coordinate 5,422, forward strand.
CGGCGGCCGCGACGGTTCCGTAATAGGTCCCGAAGCTGGATCCGCGAATGACGATACGGTCGGCATCGATCTCCGGCCGGTCGGCCAGCCATTGCACGGCCACTTCTGCCGCCGCGGCAAAATTGTCCGACGAGATGGTCACCCCCCGGTTGCGCGTTTCGCCCTGGCCGGGGCCGTCGAGGGCCAGTACCGCCATGCCGCGGGTGAGCGCGGAATCCCCATGCAGGGCCACCATGTTTTCCTTGCTGCCATCCATGCCGCCAATATGCAGGATGCAGGGGAACGGCGTATCACCGGCCGGCGCGGGCAGATGGAGGAATGCCGAGAGGGCGGTATCCTGAAAGGGGATATCGACCCGTTCCACCGGATGGGGGGCGTACTGGATGAATTTGTCGTAGGTGTCGATCATCCGCCGTTCCCATTCAAGGTCTTCTTCGTTGATATCGAAGTAGGACCACTGCGCTGATGCGTACAGCAGAGAGGCGATAAAATAATTCTCGGCCGCGGAGACCAGACGGCCCTGGTCCTCGAATTGCCGGGCAATGTCTTCGCGGCGGCGGCCTTCCCGGCCAAATTCGGGCCCGATATCGTCGAACTTTTTCATCCGCGCGCCGGCCCGCCGGAAGGATGCCAGCCCCTGGGAGCCGCCGCGGCCCCCCTTGCTGCCCAAGCGGCCCTGGTCCCATTCCGGACCAACGGTCTTGATGACGGAATCCAAGAGCCAGCGCTGTTCGCGCCAGCGTTTCGTGCGGTTTTCCATGCGTAGAGTTTTTTCCATTTTTCCCTCTTTTTTCTATTACCTGCGTCGCCCGGTTAATCCTGGTTCAGTTCAGCCCTCAATGCCCAGCAGCCTTGCGGCGGTGCCGCCGAGGATGGCGATGCGGTCGTCGTCACTTAAATCAGGCGTGTTCAGCACAAGATCGATCTCGGTGCTGGTCCAGCCGTAGGGATAGTCGGTTCCCACCATGATCTGGCCGGGTCCGGTCTCTGCAATCAGATGGCGCAGCGCCTCGGGGGTGAACACGATGGTGTCGAAAAACAGTTGCCCGTCCTTCAGGTAGGACGTCGGTGGTTTCTTGGGCAACGGACCCACCCGGTCGGGGAATGTCCGGCACACGGCGTCCGAGCGGTTGGCGTAGGATGGCAGGTAGCCGCCGCCATGCACGGCGCAGATCTTGAGTCCGGGATAGCGGTCCAGCGTGCCTTCGAAGATGAGATGGGACAGGGCGATGGTGGTCTCCAGCGGATTGCCGA
>JABJKO010000211.1 GCA_018660305.1 Rhodospirillaceae bacterium
ACCACGATTCTTTAGAGTCTAGTGGTCTTTCGATCCTCACGGATGGGCACCATCCGTGAGGATCGAAAGACCACTAGCGGGCCTGTCGCAATATCTCCGCCAATTCCCGTTCCGATTCCGACAAAGTCGCCGACGCGCCCAAACCCACTTCAGCCGTAGCCGTGGAGCGTTCGGGGCTGCCGCGGCCGACGAGACCTCTTTCAATCCGATCCGCCAGGTTGTTGCCCGACTGGGTTATCGATGTCAGTTCATCCGCCAAGGCCCTGGCCTCCGTGACGCGCTGACCCAGGGCGACGCCAATTTGATCGCTGGCTTCCTTCAATTCACTGACGCTCGCCTCCGCCTGGCGGGTCGCCAGGGTAAACTGCGACAACAGTTGGCGCATTTCGTCCTGGTTGCCGCGCAAGGCGGTCAGCCGGCGATTGAGGATCAGGCAATAAATGACAGTAATCAACAGCAGGACGGCGACCACGCCGTTGAGAATTAAATCGGTATGCAACGGTAATTCCATCAAGCGCCCTCATTCGCCAAGCCATCGGTCACATTGACCGCTACATGGGCGCCGACGCGCCCCATTTTACCCTGCAGCAAGGATATGCCGCCGCAGTTCAGTTGCACCGTTGAATCGGCCGTGGAATTCAGCATCATCGTCTGTCCCACTTCGAGGTTCATCACCTCTCCGATCGTCAGCAACTGCTCTTCCAGCACCGCTTCGAGTTCAATATTGGTGGACCATATTTCAGTTGCCAAATGACTTTCCCAGATCGCATCGCGACCAAATTTTTCGCCCATGAACATCTGCAGCAGCAATTCGCGGATCGGCTCCAGGGTGGCGTAGGGCAGTAGCAACTCCAACCGGCCGCCACGGTCTTCCATATCAATCCGCAGGCGAATGAGTACCGCGGCATTGGCGGGCCGGGCGATGGTGGCGAAGCGGGGATTGGTTTCCAACCGGTCGAACACAAAATTAACCGGGCTGAGTGGCTCGAACGATGCACTCAGATCCGCCAACACCACGTGCACCATTTCCTCCACCAGCGAAATTTCAATCGTCGTGTATGGCCGCCCCTCAATACGCATGGCCGCCGTACCTCGGCGGCCACCCAGCAGGACATCAACAATCGAATAAATGAGCGAGGAGTCGACGGTCAACAAACCATAGTTATCCCATTCCGCCGCCTTGAATACCGTCAACATGGCGGGCAGAGGAATAGAGTTCAGATAATCACCGAAGCGGATCGAGGTAATATTATCCAGCGACACCTCGACATTGTCGGACGTAAAGTTGCGCAGCGATGTCGACATCACGCGGACCAAACGGTCGAACACCACCTCCAACATCGGCAGGCGTTCGTAAGAGACCAAGGCGCTGTTGATAATGGCACGAATGCCGAGACGCTGGCCGTCATCGTCACCGTCGGCATCAAAACCGAGGAGACTATCAATTTCATCTTGGTTGAGGACCCGGTTTACGGCGCCGGAACTGTCGTCGTCGCCTTCTTCGTCGTCGCCATCTTCCTCCGCCATGGCGGCCCATTCAGCCGCGACGTCGTCATCGCTGGAACCATCTTCACCGCCGTCACCGTCACCATCACCGTCGTCGTCGACCATCGCGGCCCATTCGGCGGCGACATCATCGTCGTCAACGGCCTCGTCGTCGTCATCCAAGGCTTCATACATCATACGAAATTCCGCACCCTTATTAACCTACGTCTGTCGAAATCGCCGGACCTATTGCACCAGCATTTCCTTGAACAGAACGTCATTCACCTTGATCACGCCAGCCGCGCGCTGCACGCGGATCAACAACTCTTCCTTCAGACGCAAAAGGCCGGCGGACCCTTTTAGGTCTTCCAGCCGCAATTCGCGCAGATAGACTTGAAAATTATGCACCACCCGCGGCAGGATTATTTCCAGCTTCGGCACCGCGGTGGCGTCTTCCAGTTCCAAGGCAACCGTGATTTTCAGATAGCTGGCCCGCTTGCCGCCGGAGTTCAGGTTGACGAGCATTTCAGGCAAGTCATAAAAAACAACCTGACCGCCGCCGCCTTCCTTGCCTTCTTCACCGTGACCGCCTTCGCCATCAGCCGAAGCCTCGCCATGTTCGCCGCCAGTCTCGTCACCGCCGGCAAGAAAAAAATATGCCCCGGCGCCACCACCGATTAACAGCAGCAATAGGGGCAGCACCATGAACAAGACCATCTTCTTGCCCGACATCTTTTTCTTGCCACCGCCACCGCCCTCTTCGGCTTCGGCGCCGTCAACATCTTCTGTCTCGGCAACATCCGCGTCCGACATACCCGTACCTTTGTATTGTCCCGTTCGGTTTTCCTACGGTGCCAAAAGTAAGGAAGTTTAGTTAACAAGGCGTTGATGGATCGGCCACTTGGTTAAACTTTGCTCCGAAGCGGCATTAATTGCCGGGCAAAGCTTTCCACAAACGCTCCAAACAACCTGGCCAAACCCGCATACACTCACCTAAACCATTGATTTTATTGTGACTAAAAGTTGGCATGACACGTGCAAGGTATGGGCTGACGATTTTCGAAACCAAAACGGATTTGATGAGGCAAGAATGCCCGAAGTAACAGGTTACATAACTCTCTCCCGCCAGATGGCCATGCAACGCCAGATGGAGGTGATTGCCAACAATTTGGCCAACATGAGCTCCACCGGATACAAGTCCGAGAGCGTGTTGTTCGAGGAATACCTCGAAACCACGGAAGACGGCGATTCCATTTCATATGTGCGCGACTACGGCACCTCCCGCAATCTGTCGGAAGGCGAGTTCACGCCCACTGGCAACCCCATGGACGTGGCCATCACCAAGGGTGGCTATATGATGGTGGAGACCGACACCGGCGTCTATTACAGCCGCAACGGCAATCTGCGCCTTGATGCCACGGGTCAACTGGTCACGGATGAGGGCTTTCCCATCCTTGATGACAAGGGCAAGCCCGTCGTCGTGACACCCGACGATCCGACGTTCGATATCGCCAAGGACGGCACCATTTCGAACAGCCTCGGCCCGCTCACCAAATTGGCGATTGTAAGCTTTGAGAACGAACAGGCGTTGAGCCCGGTCGGCTCCGGCCTGTACCAAACCGAGGAACCGGAAATCGAGCCGGAGGGCATAGCTGTCATCCAAGGCATGCTGGAAACCTCGAACGTGCTGCCGATTAAGGAAATTACCAAGATGATCGATCTTTCGCGGTCTTACCAGTCAACAGCGAATTTGATGCAGGAAGACAACGATTTGGTCAGTGAAGCCATTGATAGCCTGGGCCGCGTCTAGCGTCAGGTCGATTGAGTATAGGGAAATAGAAAAATGAGAAGTTTGAGCATCGCGGCGACCGGCATGTTGGCCCAACAGCTTAATGTTGAGGTCATATCCAATAATATCGCCAACATGAACACCACTGGCTTCCGTCGCCAGCGCGCTGAATTTCAGGATCTGCTGTACCAGAACCTGCGCCGCAGCGGCACCCAGTCATCGGATACCGGCACCGTGGTTCCCGCCGGCGTCGAGGTCGGCACCGGTGTGAAGACCTCCGCCGTCTACCGCATCGCCGAACAGGGAAACCTGCAAAGCACCGACAATACTTATGACATGGCCATCCAGGGCAAGGGTTTCTTCCGGGTCACGCTGCCCAGCGGCGAGGACGCTTATACCCGGGCCGGCTCGTTCCAGGTCGGCGCCGATGGTCAAATGGTCACGGCGGATGGCTTCGTCGTGGCACCTGGGGTCACCATCCCCGCCGATGCTATCGACGTCAGCATCAACGGCAACGGCGAAGTATCGGTCAAGGTCGACGGCACAGTCGCGCCGACCGTTGTGGGCCAGTTGGAGCTGTCGGTTTTCTTCAATGACGCCGGCCTCGAGGCCAAGGGCGGCAACCTGTTCATGGAAACGCCCGCTTCGGGTACGGCCACGGTCGGTGTGCCCGGCAGCCCCGGCTACGGCACCGTGCTACAGGGTTTCCTCGAAACTTCGAACGTGAATGCGGTGGCCGAAATCACCTCTCTAATCACCGCGCAACGGGCCTACGAGTTGAATTCCCGCGTCATCACCGCTTCGGACGAAATGCTGCGGACCATGGCCAACCTTCGCTAGGAGCAGGTTCATGAAACGTCTAATTCCTCTCATTACCTTTCTGGCGGCCTTGACTTTAAGTCAGGCCGCCCAGGGCCAGGCGCAGCTGCGCGCCAAGGCAACTGTGATGGTGGACGTCATTACGCTGGGCGATTTGTTCACCGGCATCGACGACTTGGCCGACCAGGAAGTTGGGCCGGCACCGGGGTTGGGCCAGCGCGCCATCTACAAGGCGGACCATCTGGCCGCCCTGGCCCGGGCCCATGGTCTGGACTGGAAGCCGGCCAGCCGGGCCGCACGTGTGATTATCACCCGCGGCGGCGAGACGGTCAGCGAAAGCGAAATCATCGAATTGCTGACCGCCGAATTCCGTCAGCAAGGCGCCCTTGGCCGGGTCAAGGTCCAGCTCAACAGATTGCGCATGGGTATATTGCGTTCGCCGGAGGGCCGCATGCCGCGGATCGAGAATTTATCCTTTGACAGCGACGGTGGTGCCTTCAGAGCCAGCATCCGGAGCGACTTTTCAAACGGTGAGGTCCAGAGCCAGGCCCTGCGCGGACGGGTCGATTTCGTGGCCCGCGTGCCGGTGCCCAGTCGCAGCATTCGCAAGGGCCAAGAAATCACCCAGGCTGATATTAAATGGACGGAATTGAACATCCGCGTTCTGAGCTCCGAAACGATCGAACATCCCGATCAGATCATCGGCCTGGCCGCAAGTCGCAATCTGCGTCAGAACCAGCCGCTAAAGCCATCCGATCTGCGAGAGCCGGTCATAGTCGCCAAGGGCACGGTGGTCACGGTTTCCCTAAAGAGCGGCGGCTTGAGCCTGAGCGGCATGGGCCGGGCCCTCGAGGACGGCAGCCAGGGCGAGATCATCCGGATCATGAATTTGCAGAGCAAACGGACCGTGGATGCCAGCGTTATCGGCCCCAATCAAGTTGTCGTCGAATTGCGCCGGCGGATCGCCGTGGTCGCGAACAGGTAATGGAGTATCAA
>JABJKO010000136.1 GCA_018660305.1 Rhodospirillaceae bacterium
ACCTATCCCAACGGCGCGCATCTGGTCGAGATTGAAATCGATATGGATACCGGCAAAATCGACATCGCGCGTTACACCGCCGTGGATGACGCAGGAACCATTCTCAATCCGTTACTGTTCGACGGTCAGGTCCATGGCGGCATTGTCCAGGGGGCGGGCCAGATTCTGATGGAAGACGTCCATTACGACCCAGAAAGCGGCCAGCTCCTGTCGGGCTCCTTCATGGATTACACCATGCCGCGGGCCGACGATTTCTGTCATTTCGACATCGCCGCCAATGAAGTCCCGACGGCCCGCAATCCGCTGGGCGTCAAGGGTGTCGGCGAAGCCGGGACGGTGGGCGCCATGCCGGCCATCATGAATGCCATCAACGATGCGCTTCATCGTGCCGGTGCGCCGACCATTGAAATGCCGGCAACACCGCAACGGGTCTGGCAGGCGCTGCAATCGGCGAAATAGTCATGGACGACCAGCAAATATCGCGCGTCACCATCGTCGGTGGCGGGACGGCGGGCTGGCTGGCCGCCAGCCTTCTGTCGCGCATTTATCGCCGGTCCGACGGCACCTCGGCGCTGGACATTTCGGTCATCGAATCACCCAGCATTCCCTCTGTCGGCGTTGGGGAGGCAACGGTCCCGGCCATGCCGCGCATCCTGCGCCAACTCGGTATCAGCGAACGGGATTTCTTCCGGCGCTGTAACGCGTCATTCAAACTCTGCGTCCGGTTTCGCAACTGGAATGTGGATGAGACCGGCCAGCCGGTGGAGTTTCTGAACCTATTCGACCCGGACCCGCAACTGGCCGGCCATGATCTGGCGGGTTATTTCACGCGCTTTGGCGAGGGCCGCAACGGCGCTCATGCGGGACGGGATTTTATCGATACCTATTCCGCGGTGCCCCGTCTGGTCGCCGAATGCAAGGGGCCGCGCCAGATCGGGGTCGAGGAATTTTCCACCGCTGTTCATTACGCCTATCATCTGGATGCCGGTCTGTTTGCCGGGCTTCTTAAGGAAATCGCCCAGGCGAACGGCGTCCATTTCATTCCCGACGATCTGACCGATGTGGAGTTGGATGATCGCGGCCATGTGGCCGCCCTTCAGCTCAAGGAAGGCGGCCGGCATCCCGTCGAACTGGTGATCGATTGCACCGGATTTCGCAGCCTAGTGCTGCAGAAGGCACTGGGTGAACCCTTTGTTCCCTATGACAAATTTCTGCTGAACGATCGCGCCCTGGCGGTGCAGATTCCGCACGACGATGTGCGCCAGCTTCCCCCCTGTACCGGAAGCACGGCGCTGGGTGCAGGCTGGGTGTGGCGGGTGCCGCTCTATAACCGCATTGGCACCGGGTATGTGTTCTCAAGCAAGTTCCGCACCGATGAGCAGGCGATCGACGAATTCATGACCCATCTGGGTCCAACGGCGGCAGGGGCCGAACCGCGGGTCATTCCCCTGCGGATCGGTCATGCACGGCGGTCCTGGGTTAAGAACTGTATCGCCATCGGATTATCGAGCGGCTTTATCGAACCGCTGGAATCCACCGCCATCTATTCCATTGAGATGGCGGTGCGCTGGTTGCACAGCTATTTCCCGGACAAGAGCTTCGATCCGGCGCTGTCGGACCGTTACAATTCGACCATCAACAGCTTCTATGACGAGTTACGGGATTTCATCACGCTGCATTTCCGCCTGAACAACAGGACGGATTCGGATTACTGGATTGCGGCCCGCGAGGAGGCCGAAATATCCGATAGTCTGAGGGAAAATCTGGCGGTGTGGCGGCACAATCTCCCGACTGCCTATGATCTCAAATCGGATCACCTGTTCAACCATGCCGTCTACCGGCTGGTTCTCATCGCCAAGGGGTTCTACCGCGGCCGGCAAGCGGCCAACAGCATGGGGCTCGATGAGAACCTATGGCGTGGTTTCATGCGCGAGCAGCGGGACACCACCGACGCCATCGCCGATCACATGCCAAGCCATTATGAACTCGTCACCGCCATCCGCGGCGACGGCGGCGCCACCGACCCCTATCAGGGGAGCATCGCAGTGCCCGGTGCGTTGATCTAGAGGACTGCTCTTTAATCCGGTTCAGGCGACCGAATTGAATTGAAAGTTTGGCGTGGAGTGTGAAATTGCCAGCTCTTCGTCGGTCATCTCGATGGAAATATCGCCGAACAAGGGCGTACTGAGATACCTTTCGCCCGTATCGGGCAGCATGCATAAAATTGTGGTGCCCGACGGCGCGTCTTTACAGACTTTCAGGGCGCCGGCAAAGGTGGCGCCGGCTGTTATGCCGACGAAGATCCCTTCCTTGCGCGCCAGATCCCGGCTGCAGCGCAAGGCTTCAGGACCGGCAATTTGTACAACGCGGTCGATGATGCCCATCTCGACAACATCGCCAGTCAGCTTGGGAATGAAGTTCGGCGTCCAGCCCTGCAGCGGATGCGGGTGATAGGAGGGGTGGCCGCCCGCGGCCGAGCCGTCGGCGTTCCGCTCCTGGACGATACCGCTGGAGAGAATGGGCGCCTCCTCCGGTTCGCACACCACTATTCTGGTATCCGGCCGTTCCCGGGCCAGGACGCGCGCGACGCCCTTGAGGGTCCCTCCGGTACCGGAACCGGTGACCCAGCAATCCAGCGCCTCGCCATGGAAATCGCGCAAGATCTCCTGCGCCGTGGTTTTTGAATGAAAATCCGGGTTGGCTTCGTTGTCGAACTGGCGGGTCTGAAACCAACCATGCGCCTCGGCCAGCTCGGCAGCCTTCCTGACCATACCGATACTGCCCTCCGATGCCGGGGTCAACACCACTTGCGCGCCGAGAAACCGCATCAGCTTGCGCCGTTCCACGCTGAAGGTCTCGGACATGGTCACCACCAGCGGGTAGCCCTTTTGCGCGCACACCATGGAAAGACCGATACCGGTGTTCCCACTGGTCGATTCGATGACCGTCTGTCCGGCCTTCAACGCTCCGGAACGCTCCCCATCTTCGATCACGCCGAGGGCCAGTCTATCCTTTACCGATCCCAGCGGGTTGAAGGCCTCGATTTTCACGAAAAGATTGATTTCGGGCGGTGCGAGCCTGCCGATCCTGACCACCGGAGTATTACCGACGGTCTCCAGAATATTGTCGAATTTCCGGCCCAAAGCCTTTAGCCCCGCCGGGTCTGCAAAAACGCCGCCAAAGCCGCCCCAAATGCCTGCGGATTGTCGAGGTAGGCGATGTGGCCGGCGTCCGCGATCTCCTGCAGCGCCGCGTCGGCCATCGTATCGGCCAATGCCTTGGCCTGTTCCAGGGGAACGAGTTCCTCCAGCGCACCATGCAGAACCAGAGCCTGGGCCATCACCTGGGGGGCAACATCGGACAGGTCGGATACCACCATGGCTTTAAGGGCGGCCAGGTAATGGCGTTTGCCGAGGGTCGTAATGCCGCCGCTGAGACCATCGATACTGGCTTGCGGCGCATCCGGAATAAGGAGCGCCTCACCGATCTGTTCGGCAAAATCCTCATCGGCGAGATAATGGACCGCTTCCTGAATTCCATAAACCTCGTCTTCCAGCGCCTGATCCGGCACCAGGCCGACGCCGCAAACCGTAAGCGAGGCAACCGCATCCCCTGCGGACGCAGCCACCTGGATAGCAACTTCCGCCCCCAGCGACGCGCCGACCAGATGAAACCGGTCGATACCCAGCGCCGCCAACGCGCCGGTGATATCCTGCGCCATAGCGGAAATTGTGAAATCGCCGTTGGCGCTGGAGCCCCCGTGGCCGCGAAGATCGAAGGCAAGAAGTGTGTGGTCCCCGGCCAACGGGGCCACCGACTCCGCCCACAGATCCGCATTGGCACCGACGCCATGCAACAGGACGATGACCGGCCCGTCACCACTTCGCGTATAGGACAGGGTTTCCCCATTCGCTTCGATGGTCGGCATACCACTCTCCCTGTGAATTGGCGTTTGTGTATTTGTTGGAAGCATTCTGCCTTTGCGTCTGACCAAAAAGCAATAGAATGAGAAGGTCGCCCCTTGGCCGGGTGAACACCAACAACCAATAGACAGGGAAATCATGGCCGATCAACAAAGCCCGAACGGTGGCGCGCCATCGTTCGATGAAGAATTCGACGTCATCGTCCTCGGATACGGTTTCGCCGGTGCGCTGGCCGCCATCACCGCGGCGGATTCAGGATGCCGCGTGCTGCTCGCCGAAAAGGCGGAAAACCCGGGCGGCATTTCCATCTGCTCCGGCGGCGCCATGCGCAGCGCCCACGATGCGGATGAGGCTTTCGCCTATCTGAAGGCCACCAATGGCGGGCGCACCCCGGATGACGTCGTCCGTGTCCTGGCCGACGGAATGACCACCATCGAGGCGGAAGTCCGCAAGCTTGCCGCGGTCAGCGATGCGGAAATCGACACAAGGGAGAAAGGCGGCAACTACCCGTTCCCCGGCGTCGAGACGTTCTATCACACCAACATCACCCGTGTTCCCGGCCATGAAACGCAGGCGGAAACCTACCCCCACATCATGGCCCGCCCCTCCGCCAATGGCTGGCGGGTGTTCCGGGTGCTTGAAGACAATGTTGATCGGCGCGACGTGGATGTGCGCTACCGGTTGGCGGCCAAACGCCTGATCACCAACAACGCCAAGGAAGTGATCGGCGTCCGGTTCGAGGATGAGAAGGGCGGTCAGGTTATTGTCAAAGCCAAGCGCGCCGTCATCCTGTGCACCGGCGGTTTCGAAGCCGACGAGGAAATGAAGAAGCAGTTCTGGGAAATCGGCCCGGTTCTCACCGCGACCTCGACCACCAATACCGGCGACGGCATCCGCATGGCGCAGGAGGTGGGCGCCGACCTCTGGCACATGTGGCATTTTCACGGATCCTACGGTTTCAAGCATCCCGATCCCAACTATCCGGTGTCGATCCGGGTAAAGCGGCTACCGGACTGGATGCCCGGACGCGAACGCACCGCCAAGGTCAAGATGTGCTGGATCGTCGTGGACCAGGACGGCAAGCGCTATATGAACGAATGCACGCCCTATACCCACGACACGTCGCACCGCCACATGGAGCATTTCGATTCGGTGCGGCAGAATTTCCCGCGCGTGCCGTCCTACCTGATCTATGACGAGGTCGGCCGGAACATGTATCAGATCGGCGCGCCGACCTATAACCAACCGGGTCTTGGCTTTTCGTGGAGCGAAGACAATATGGCCGAAGTCGAAATGGGGATCATCAAACAGGCCGATACGGTGGAGGAACTGGCCGAGATTATCGGCACCGATCCGGCAACAATGCAGGATACGCTGGATCGCTGGAACGCCCAGTGCCATAAGCGCAAGGACGAGGATTTCGCCCGCCCGCCCGGCACCATGACGACCGTCAAGGAACCGCCGTACTTCGTCGGCGAGGTGTGGCCGGTGGTCTCCAACACCCAAGGCGGCCCGATCCACAACGCCCGGCAGCAGGTAATCAATGTGTTCGGTGAGCCCATCTCACGGCTCTATTCGGCGGGAGAATGCGGCAGCGCCTTTGGATATCTCTATCTTTCCGGCGCCAATTTGTCCGAATGCCTGATCACCGGCAAGGTGGCGGGCAACGAAGCCGCGAGCCTTACACCATGGGATTGAAGCCCGGATGACGCCGGATATCGTCATCATCGGCGGCGGGTTCGCCGGGCTGACCGCCGCCAACCGCCTGGCGCAGCACGGGCTATCCCCCCTGGTCCTCGAAGCGGGCCGTGAAAAATATTACATGTGTAATTCGCGCATCTGCACGGGTTCCCTGCATGTCTCGTATCACAGCCCGACGGAGCCACCCGACGATCTCTACCAATATATTATGGACGGATCCGGTGGAACGGCGCGCGCCGACCTTGCCCGCGTTCTGGCCGATCAGGCGGCCACGACCATCGAGTGGATGAAATCGGAAGGCGCCGCCTTTCAGAAACATGCTGTGCGCGACGATGGCACCCAGATGCTCGCGCCGCTGCGCGAGATGAGGCCGGGCCTCGACTGGGAAAACAGCGGCCCGAACCTGTTCCTGCAGAAGCTGGAAGCCTCGCTCCTGCGGCGGGGCGGAGAGATCCGGCGAGGCTGCCGCGCTCAGCAGATTTTGCGGGATGGCGACAGGATCACCGGGGTCGAGATTTCAACAGATACAGGCGGTGAGATCATCGCGGCGGAAACGGTGATCATCGCCGATGGCGGTTTTCAGGCCGCCTCCGACCTGGTCGCCCACCATATTTCCGGCACCGAAGGCAAATTGCAGCAGCGCAATGCCGGCACCGGGCTTGGTGATGGGCTGCAGATGGCGTCGGACATCGGGGCTGCCCTGGTGGGGCTGGAAACCTTCTATGGCCACGTCCTCAGCCGGGACGCCATGGACAATGACAGGCTATGGCCCTACCCCCAGCTGGATCTAATCAGCACCCAGGGCATCGTCGTTGACGGAACCGGACGGCGGTTTGCGGACGAGGGGCTGGGCGGTATTCACATGGCCAACGCCATTGCGCGGCTGGACGACCCGCTATCGGCTTTTGCTATCTTCGACGAGGCGGTCTGGGAGGACGCACGTCACGCCGATCAGGTACCTCCCAACCCGTCAGTCCCGGATGAAGGTGGCACGGTGCTGACCGCCGATAGTATCGACGCCCTGGCGAAACAGGCGGGCCTTGATTCCGTCGCTGTGAAGGACACGGTCGCGTCGTTCAACCGATGCGCCCAGAACAAGTCCGGCGCCACGCTTACCCCGACGCGATCGACGGATCGCTATGAGCCGTGGGCCATCGAGACTGCCCCCTTCCACGCCATTCCGCTCTGCGCCGGCATCACCGCTACGTCCGGCGGCCTTGCGGTGAACGGAAAGGGACAGGTAATGGACGAGGCCGACAACCCCATCCCCGGGCTTTACGCCGCCGGGTCCGCCGTGGGCGGCATCGAAGGCGGACCCCGTTCGGGTTATGTGGGCGGGCTGATCAAGGCTTTTGGCATCGGCCTCATCGCTGCGGATACAATAAGCGGCCCATAGGGAAGCCTCTCACGGGTTGGTGGCCTAATTCACTGAATTAACTACAGAATTTGTCTCGAATGTTTTTCCTGTTACAATGGAAGCCATACTGGCTATCCCGTAAAACCAGGGGGAAAGGACGCAGAATTGGACGACGATCGGCTGCCCGTCATGTTGCTCACAGGGTTTTTGGGAAGCGGAAAGACCACGCTTCTGAACGCCTGGCTGCGCACCACGGACCTGGAGAATGCAGCCGTTATCGTCAATGAATTCGGCGAGGTGGGCATCGACCATGCCCTGATTGCGTCAAGCAGCGACAATATGATTGAACTCTCGACCGGCTGTCTGTGCTGTACGGTACGGGGCGATCTGGTCGATACCCTCCGTGAGCTCATCGAGAAGCGCGCCAAGGGTGAGGTGCGGGCGTTTGACCGTCTGGTCATAGAAACCACAGGATTGGCGGATCCCGGTCCGGTGATCCAGGCGCTGATGACACTGCCGGTGGCAAAACGGTATCGTCTTCGCCAGGTCGTCGCCACCGTCGATGCGATCCACGGCCTGTCGACACTCGACCGTCATCCCGAGGCGCTGAAACAGGCCGCTGTCGCCGATGAAATCGTCATCACAAAGACCGACCTCTCGGGTGGAACCCCGGATTCCCTGGAACGACGGCTTCAAACACTCAACCCCGGCGCGACGCATCACGTTTCATCGCTGGATAGGATGCCGCTGCCGAGCGACCTCGCCAAGGCGGATGTGTACGATCCAGCGACCAAGTGTGACGCGGTAATGAGTTGGCTGAACGCCGAAGCCTATGCTAGCGAAGAAGGCCATCACCATCATCACGACGTGAACAGGCATAGCGATGAGATCGGCTCGTTTGTTCTTGAATATACCGAACCGCTCAACTGGGAGCATGTCGCCAACTGGCTTGATGCCCTGGTGATCGCGCACGGTGAAGATTTATTGCGCGTGAAAGGCATCCTCGATATTGCCGGGCGAAGGGAACCCATCGTGGTTCAGGCCGTCCAGCATCTATTCCACCCGCCGATCACATTGCCGGAATGGCCGACCAGCGATCACCGCTCGCAGATCGTCTTTATCACCCGCGGTCTCACCCGGGAATTTGTTTCCACCGTATTCGACACCATTCGAGGGCGACCGGTTTCTACCGGAACGATGGCAGACCACTAACACCGTAATTCTATTATTTCCGGAGGGATAAACATGGATTCTCTAATCAAAAACGGCCTGTTGATCACGTCGAACAACCGCGTTCAGGCATCGATTGGGATCAAGGATGGTTTGATTGCCGGAATTTATGAGCCTGGCGAAGAGCCGGAAGCGGCGGAAATCATCGATGCCAAGGGTCTGGCCATCATTCCCGGCGCCATCGATATGCATTCGCATCACCGCGAGGGCAGCGAATCCGGCTTCGAATACAAGGACACTATCTTCACTTCCACGCAGCAATGCGCCGCCGGCGGCGTGACCACCAGCGTCGCCATGCCCAACGTCACCCCGCCGCCCAACAGCCTCGATCTCCTGAAAAAACAGTTCGCCATCTATGAGCGCGACGCGATCGTCGACTGGAATTTCAATCCGGCGCCGACCATCAATGACGAAATCCCGCTACTGGCGGAACAGGGGATCGCGGCCTTCAAGATTTTCATGGTCGTCGATACCGGACGGTCCTATCCGCACATGCCGGGGATCGGCGTGCACGATCATGGCCGCCTTCTCGAGATCATGCAGCATTGCGCGAAAGTGAATGTTCCACTGATGATCCATCCGCATGACCAGGCGCTAATGGACGTGATCGAGAAGGAATTCTGGGAACGCCAGGAACGCGATGCCCTTGCCTATGCCAAGGCCTATGCCGCCCATGACGGCGTGATCTGGGAGACGGCGATTGCGACCATATTGCGCCTGCAACGGGCCGCGGGCTGTCATCTGCACATCCTGCATACGCAGACCGCGGGCAGCGTTGACCTCATTCGTCAGGCCAAGGCCGCCGGGCAGAGGGTGACCTGTGAAATCAACCCCTGGGCATTATTTCTTGGCTGCGACTGGAGCACCATCGAGCGGCTCGGCTCCTACGCGCTGTCCTATTGGGTGCCCGAAAAGAACCTGCCCGGGCTATGGGAAGGTCTCAACGACGGTACCATCGACATAGTCGCAACCGATCATGCGCCCCATACCACCGAGGAAAAGGAAATTGGCTGGCAGGACGGCTGGAAAGCCCATACGGGCACGCCATCGACGCAGTTTTATATCAGCATGCTCCTGACCGCCGCGCTGGAGGGCAAAATATCTTTGGAACGGGCCGTGGACGCCATTTCGACAAACCCCGCACGGATCTTCGGGGTCCAGAAAAAAGGCGATGTCGTCCCAGGCAATCATGCCGATTTGGTCCTTGTCGATCTCGAGAATGAATACGAGGTCAGGGACGAGGACGTCCTGAGCCTAACCGGCTGGACGCCCTATGCCGGCCGTCGCCTTCGCGGCAAGACCGTGCGGACCCTTGTGCGCGGCACGACTGTTTATAAAGACGGCGAGGTTGTTGGCGAGAAAGGGTGGGGTAAACAGGCGATGGCCCGGTACCCGTCATAGGCATATGCCCGGCGGCACTCAGCAATACAGCTTCATCTGTCCTGCCCGAACTTCGCTTTCCGTAACCGGCGACTGCTTTACGCAAACCGGGACGGGTTCATCAAGTGACGGGCTCTCTGCCTGTTGGTCCTGCACGGGCAGCAGCACAATACCGGTCACCGTCGGAATACCACCGATGGTCTCATAGGTAACGCGCACGCGCTTTCCGTCGGCGAGCGACGAGAAATTGATTTCGTCGGACAGCGCAAAACTGCGCCCGCTATCCAGGACGACCTGATCATTCTCCTCATCCAGAGCAGCGATCCAGCCAATGACTTCTGACGCACCCGCGGCCTGCCCCATAATCAGCAGGACGAGAAGTGCCATGGACGCAATTATCTTGTTCATCATTTATCTCCTTAGCGAGATATATGTGCCTGAAATTCCAATACTCAAGCGGTTGCACGACAAAGATAAAGCCCCTAACCGCAATTGACGGCCGGGGGGCTTTCTCGGAATCACGAGGGTTTATGGGGGTTCCGTCGATAGAATCGCGGCTCTCCGAGGACGCTTGATCAATTACATGTGATCCCGCATCAACCCGTCGGAAAGGGGGTAAAAATTAAAAAAATGTGGAGGGTCGTGACAGATCCACGACTGTGCGGATTAACGCACCTACCCCTTGATCCGTTTCACGGCTCAAGCCCTATAAGAAGGGGAATTTTTCAGTCTTGAATGGCTTAAAAAGCCTTGGGTGCGTCCGGCTTGCCTTCCACCAGTATTTGCTCCCGGGCCGTCGCCGAAAGCCGATCCATCTCCCTGCGCAGGCCGGTCTCGTCCATACTCACGCCCTTCTGGCCGAAATCGCCCAGAACCTTCCGGACCACATCGGCATCGCCCGTTTCCTCGAAATCCGAGGCAACGACCTCTTTGGCGTAGGATTCCGCATCGTCTCCGGAAAGGCCCATCTTCTCCGCTGCCCAGAGACCCAGTAATTTGTTCCGGCGGGCGGTAACTTTGAAGTCGGTTTCCTGATCGTGCTGAAACTTTGCCTCAAAGCCTTTTTTGCGGTCGTCAAAGCTGCCGTTACTCATCCTGCGGGTCTCTCCCTTGCTGAGGCGTTCTCACGATACCGGCCCCTTCCCTTAATGTAAGCACTGTGGAGCGCGGCGCAACAGCGCGGTATTAACGCGGGACGACCCGTAATTCAAGGCGCATACGCGGCCTTTACAGAGCCCCCCCGATCCGGTCATATCCCCAGCCTCATGTGTACCGTCGTCTTCCTGCGCCGACCCGACCATCCCTGGCCCCTGATTCTGGGGGCCAATCGCGATGAAATGGCCAACCGGCCCTGGCGTACGCCGGGCCGTCACTGGCCGGATCGCGAAGACGTCACCGCGGGAATGGATGAATTGGCCGGTGGAAGCTGGCTCGGCATCAATGATACAGGCATCGTGGCCGGCATCCTCAACCGCAAGGATTCCCTGGGTCCGGACCCCAAATTGCGGTCCCGTGGCGAATTGGTCCTCGAAGCCCTCGACCACGCCGACGCCATTGACGCCGCCAAGGCGCTTTCCGACCTCGACCCCGGCGCCTATCGCAGCTTCAATCTGTTTATCGCCGACAATCGGGATGCCTATTGGCTGCGCAGTCTGGGAGCGTCGACCGGCAAAATTGAGATGTTTCCTATTCCCGAAGGGGTCTCCATGCTGACGGCGTGGGACCTGAATGCGGCCGAATCGGGCCGAACCCGTCACTATTTGCCAGAATTCGAAGCCGCCGCCGCCCCGGACCCCGATCGGGAGGACTGGCAGGCCTGGGAGGCGCTGCTGGCGGGCCGTAATTTCGAAACCGGCGCGGAATCCTCGGAAGCCATGCTGGTGGAGACCGACCGGGGCTTTGGCACCCTGTCCAGCAGTCTCATCGCCTTGGGGGCGCCCAGCGATGGCAAAGCGCCCCGCATTTGGCGGTTCTCCGACAATCCCGGGCAGTCCAACAGCTTTAAAAACACACGATTTTAGAGCCGGTTAACAGTTCCGCCATTGTTCCGGGGGATCATAGTTGTTATATGTGACGCGCATCGTGCACAGGGCCCGTTCGGGCCCATTGCCGGCGCCGAAACGACAAGAACAGCTTGGTTTTCATCCGGTCGGATTTTATCCAATGGCGCGCCGCAAAAGAATCTACGAAGGTAAGGCTAAAGTCCTGTATGAGGGCCCGGAACCCGGGACTCTCGTTCAATATTTCAAGGATGATGCCTATGCGTTCGACCGCAAGGGAACCATCACCGGCAAGGGCGTCCTGAACAACCGGATCTCGGAATATCTGATGATTCGGCTGGCCGATATCGGTATCCCGACCCATCTGGTGCGGCGCCTCAACATGCGCGAGCAGCTGGTCCGGGAAGTCGAGATCATTCCGCTCAAGATCACCGTGAATAATGTGGCGGCGGGGGAACTGGCCGGCCGTTTCGCCATCCCCGAAGGCACGCCGCTGCCCCGGTCCATCGTCGAGTATTATTACAAATCGGACGAGCTCGGGAATCCGCTGGTGTCGGAAGAACACGTCACCGCCTTTGGCTGGGCATCACCGCAGGAGCTCGACGAAATTATCCATATGTCACTGAGAATCAACGATTTCCTCAACGGCCTGTTCCACGCCGTCGGCATTCGTCTGATCGATTTCTCGGTGGAATATGGACGGCTCTGGGAAGAGGATCAGGTACAGACGGTGCTGGCCGACGAAATCAGCCCGGACAATTGCCGTCTGTGGGATATCAAGACAAACGAGATCATGGATAGAGACCGATTCCTGCGCAATTTGGGGGGCGTGGAAGAGGCATATCAGGAAGTGGCGCGGCGGTTGGGTATTCTGCCCGAAGGCGACGCCCGCGATTTGAAAGCCCCCACCCTTATACAGTAGTATGGGCCGGTGAAAGTCCGAGTCCACATCACTCTGAAAATCGGCGTCCTCGATCCGCAGGGCAAGGCGATCTCCAACGCGTTGGGATCGCTCGGCTTCGACGGGGTGCAGGATGTCCGCCAGGGCAAGTTCATCGAGCTGGATATCGACGAGACCGACGAGGCGAGCGCCCGCGACTCGGTGGATGCCATGTGCCGCAAGCTTCTCGCCAATACCGTTATCGAGGATTATCGGATAGATTTGGACGCATGAAGTCCGCCGTTATCGTCTTTCCTGGGTCAAACTGCGACCGCGACGTCAAAGTCGCCCTGGCCGCCAGCGCCGGCGCCGATCCGCTGATGGTCTGGCACCGCGAAACCGAATTTCCCAAGGTGGATCTGATCGTCGTGCCGGGCGGTTTTTCCTATGGTGATTATCTGCGGGCCGGCTCCATGGCGGCCAACTCACCGGCCATGGTCGAGACCGTCGCCCGCGCCAATGCCGGTGTCCCGGTGCTGGGGATCTGCAATGGCTTCCAGATCCTGTGTGAAAGCGGCCTGCTGCCGGGCGCGCTGATGCGCAATGCCGGGCTGCGCTTTGTGTGCCACGATGTCTGGCTACGGGTCGGCACGTCCGACAGTTTTTTCACTCAAGGCTACCAGCAGGATCAGATCGTCCGTATCCCCATCGCCCATCACGACGGCAATTATGTGGCCGATGATGCCACGTTGGCGGCCCTGGAAGAGGACGGCCGCATCGCCTTTCGCTATTGCGATGAAACCGGCGCTGTAACGGAAGAGTCCAACCCCAACGGGTCCGCCAATAATATCGCCGGTATCCTGAGCGACTCCCGGACGGTGCTGGGGATGATGCCCCACCCCGAACGGCTCGCCGACCGGGATCTGGGAGGCACCGATGGACAGGCCCTGTTCGACACCCTCGTCGACACCCTGGCAGCTTAAGGGACAGGCCGGCGTGCGGCTGCGGAATGGTAACGGTGTTAAGCGAAACGAGGATGACTGGTGAGCCAGGCAGATAACCAGATAACGCCTGAAGTTGTTGCGGAACACGGGCTGACCGAAGAGGAATATGGCCGGGTTCTGCGCATCATGGACCGCGAACCGAACATGGTCGAACTCGGCATCTTTTCGGTTATGTGGAGCGAGCATTGCTCCTACAAATCGTCGCGCCGCTGGCTGCGCGAACTGCCCACCGAGGCACCCTGGGTTATTTGCGGCCCCGGCGAAAATGCCGGTGTCATTGATATCGGCGACGGCCAGGCCGCCATCTTCAAGATGGAAAGCCATAATCATCCGTCCTTCATCGAGCCCTACCAGGGGGCTGCGACAGGGGTCGGCGGCATCCTGCGCGACGTGTTTACCATGGGCGCGCGGCCGGTCGCCAATTTGAATGCGCTGCGCTTCGGTCACCCCGACGATGAGCGCACCCGCCATCTGGTCTCCGGCGTCGTCGCCGGGATCGGCGGGTACGGAAACTGCGTCGGCGTACCCACGGTGGGCGGCGAGTGCAATTTCCACCATGCCTATGACGGCAACATTCTGGTCAACGCCATGAC
>JABJKO010000208.1 GCA_018660305.1 Rhodospirillaceae bacterium
CGCTACGAAAATCGATCAGTCGCTTCCGGTAATAGCCGACGAATCCCGATGAAAACCCGAATACTTCAGTCATCAGGGCGGTGCCGATGGCGGCCGCCGTCGTAAGGGGATATTCCGGACCCAATATGGGGAAAATGATGACGAAGATGGGGATAAAGAGGGCTGCCCCGCCAATGCCGCTCAGCATTGCCGTCGTTGCAACACAGATCGAAATGGGGAACATGAACCAATAAATCGACCAATCCATACCGGGCCTGAACTTTCAAATCGTCGACTGGCGCACGCCGCGCCATAACCAGAGCGCGGCGAGACTAGAGGCAATAATGGCCCATGGCCAGTGGGTTGGTTCGCCGCGGAATCAGTTATGCGATGTTTGGAGAAAGTAGCTTCCGTCCTCGAAGTGCGAAAACACATCCTCCACCATTGGATGGGTCACCGGCTGCCGGCTATGGTCGGCTGTCAGGTGGCGCTCCGCCACATAGGTGGTGTGGTCCGAGCCGTCGACAAGAACATGGTACCAGGGCTTATCTTTGGGCGGCCGGCTGGTGGCCATCGTTTCGTACCATTCGTCGCTCCCCGAAAAGACGGGGTCGACATCGAATACGACGCCACGATAACCGAACTTCTGATGGCTGATGAGCTGTCCAACGTAGAATTGTGCTTCGGCCATAATAACATTTGCGCTGTGTTATAGTTAACGGATCATAAACTGATGAACGTTAAGGTAGCAAACTCGCAGACTGATTTGGCGGGCCTTGTGCAGGATTGACAGGGATTACGCCAAAGAATCAAAGCCCTACTAGCATCGTCGGTAGAATTGATGTATGGATACTGCCGTCGCTTGTACGCCCTGGCCTGGGGTTGGCCACTGAATAAACCGTCAGGAGGAAACGATGAAATTTGCTAAAATGATTGTTATTGCCGCTTTGCCACTTGCTCTCGCCGTTGGTTGCGAGACGCCCGCTGGCGATAGCATGAAGATTGATCAGGCAAACAAGACCGCCATGTCGGCGGAAAGCGCTGCCAAGCGGGCGGCTTCTGCCGCTAATGCGGCCGCCGCGTCTGCTGCGCAAGCAGCCCGTGCCGCTGAAGCGGCAGCTGCGGAAGCCAAAGCCGCCGGCGACAAAGCCGACCGCGTCTTCCGTAAGGGAATGCGTAAGTAAACCTAAATTTTTTAGGCTGGAGAAACGGCGTCAGGTTGTTTTCTTTTTGTCCGGACCGGTTTCCTTGTCGCGGAATACCGGAACTGGGATACCGCTTCGATCCCGGATGGCCTCGCTGACGGCCGTCCAATTGATTCGCTGAGCCTCGGGCCCGGCGGCTTCGGTGAGCCTGTGGGCGAGTTCCGGGACGGTCGCCGGCGTCATTTTACCGCGCTCTTCAAGCTCGATATTCTGATTGAGGTTCGGATGAGCTTCGATCATCAGCTCGCCCTGATGCCAGCCGGTCTTGACTTCCTGGCTGACCACGGTCACCGGCGCGCCAACCGGAATGCGCGAGAACAGATACTTGATATCTTCCGGGTACATCCGGACACAGCCGTGGCTGACTCGCCGGCCGACGCCCCACGGGTTGTTGGTGCCGTGGATCAGATAGGCGTTCCAGCCCAAATACAAGGCGTGGAGACCCAGCGGATTATTAGGGCCTGGCCGGACGACTCTGGGAAGGGTCGGGTCTTCTTTGCGGATGGATTTCGGCGGATACCAGGCCGGATTTTGTTTCTTACGGACGATCTTTGTCCGGCCAACAGGCGTTTCCCAGGCTTCCTGACCAGTCCCGATAGGATAGGTTTCAACCGGACCCCCGTTGGTGGGGAAATAATAGAGCCGCTGGTCCACGAGATTGAGCATGACACCCTCGCGGGGGCCCTCCGGCAGCAAATGAGCGGTCGGCAATACGATCTGGGCACCGGCGCCCGGCACCCAGGGATCGAGGCCCCGATTGGCGGCCACCATCTCCACATAGCCGAGCTTATGGGTCCGCGCCAGATCGAGAAGCGTGTCGTCTTTCTGGGCAAAATAATGCCGGATCTCACCAACCATGTCCGGGTAGGTGATCATTGGCTGGTTTGAACTTGGTTTCCTTGCCTGTGCCGCCAAAGACGGTATGGCGAGGGACGCCGCTAGCCCGGCGACCACATCCCGCCGGCTTGGAAATCCATCAGTCATCGCCGCTATCTCCAACCCACCATTTTCAAGCAATCACCCAATTGATGTAATCGTTGGACGTTGAAAAACCAATAAAAAATCCCGCGATGGCTCAAAAATACATTAACCATATCGAGTATTGCACGGAACGGCACAAATCTGTATCCCCATATCGCGCGTGCAAGAGCACCTTAACCGCACTGGTCTAAGCCTTCGGTTAGGGATGTTGGCGTAGAGTCTGTTGGTCAGCCATGGGGTTCGGGCAGGTTTTTTGGGCGTCGACAAATCTTAAAGATCGTCTATATTCAATGACTTGCGTGTAGAAGGTATAGAAGATGAAGAGAATTATCATCGGAATCACCGGGGCGACCGGGACGATTTATGGCTGGCGCCTCATGGAATTGCTGCGCAGCGAGGGCGAGACCGAAATTCATCTGGTCATGAGCCAGTCGGCCAAGCTGACCCTCAAGATGGAGCATGACGTCGAACTGGATTACATCCAGTCGCTGGCCCATGAGGTCCATCAGGCGGGCAATATCGGGGCGTCCATCTCCTCCGGTTCATTCCATAGCGAGGGCATGATCATCGCACCGTGCTCCATCAAGACCATGTCCAATATCGCCATGGGCAATACCGGCGATCTCATCAGCCGGGCCGCGGACGTTATCCTCAAGGAACGCCGCCGGCTGGTGGTCGCCATACGGGAGACACCGCTCCATGCCGGTCATCTCGAGAGTCTGATCAAGCTGGCCAATCTGGGCGCGGTTATCTTTCCGCCGGTCCCGGCCTTTTATAACCGGCCGGCGACCCTGCTGGATATCGTCGACCAAAGCTGCATGCGCATGTTGGACCAGCTCGACATCAACGTGGAAAGCGCGCCGCGCTGGGGCGAGCAGGGCGGTGTTCCCGCCGTTGGCCAGAGTATCGAAGGCGGCAAGGCGAAGTCGAAGAGCGGGGAATAAGTCCGGTCACCCCATCCGCAGGATGGGCTTGACGGTCTCGCCGGTTTCGCTGTCGTGGATGGCCTGGGCGATGTCGTCGAAATCATAGAATCTGGCCAGCCGGTCGAACGGGAACTGGCCCTGCATGAACAGATCCACCAGCTTCGGAATGAACACTTCCGGATTGCTGCTGCCCTCCATCTGACCGCGGATCTTGCGATTTTTCATCAGGGGCCGCAGGGGCAATACTAAATCGCTGCCGTCCAGGGGCGCGGTGGCGAAACAGAACGTGCCGTGCGGCGCCAGAGAGTCTATGGCGTCGTTCATCACCGAGGCCACGCCGCTGGTATCGAACGAGAAATTCACGCCATGGGGGACGAGGTCGAGGATTCTCGTCGCCACCGGCCCGCCGCCGGCTTCGATAACCTCGGTCGCGCCTAGCTCGGTGGCGAGCTGCAGGCGGCGCGGATGCAGATCGATGGCGATGATCCGGGATGCGCCGGACAGCTTGGCCGCCATCACCGCCGACAGCCCCAGCGAACCCGCGCCAAACACCGCCAGTGTCTGGCCCGGCTTCATTTTAAAAACATTGAGCACGGTACCGGCGCCGGTCTGGATGCCGCAGCCCAGCGGGCCGAGCAGTTCCAGCGGTGCATCCTTACGCACTTTGACGATGCCGCGTTCCTGCCCGATGGCATGGGTGGCGAAGGACGATTGGTTGAAGAAATCCCCATGCACCGGCTCGCCATCGGCCGACAGATAATGCTCGCCCTCGGGCCGGGTGCAGCCGAAATGATCGGCATTGTAGCAATAGGCCGGCTCCGCATCGAGGCAGCTGGGACAGCGCCCGCAGGAGCCGAAGCTCATCACCACATGATCGCCCGGCACCACCTTGGTCACCGCGGCGCCTACGGCCTCCACCACCCCGGATCCTTCATGACCGAGCACCACCGGCCGCGGCGACCGCCCGCCGGGCTCGGCGGTTTTGAGATCCGTATGACAGACGCCGGTCGCGGTGATCTTGACCAGTACTTCGTCGTCACGGGGCGCGGCCATGTCCAGCTCTTCGATGGACGGGGTCAGATTGTATTCCCGAAAAACAGCGGCGCGAATTTTCATGTCAGGGCTCGCTCAGGAGGGTTGCGTTGGATAATCGCGTTTCCTTTATGTCAGATGTCCGTTGCGGAGGTAAGTGGTCTTCCCCGGTTTCAGTGGACAGTTCTTCGAAGTCATTCTCGCACTTGATGCGAGGATCTTTCTCCCAGGGAGCCTCTGATTGGAGGGGATCCCCGGATCAAATCCGAGGATGACGCATTTGTGGTTGGTGGCCCCCGTGTGCCTCGTCTTGGGAATTTGCCGCGGGCGGGTTACCCGATCGGCCGTTCGTTCTCGAACGCGCTTTGTTCGGCTTTGATCTCGCGGTCCATGGCGGCGCGGGCGTCGGCATCATAGACGCTGGCCGGGTAGAATTCCTTGAAATCCCTCTCTACGCGCTCGAACGGGAAGTCTGACCACACACCGTGATCGGCGACATAGTCCATGTGGCGGCGGCCCCTGGCGTCGAATTGCTGGAAAAGTGCGTGGCTTTCGCCGTCGAACTCTGTGGGCAGGACGTCGAACCTGTCGCACAGCTCGATATTGAAGGCGGGCGCCGCCTTGATCCACTGCCCGTCGATGTGAAGCACCGCGAAGCCGTGATGCAGGAAGATCTCCTTGCCGCCCATCATTCGCCGCAGCCGGTCGGTGCATAGGTGGTTCTTCACGTCGGCGAGCCCGATCCCGGCGGGGATGCCGGTGGCGCGCGCGCAGGCGATCAGCAGATTGGCCTTGGGCAGGCAGAAACCCGATTTGGCTGTCAGCACGCTGCTGGCCTTGTAAAGGCTGGGATCCATGCTGATGGTGTAGGGGTCGTAGCGGATGGAATCGCGGACCGCGTAGAACAGCTTGATGGCCTTGTCCTTGGCGGTCGGTGCATCACGCGCGGCGGCAAAGGCGAATTGGCGGACGGAATCCACATCGAAATCGAAATACTCGGTCGGTTCCATATAGGCGGGGCCGACCTCGGGGGTGCCGGTGGCGATGTGTTCCATGGTCTTGACTACTCTTTGGACAGGACGGTCTCGATGGCCTGACCGACGGCCAGCAGGCGGACATCGCCCATCGTTTCGCCCACCACCATGAGCCCGGTGGGGGGCTCGCCCGGCCTGGTCATGGGCAGCGACAGGGCGCAGCGATCGAGAAAATTGAAACAGAAGGTATTGCGCAGCATCAGGATGTTGCTGGCGGTATAGAGCGCTTCGTCCGTTTCCAGATCGGCGATGGACGGCGCCACAATGGCCGTGGTGGGCATGATTACCGCATCGAACGGCGCGGTCACCGCATTCGCCCGCTCCATCAGATCCTCGCGGGCCCGGAGCACATCGTAGTAGTCCGCCGCATCCATCTGCTTGACCCGCTCGATGCGCGAGGCGACGCGGGGGTCGTAATGGTCGCGGCTGGATTCCAATTGCCGCCGATGGACGGCATAGGCCTCGGCATAGATGCCGCCGCCTTTGTTGATGATTGGTATTTCGCCAAGCCCGGTAAAGGGGATATCGGTGATCAGGGCGCCGGCCGCCGACAGAGCATCGAGGGTGTCCTGGAAGCGCGCCGCCACATAGTCCTCCATATCGTCCAGAACAAATGTCTGCGGCACTGCCAGCCGAAGCCCCTTGAGCGGCATGGAGGCCGGGACGATGGGATCGTTGCCGGCCAGGATCGCGTCGATCACCGCACAGCAGGCGACGCTGGCGGCAAGCGGGCCGACGGAATCCAGGGTGTGCGAGAGCGGGTAGGCGCCTTCGGTCGGGATCCGTCTCGCGGTGGGTTTGAAACCGGTGAGGCCGCAGAGAGAGGAGGGGATGCGGATCGATCCGCCGGTGTCGGTGCCGATGGCGGCTGCCGCCATCCCGTCGCTGACCGAGACCGCCGCGCCGGACGATGACCCGCCGGGTATGCGGCCGGTGTCACGGTCCCAGGGGTTGCGGGGCGTGCCGTAATGGGGATTGAGCCCGAGGCCGGAATAGGCGAACTCGGTCATGTTGGTGCGCCCGATGATAATGGCGCCGGCCCGTCTCAGCCGGGCAACGGTGAGGGCGTCATCGAGGGCGGGCGGCGCGTCCTTGAGCAGGACTGAGCCGGCGGTGGTGGCCTCGCCGGCGATATCGAACAGATCCTTGACCGATATGGGCAGGCCGGCGATGGGGGAGGGGACCTGGCCCAGTGCCCGAAGCCTGTCCGAAATGTCGGCCGCTTCGCGCGCCGGCTCGGCATAGACCCGCAGCATGGTGCGGCCGCCTTCGCCGTCGGGATCGCCGATCCGGTCGAGGGCTGCCTCGATCAGGTCGCGGCTGGTGGTGCGGCCGGCCTTTAAATCGTCGGCCAGGATGGCCAGGGGGATCATATTTGTTCCTTGGAATTCGCCTTTGGGCCGCAGAGTGCCCATGGAGGCTGGGGGCGTCAATAGGCCGCCCGGGTTGCAGGAAGCCGCCGCGCACAGTAGACCGGGACGGGGTGTCGCTCGTCCGCGTTTTTTTTACCGGTATCCCCTGCACGAGGTTTTTTCCCGTTGGCCGATTCTTCCGCCCCAGGCGCGGCGATGCCCCTGTCGGTATATCGCACAATCCTGACCGTCCTGGTGCCGTTCGGTCTGGGCTATTACCTGTCCTATCTGTATCGGACGGTGAATATCGTCATCGCCAAGCCGCTGGCCACGGATCTGTCTTTGAGCGCGGCCGATCTCGGGTTGCTCACCAGTATCTATTTCATCGTCTTCGCGGTCTTTCAGACGCCACTCGGGGTAATTCTCGACCGCTATGGGCCAAGACGGGTCCAGATTGTCCTTCTCATGTTCGCGGCAGCGGGCGGCGCCCTGTTTGCCGTCAGCGAACAGTTCTTCGTACTGGCCATCGCCCGCGGGTTGATCGGTCTCGGTGTGTCGGGCTGCCTGATGGCCGCCATTCAGGGCAATGTGTTGTGGTTCCCCAAGGACCGTCTGCCCCTGGTAAACGGCTTTACCGCGGCATTCGGCACGTTCGGCGCCCTGTCCGCCACGGTTCCTGTCGAATATCTCTACGGGGCCTATGGCTGGCGCCCGATTTTCATCCTTCTCGCGGTTGCGGCCCTGGTGGTGGCGTTTTTGATCTTTCTGGTGGTGCCGGAACATGGCGGGCGCGGCGCGGAGGATCCCGGCAAGACAACCAGCCTGCGCTCCCAGTTCGGCGATATCGGGCAGATATACACCAGCCGGTTCTTCTGGCGTTTGGGTATCGTCTCCTTTGTCCACAATTCGGTGTTCCTGTCCTACCAGGCCCTGTGGATGGGGCCGTGGCTGAGGGATGTTGCCGGTCTGACACTGCCGTCCATCGCCGAGACCCTGTTGTGGTTCAACGTGGGCATGTTCGTTGGCGTGATCTGCATAGGCGTTCTCGCGGACCGGGTTCAGGCGCTGGGGATCAATCCCATGGTCGTCATGGGCAGCGGTATCGGATTGTCGATCCTCGTACAAAGCCAGTTCGCCCTGGAGCAGGTTGAGTTCGCGACGCTGCTCTGTTTTGCCTTTGGGTTTCTCGGCTCCTCACCGCTGCTGGTCTGGTCGATTTTTGCGCTGCATTTTCCACGGAATTTGGTGGGCCGCGTGAATACGGCACAGAACATGCTGAGTTTCATTGGCGCCTTTGCCGTGCAATGGGGGGTCGGGATCATCATCAATATGTGGCCGGAAAGCCCCGATAGCCATTATGATCCGGCCGGGCATCAAGCGGCCTTTGTGACCATGATCTGTATCGAGATCATTGCCTTCGTCTGGTTCCTGTGGCCGGGCCGAAAACGGTCAAACCAGACTGATTAAGGAGAATGGGCGCGTGAGCGATCAAGATTTGGACAATCCCAGAGCCTATCCCGACCGACCCTTCGTGGGGGTGGGGGTCGTTATATTTCGCGGCGAAGAAGTCTTGCTGGCACAAAGGGGCAAGCGGCCCCGGATGAACACCTGGAGCATACCGGGCGGCGCCCAGGAGATTGGCGAGACTGTCGAGGAGGCCGCAATCCGCGAGATCCGTGAGGAAACCGGTGTCGAGATCCATATCCTCGGGCTGGTGGATGTCATCGACAGCATCAACCGGGATGCCGACGGAAAAGTGCAATTTCACTATACATTAGTTGACCTTATGGCCGAATGGCGATCCGGCGAGGCGGCCGCGGCCGATGATGTGGCCGCTGTCTGCTGGGTCAAGCTGGCGGATCTGGCGGATTATGACCTCCGGCAGATTACCCACGACGTGATTTTGCTGGCCCATAGGAAACGGCGGGAGATCGCTTGAACTCCTGCAATTTCGGCGCGTTTCAATCCTCAAATTATTTTTCCATCCCCTTGGCGCCGTTAACAAAATATCAACCCTGAACTCGCTTCACTGGCATCTGAAATTTGGACCGGGGAGACGAACATGCAGGACTTCGACACGCTCAAAATTCGTGTTGAGGAGACGGCGCAGAAACTCGCTTCTGCGCAGGGTGAACGACAGGAACAAACCGAGACGCTGGTCGGTATCCTGCAACAGCTCGAAGAGAAATACGCCGCACAGGAGCAACAGGTCGCTTACTATAGAGACCGTGTCCACCCGCTCGAACAGGCCAATGAGCAGCTTTCGCTTCTCATGGGAAACCTGCTGGATCTGATCGATACCGGGTTTGGCGAGGACAGCATGGCGCCCATGCGCAAGGCCGCCGACATGGCAACGGCCATTCTGGCGACGGATATGGCGCCGGTTGTTGACGAACCCGTCGACGAGCCTGAGGACGAACCAATCGACGACATGGCTGCTGCGACGAATTCCGACGATGAACAGGCCCCTGCCGAACTAGTGGATGCCGAGCCAGAGGATGCTGACGCGGTGGACATGGAAATCGCCATCGACCCGGAATTCGAGGTGGAACCGGAGTTGGAGATCGCGGCAGAGCCGGAAGCCGCCGCTGAGATTGAAATAGAACTGGAACCGGAGATGGAGGCCGAAGCCGAAATCGACCTGGAACCGGTGATGGCCGTCGAAGCGGAGATAGTGGCCGAAGCCGAAGCCCCGCAGGAAACCGATGCCGAACCCGCTGGATTGAACTCGGAGGAGGAGGTGGGCCTGATTGAGGGCGATACGGAGATGCCGGAGCCCTCGGCCGAAGCTGCCGTTGAAGAGGCGGTCGCTCCGGAAGAGGCAATCGCCCCGGAGGAGGAGATCGTCGGCCCGGCAAGCGTGGCCCTGGATCTGGAAATGGAAGAAGAGGCGTTGGCCAGGCTCGAGGAAGACATCGACCCGGCCGCGGAAGAGGTGCCGGCGCCTGTCGAGATGGCCGACGAGCCCGGCGCAATTGCCGCCGAACTGGAAGAGATGGACGCACCGCAAGAGGTCGAGGCTGTCGCCCAGGAGGCCGTGGCCACCGAAGAGTCTGTTCAGGAGGACCCCATCACAATCGACGAGATTGTCGGCGATGCCGTGACAGATCAAACGGCTGAGGCGGCCTCCGGTGACGATGGTGGCTTTGAAGATGTCTCCGCGGCGACCCTGGAATTCGAGCAGGAGGAAGACGCCGCTTCCGGTATGGACGATCTGCCCGAAGTGGTCCAAGTCGCTGCCGCCGCTGCACAGAGTTCTGAGATGGAACTGGACGTGCTTTCCGGGATCTCGGTCGAGGCTGAAACCGGCGAGGCCGGGATCGAGTTGGATCTGAGCCTTGACCCGGATTCGACTGCCGACGAGGCCGAAGCGATTGCCGCCATTGCCCAGGCCATCGAAGAAGAAGCGAACGCCGAGAATCCCCGAACGCCGGAACCTGCCGATATCCGGTCGTTGCTGTTGCGGGTGGAGGCCCTGGCCAAGAAGGCGGAAGCCATGCGTATGGCACAGGA
>JABJKO010000129.1 GCA_018660305.1 Rhodospirillaceae bacterium
AAATCCATCGATCCGGAAAACGGTCTTCTCTGGCGACGCCAAAAACAGCTGCAATCACTCTATGGCAGTTTGAAAGGTCTAGCTGCGGTGGATGGGCTGATCCGTGGCCGGAATGAGCCTATCTCGTTCGATACCCTTCTGAGCGCGTTGCCCGATCTATTGAACCACAATCACTCGGAATCTCTGTGGCTGGCGGACGTGGAGCAGCGCATGACAGCGTACCGTTACGGAAAATGGTGAGGGCGCGAGACATAACCGACCTGGCGCGGAAGCGCCTTGCGCGGCTTCTCGATGCAGCCGAAGCAGCCCTGCCTCAAGATCAGTTCCGCGCGTTCAGAAGGATTGCGTTGCGTGAATTCGGTGACGATGAATTTGCGGTGGAGGTGGAACGTCTGCTCCACGCCACCGATGGAAGGGAAAGGAATGGATAGGGCAGGAACGATGCCCGCAGGAAAGGAGGTGCGCCATGATTGGCAAATCCGAAACGGGCTGACGCTCGTGCTGCTTTACGCGGGGATTCGGTCGCCCTTAAGATCGTGACCGACCTACCGCAAGAACTGCCGATTACCGATGCCGAGCTGGAGCTTCTTGAATCCTATCTCGGGGACGTATTGGCGGAGATGCTGAGAGAGCCGTCGTAAA
This sequence comes from Rhodospirillaceae bacterium, assembly GCA_018660305.1. The sequence continues at coordinate 643 of JABJKO010000129.1, forward strand.
AGACGGCCTAAATGACGAAACAGGAGTTGGACGGGAATGAGAGCGGCTCTTTATCTGCGGGTATCCACCGCGCGGCAGGCGGAAAAAGACCTCTCCATTCCCGATCAACGTCGGCATCTCGAAGCCTTCTGCAAGGGCAAGGGATGGTCGGTCGAAGCGGCATACGAGGAACGCGGCGCATCCGCCACCGACGACAAGCGGGCAGTCTTTCAGACGATGATCGAAGCCGCGTGCGGGTTTGATCATCCTTTCGACGTGATTCTCGTACATAGCCTATCGCGGTTCTTTCGCAACGCGGTCGGCGCGGGCGTCTACGAAAACAAACTCGAAAAGGCGGGCGTCTTCCTGGTCTCCGCCACCCAGGATGTCGGCAACGATTCCGCCGGACGGTTCACCAAACAGATTATCGCGGCAGCGGATGAGTTCAACAGCTCGGAGAACGCCAAGCACGTCCTCCGCGCCATGAAAGAAAATACCCGGCGCGGGTTCTGGAACGGCGCCCCGCCACCCTATGGCTATCGGTCGATTGCGGTCGAACAACGCGCCGACACGATCAAGAAAAGACTGGAGATCGATCCGGCCGAAGCCGAGATCGTGCGGACTGTATTCCAGCTCTATCTCGGGATGAGCGGTCATGCGCCGATGGGGATACGTGCCCTTGCCGCACACCTCAACGACAGGGGGCTGCGCTACCGGCGCGGCAAGGCATTCGCCTCCGCGCGCGTCCATGAAATCCTGACGCGCACCGCCTACGTTGGAACCCACTACTTCAACCGGAAAACCTTCAAGACGAAGAAGCTCAAGGACCAGGGCGAATGGGTCGAACTCAAAACGCCTGTGATTATCGAGCATGAAACATTCAACCGGGTTCAGCGCACGCTGGAGCAACGGCGACCGGCCAACACGCCGCCGCGTGTGGTCAACGGGCCGACGCTGTTGACCGGCATGGCCAAGTGCAGCTATTGCGGGGGCGGCATGACGCTTCGGACAGGCAAAGGCGGTCGTTACCGCTATTACGCCTGCAACAATGCCCTGACCAAAGGCAAAAGCGTCTGCAAAGGGCAATCCATTCGCATGGATCGCCTCGACGAAATTGTCATCTCCGAAGTGTTGGAGCGCGTCCTGATCCCCGAACGCACCAAGGCGCTCCTGGAGACCCTGCTTGACCGTCAGAGCACAAAGGCGGGTGACATGGCTGTACAGGCCAAAGAGTTGAGACGGCAGCTCAGGGAATCGGAAAACCGCATAGAAAGACTATTCGATGCCCTTGCCGATGGCACTGTAGACGATACGCAGGGCTTCCGCGCGAACCTCTCCAAGCACCAACGTCAACGTGAGGAGCTTCTGCGGCTGGTGAGTTCGCTCGACAGGCGGCGGGAGTTCCCTAGGGAAATGCTGTCGGCCCGCAATGTCGAGCGGTTCTCAACCGCTGTCCAGGCACAGCTAAGAAATCCCGATAGCAAGCTCCGGAAGGCATACATTCGCCAGTTCGTGGCACACGTCGAGGTGAGCGATCAGGAAATCCGGATCAGTGGGCCTAAAACCGCCCTGCTTGACGGGCTTGCGCACCAAGCATCCGACCAAAAGGGACAGGTGCTCAGTTTTGATAGGGAATGGTGGGCCCGGCAGGACTCGAACCTGCGACCAGACCGTTATGAGCGGCCGGCTCTAACCAACTGAGCTACGGGCCCGAAGAGGTGGGTGTCACTTCATATCCACTCCGCGGCACAAAATCCACCCTCTCAAAAACGCTGCCCCAAAAATGCCGCGTTTTTGTCGCACCTTTACGTTGGGCCCGTGCTGTAGGAGGATAGGGCGTGGGCCGAAACACTAACCAAAACAGGCCACAATGAGGATAAGATCATGACGACAACACGGGAGGGGCTGTCGAACTGGCGAAGCTGGTTACCCGGCGCACGTAGCGCGCATGCGGGCACTGCCATCGAACCGGGTTCACTCTATGTGCATGAGGGCGTCGGCAAATCCATGGAACTCGCGCATGTGATCGATAGTGCCACGGATGAATTCGGCATCTGCCATATCCGGTTCCTGTTGGCTTATCGGCTGCAGGACAAGATCATGCAGGCCGGCGAACGTACGCTCGCCGAAGAAGCCTTTAGCAAACGCTTCGCACGACGCATCGACAACACGGCCGCGGCCGCCGAATAGACAGGGCCTACAAAGGAAGCGGACCCCGCTCCCTCCCCCGGATTCGGGGGAGGGATTTGGGCTGGAGAGATATTTCTATTCCAGCAGTCCGGCAAGGTGCCGGATGGCAAAAAGAGCGCCAAGGCCGATGAAGGCCAGGACGATCAGCGCTAAAATTGGTTTGATAATGCCGCTGGGCAGGGGCGCGAAGGACCGCTCGTCAAACGGCAGGCCCTCGCGCTGGCGATCGCGCTGGCGTTGCCGGTGCTTGGTCTCGGAACGCCGTGCCACCCGCCGCATGGCCGCCATCGACCCCCAAATTTTTTTGGTAAACTTTCCGGTGCGGAACCGGGTGCGCCAAACCGCCTTATTTGTTTCGGGGTCGTAATCCTCCTGAATGACCAGCACGCCCTGGTCATGGCCACGCTCGGCGGTGAGCCTGGCCTCGTCCCTGGCGATATCGAAATCGTCATAGATCGCCATGATCCGCCACTTCTTATCGCGTAACGTATGGATCTCGAAAGTAATCATCGCCCCATACCGGGATGATCGCGCAAACCGCCCCCCACACCGTCCCTAAAACCGCCGATGAGTTGATCGAATTGCACGATTATAACGCCCAAGACTGACAGCCTTTGCCACACATGAGTGTCACTTGGCGGGATAATGGTTAACAGAAGATTACGAAAATTATCCTGGAGCCCTATGGAGCCGGCACCATCCGACACATGGCGGCGCAAACTGGCGACGGATCGATCCCTACATCCCCGGTTTCTGCATGTCCCAGGCTTTCTCGGTGATGTCATCGGCGCGGTGGTCGTGCCATTCGCGGAGACAGTCGCGCATACCGTAGCCGCGGCCGGTATCGGCCCAGGCCTTGCAGTAATCATGGGCCTTGATGGCCTGCTTCATGCCGCGAGCTGCGGTAACCGACCTGTCAGAACCGATCACCTGCGCCCAAAGCGCCGCCCGCGCCCGAGCCGTGGCGTGACGGGGCAGCGCGTTGATCAACCGGCTCATGGTAGCGACCGCGAGAGTCGCACCGGGCGCCTGCTCGGCCAACGCTCTGGCGACGATTCGGCGCTGCGGGCCGGTGACGAAGGCGATCTCGGATTCGCTCAATGGCCGGCTGTGGGTGGGAAGCGGCACCGGCACCGCCGACGCCGCCG
>JABJKO010000311.1 GCA_018660305.1 Rhodospirillaceae bacterium
GCTGGTCTCCGGTGGGGCGCCACTCAATTACGATATCGGCATGTTCTTTACTTCTCTGGGCATCCGTATTTTGCAGGGCTATGGCCAGACCGAATCCGCGCCCTGTATCAGCTGCAACCCGCCGCGCCACTTCCGGATCGATTCGGTGGGCCCGCCCATGAAGGATGTCGAGCTCCGCATCGCCGATGACGGCGAAATTCTGGTGCGCGGCGAGATGGTCATGCAGGGCTATTGGGAAAATCCCGACGCCACGGCGGAGGTCATCCAGGACGGCTGGCTTCATACCGGCGATATCGGCGAAGTGGATCCCGACGGCCACCTGAGAATTACCGACCGCAAGAAAGACATCATCGTCAATTCCGGCGGCGACAATCTGTCGCCACAACGGGTGGAAGGCTTTTTGACACTGCAGCCGGAAATTGCCCAGGCCATGGTCTATGGCGACCGCCGGCCCCATATCGTGGCGCTGGTGGTGCCCGATGCCGAGTTCGCGGAGAGCTGGGCGGCGGCGGCCGGCCGACAAGGCGGCGATCTTGAGGCGCTGCTTGAGGATGAATCGTTTCGAGCGGTAATTTCGGCAGCCATCGACCGAGTCAACGCGGATTTGTCTGTTATCGAGAAAGTCCGGCGATTTGTGGTTACCGCCCAGCCCTTTACCATTGAAAATAGCATGATGACCCCTACTCTTAAGATCCGCCGTCATGTTATTCGTGAAAATTACGGCAACAGTCTGGAGGCACTCTATGGTGGATAATCAACGGGATCTGTGGCGCACCGCCACGGTGGCGGCGCTTCTTCTGATGGCCGGCATGGGCACATCCGGTTGCGCCATCGACGCCGCGACAAGCGTCGCGGAAGACCGTCGGTTCAGTGCGATCGCCGCGGACACCGAAATCAAGGTCGATATCAACAAGCGCCTCCTGTCGGAAAAGAACCGCGATCTCTTCTTCGACGTGACCACCGATATCTATGAAGGGCGGGTCATGCTGACAGGCTCTGTCACAAATGCCCGCGACCGCCAACGCGCCGCCTCCCTGGTCAACGGCCTGCGCAACGTCCGCACGGTCTATAATGAAATTCAGGTGACCAATAAGGGCGGGTTTACCAACACCGCGAACGACGCCTGGATCAGCACCAAGATCAAGGCCAAGCTGCTCACCGAAAAGGGCGTGAAATCAATCAATTACAAATGGAACGTGGTCAATAGCGTGGTCTATATGATCGGCCGGGCGCGGTCGCGGATTGAACTCAGGAAAGTGCTTGCCATTGTAAAGGACACACAACATGTCACCGGAGTCGTTCAGCATATAGCTGTCAGATAGAGGGAGAAAATCATGGCCGGTTCGGAAACAGCACTCATTGTCGGCGCAGGGGCGGGTCTCAGCGCCTCGCTCGCCCGCCGCTTCGCAAAGGAAGACGTCAAAGTCGCCATCGCGGCGCGCAATACCGACAAGCTATCGGATTTGGTGGCGGAATCGGGCGCCAAAGCCTATGGCTGCGATGCCTCGGACCCGGCCCAGGTGGCGGATCTTTTCGCCGCGGTTACCAGCGATCTCGGGGAACCGGATATCGTGGTCTATAACGCGTCAGCCCGTGTGCGCGGCCCGATCATCGATCTTGACCCGGAGGCGGTGCGCGACGCCGTCACCATCACCTGCTTTGGCGGTTTTCTGGTGGCGCAGCAGGCCGCCAGGCAGATGGTGCCGCGCGGCAATGGCGCCATCTTCCTGACCGGCGCCTCGGCCGGGGTGAAGGGCTATCCCAACTCGTCGACCTTCGCCATGGGCAAGTTCGGTTTGCGCGGTCTCGCCCAGAGTCTGGCCCGCGAACTGCACCCGCAGAATGTCCATATCGGTCATTTCGTCATCGATGGCGGCATCAGGCGCGACAACGACCCGCGCGCCGACCGTGCCGGCGAGGACGGTCTGCTGGAACCCGACAGCATTGCCGAGACCTATTACCAATTCTGGCGCCAGCCGCGCGATTCCTGGGCCTGGGAAATTGATCTCCGCCCCTGGGTGGAGAAGTTCTGAGCTGATCCCACGAATGCTGCGCACCACCTGCCCCTATACCCAATTGAAAAGAAACACTTTTCGAGACCGTCCGGTATGGGTACCATCGCCGGGAATAAAAAAATAAGGGGCGCACTGGCTTAACGCGACCAGCAAGCGAGCCCCAACGATCATCGGTTGGTCAAACCGGGCGAGGGAGGTTCGTTTGCGTACGAGGACACCTGAAGCCATTTGCATCAGGTTGGTGTGGTCATGACAACTGTCAGCCTTATTACTGACAGCCTGCGCGCCAATGAGCCGCACGGTCCGTGGTCGACCAAAGTCCGGCGCCGCGGTTACCAGCGCTGGCGCCTCGTCCGATCGCAGATCAATTTCTATTATTTCTGGGAAAAACGCTGGTTCTTTATCGCCCTGGCCGTCGGCATTGCGATGATGATGATGCCGCAGCCCGACGGTCTGACGCGCGAAGGCCAGATCGTCCTCACCATGTCGGTGGTGGCGGTCATTCTATTCGTCACCGAGCCGGTTCCCCTGCCCACGGTCGCGCTGCTGATCATCGTCGGCCAGGTTCTCCTGCTCGGACTGGAATCGACGACAGTAGCCAAGACCCTGATGACGGATTCCGTCCTGTTCATCATGGGCTCGCTCATGCTGGCGGTGGCCGTCGTCAAGCAGAAGCTCGATATACGGATCGCCTGGCTGATCGTTCAGATCACCGGCACCAGGACCACGCGCATCTGTTTCGGCATTTCCCTGGTCTCCGGCGTGCTGGCATCGTTTGTCGGAGAACATACGGTGGCGGCCATGATGCTGCCGGTGGGCATCACCCTGATCACCCTTACCTCGAACGACCCAAAGGCCGTCCGGGGTCTGGCGGCGGTCTTGCTGTTTTCAATTTCATACGGTTGCTCGGTGGCCGGTATCGGGACCCCGTCGGGCGGCGCCAGAAACGCCATCATGATCGGCTATTGGAAGGAATTTTTCTACGACCCGACCGACCCGGAGACGCGCAAATTCCTGATCGATTACGTTACCTGGATCGCCTATGCCTATCCGGTCTTTCTGATCCAGTTGCCGTTCGTGACCCTGATCCTGACCTGGACCTTCAAGCCGGAATACCGGACTCTGTCGCGCGCCGTCGCCAAGCTGCGCCAGCAGATTGCCCTGCAGGGTCCCATGAAACCCGCCGATTGGCTGGCCATCCTGATATTCGGGCTGATTCTTCTCGGCTGGGTCACCCTGTCGGAGGAGTATGGGCTGGGCACCATCGCGGTAATGGGCGCGGCGCTGTTTCTCATCGCCGGGCTGGTCCAATGGGAAGACGTCAATTCCGGTGTCAATTGGGGTGTCGTCCTGCTTTATGCCGCCGCCATTTCCCTCGGCGTGCAGATGAAGGATACCGGCGCGGCAAAATGGATGGCGGAAAATTTCCTCGCCCTCCTTGCGCCCCTTGGGGCCGAGCATGGCGTCGGTCTATGGGCGGCCATTTCCGGCCTGACAACGGTCGTGACCAACACCATGTCCAATGGCGCCGCTGTCGCCGTTCTCGGACCGATTGTTTTGAAAATAGCGGTGCTGGCTGACGAAAGCCCGATCATCCTGGGCTTCATCACCGCCATCTCTTCGGCCTTTGCTTACCTGACAGTGGTGGGCACGCCGGCCTGCACCATCGTCTACGCCTCGGGCTATCTCAAGACCACCGACTTCCTTGTTGTGGGGTGGCGCATGGTGATCATGTCCATGATCCTGATGATGTTGGCCGCCACATTCTATTGGCCCCTGCTGGGTAGCTAACCATGATGTTCGGAAACAAAAACCGGCGGCACGGTCACGATGTGCAAGACGAGTCGGAGGCGATCCGCCAGCAAAGGCAAAAACGATTTCGCATTCTGGTGTGCATCGACGGTTCCGACGCCTCCTATGACGGGCTTCGGTTCGCCTCGAAAATCGGACATAGCCACGAATGCGATATCATCCTGCTCTATGTGCGGCCCATTGATCAGGGTTTGCGCACCGGCGGCCTGCAGGTCCGCGTCGCCCGCGAGAACATGCTGGATTGGGGGCTGGAACTACCCGGCATCCGGTATCTCAAGCAGGGTCTGGACATGCTGGCGGACGAGAAGGATATGGCGGTTCACTGGACCACCTTTTCCAGCCACACCGATACCTGGGGTGATCCGCTGGGCGACAATAAGGTGGAGTACCGCCACGAAAGTGGCAAAAGCATCGTCCTGAAACTGAAAACCGCCCCTGATCCGGCAAGCGGCATTCTGGATCAGTATGAGCCCGGCCCCTACAATCTGATCATCATGGGAGCGCCAAGCCGCTGGCACAGCGAGGTCCGCTCTTTCTTCAATGCCGGCGCGACCCAGAAGGTCGCCATGCTGGCGCCCTGCTCCGTCATGGTGGCGCGCGCCGATGCCGACCAAAACGGCAGGGGACATCTGATTTGCACCGATGGCACCAAGCATTCCCTCGACGCCATGCGCCGCGATGCCGTGCTGGCGCAGCATAGCGGTTTTCCCATCACCCTGTTCACCGTCGCCCGCCAAAGGGATGAATTAAAAACGGCGGAGCGTGTTCTGGAGAAAGCGACAGAAATGCTTGGCAAGATCGAAATCGACGTAGCGGGAACGGAAATCGGCCTCGGCGACCCAAGAGAGCAGATCGTGAAGATCGGCAATGATTACTCGGTCATCGTGGTCGCCGATTCCGGTAAGAGTTGGTTCCACCGCCTGTTCGTCAGCGGCGTTGCCTTCAACGTCATGGGCGCGTCCAAAACCTCGGTCCTGAACGTCCGGTAATCAATAGAGCGTATCGGTACGGTTTCTAGCTCCGGACGCCGTCGACGACCTTTTTGGCGGACGCTTCCTTGAAGCGTTTTCTGTAATCGAGCATGAACTGGATGCAATCGGGATCAAAATCCTGTTTCGGTTCCGGATCTGGAGACCAGTTGCCGTGGGTGTCCTGGCCACGCAGTAGCATGGCCGTCGCATCGTCGAAGCGCATCTCTCGAACATTCGGCGCGCAGTAATGGATGGAAAAGCCGACCCGCGGGTGATCGGCCTTATTGGGCTGCGAGCCATGGATCACGCTTTCATGGTGGAACACCACCTCACCGGCGCGCAGCACCGCGTCGACGGCCCGGCTTTCATCCACGTCGCGCGCGGTTTGCCCCTGCCCCGCCAGATTGTTGGGGTCCGGGAAGAAATCATGAATTGCCTGTTCCTTGTGGCTGCCCGCGATATAACGCACGCAGCCGGATTCAATTGTTGAATCATTGAAGGAA
>JABJKO010000248.1 GCA_018660305.1 Rhodospirillaceae bacterium
CGCGCTGGAAGACGGGCGCCTGCTGGCCGAATGCCACGCGGCCAACCAGTCCGATTTCGAACCCTGGCTTGAGGAAAAGGGCTGGGAGGTCGAGAGCATCACGCCAATCCGGCATATGGCGAGAACCGGGGAAATCTGGAAGATCGGCTAGCCCGCTCCCGGCGCGCCGGGCCGGCCGCCGGAAGGCGTAGGCTTGCGCGCCTTATGTTACGGCGAGCCTGGATAGGTGTCTGGGCTGATCAGAAATTTACTGCGGCATTCCAGACTGTCGAAATACACCCAATTGCCGTCATGGAACTGTCTGGTCCCTGTCGTCGGGTCGATCTCCGACGCGCCATGCGCGGTCATTCCTGACGCCACCTTGGCCGCCTCCTCATCCACGGTGCTGCCGCATACCGGGCAAGTCGCCATATCCGCTCCTCCTTTTTTACTGTCGCTTGATTGTTTTAATCTTCCGCCACGACCGGAACCGGTCTCCCGAGGATAACCTGTCCGGGACTGTCCAACAAGGCGCCGGCAATCTTGGCACGATGCTCGAAGACTGTCCCAAGACGCGTGGTCCAGGCGCAGACGCGGCGGTACCAGAGCTGCAAATCAAACTCCATGATGAAACCGATGCCGCCATGGATCACCTGACAGCCGCGGACCACCGCCTGGCACTTTTCGTTGCAGAAGGCCTTGGCCTGCGACACTTCGACGCCAGCCGGGAGGCCCTGATCCATTTTCCACAACGCTTCGAATGTCAGCAGGTCGCCGCCATCAATCCACATCAGCATGTCGGCGCACATATGTTGCAACGACTGGAACGCGCCGATCGGCTGCCCAAACGCCTTGCGGTATTTCGACCATTCGACCGCCATCTCCATGTCCTTGCGCGTCGCGCCCAGCATCTGCGCGCATAGCAGCGCGGTGGCAAGCTCAATGAGGTTCTCGGCGATCGGCGCTCCCTCGTTGAGATCGCCGATCAACCGCGATCCCGGCACCCGCACGTCGCTGAATGTCACTTCGCTGTGATTGTCCTTGGCCAGTGTCACCAGGTCCCGGTGCGAAATGCCCGGACTGTCGCAATCCACCAGGAATAATGACAAACCGTCGTTGGCCGCCGATGCGGCCGCCGTGCGGCAGACCACCAGACATTGGTCGGCGACGCTGAAATTGTCGACGAACAATTTGGCGCCATTGATCACGAAATCATCGCCATCGGCGACCGCCGGCGCCTGAACCGACTGAGGCGTCATCCTGGGGTCCGTTTCGGTAAAGGCCCAGCTAAGGATCGTTTCACCCGAAGCCACCATGGGCAGCACCGACTGGCACTGCTCCTTGCTGGCGTGCTTTGCCAGGATCGACGCCGTCGCCACCGTGCTCAGCAGCGGCAGCGGCGCCAGCGCGCGCCCAACCTCCTGCAACACGAGGCCAAGATAGGTCAGCGGCATTTCGCTGCCGCCATACTCCTCGGGCAAGGCCAGCCCTTGCCAGCCCAACTCGGCGGCCTGCCGCCACAAATCGGGGGGATAGCCCTTTTCGTCCTTTTCCATCTCGCGGACCAAGGTGGTCGGGCACTCCGCTTCAAGAAATCTCCGGGCAGAATCCCGGACCATGACTTCATCTTCGTCCAATGTCGTATCCATGTTACTTCTTTCTTCCTCCGCGGGGTCTGGGCGGCGCGTTCCGCGCCAGTGAACTGGGGTCTGGTGACGGGCGTGGTTATTTTCTTGGCATGTCGAGGCCGCGGCGACAAGTCTGATCGCGCATGACCTGGGTGCTGCCGTGATTGATGCCGGATTGGAATGCGCCCTGTAGGTTGTGGGCGAAGACACCGTTTTCGACTGCAAGCGGCGAACCATTCAGCAATTGACCGTATGGGCCGAGCATCTGCGCGATCGCCTCGGTGGTCCGCACACCGTGTTCCGGCGCCCAGGTCTTCTCGGCCGAGCCTTCATAGGTGAAGTCGCCGCCATTCTTTACGATCGACATGCTGCGCATGGTCATTAGCCGACAAATCTGCGCTTCGATCCACAATTCAGCGACCTTGTCGCAGATCGCCGGATCCTTCGAGGGGGCATAACCGTCGAAATCGTTGACCTTGATCCAGTTGACGATATCTTCGTCGCGACGCACGGACATCAGGTAGCGCGCGGCGCCAACCCGGTCGAGATTGAGCCCCATGGCGCCGACCCGCCAGCCCTCGTTCTCCTCGCCCAAAATGCAGGAGGCGGGGACGCGCACGTCGTCGAAGAATGTTTCATTGGTGCGCGAGGTGCCGTAGGTGGTGCCGCTCGGCGCCTTGGGTTCGTTCTGGATGGTCCACAGCGGCCGGACCGTGATGCCGGGGGTGTCCATCGGGAACAGGAAGATCGATATCCCCCGGTGTTTGGGCTGGTTTGGGTTGGTCCGGGCCATCAGATAGATGTGCGTCGACATGTGCGCCGACGAGGTATACATCTTTTGGCCGTTGATCACATAGTCGTCCCCTTCGCGCGCCGCCCGGCACTGCAAGGACGCCAGATCGGCGCCAGCATGCGGCTCAGTGAAGCCCAAGGCGAAGGAATATTCGCCGCTGATCAGCTTTGGAATGTAGTATTTCTTCTGCTCTTCCGTTCCGGCGGCCATGATCGCCGGGGCGCCGCTGCCGCCCAAACTGAGCGCGATATCGGCGCGCGCGAACTCCTCCTCGACGATGTACTGGGTCATGCGGTCGCCGCCCTGGCCGCCATATTCCTTGGGATAACTGATGCCCAGCCAGCCGCGCTCGCCGATTTTTTCGAAAAGCCGGTTCACATGGGTGGCGTCATGACGGGCGGGCCGGACGCCAAAGCCCTCGTTGAGCTCCTCCATCTCGGCGAGGATCTCATCGGTGATGTTTTCGGCAATGAAGGCGCGGACTTCCCGCCGCGTGGCCTCTTGCTCTGCTGTATACCCGAAATCCATGCTTATCGATCTCCCATGATATGGTGGCGGTTCCCGCAAGGCGCTGGGAATCGGGGGCCTCCATTCAATCCGGCTTCCTGACTATTATGGACCCCCGCGCCACACCCGTCACGCATCTTGCCCGACCGGGCGGGACGTTGGTAACTTTGAACGATGAAATAGTCGGACGTCTGCGGCCGGGAAACATTGATTTGGATCAACAAAAGCAAGCGGCGCGCATGATACCACCTACCGTGGAGACAGCTTCAACAGCCTGACTTGCGACGCGGCGGCGGGATAACAACACGGCGGGATAACAACACGGGGGAAAATGAATTGTCGAAACCGATACATGAAGGGAGGGTGGCATGAACGCCCCTCTTGAAGGCATCAAGGTCGTTGAGTTCAGCGTGGCCATGGCGGGGCCGTATTGCGGCATGATGCTCGCCGATTACGGGGCCGAGGTCATCAAGGTTGAGCGTGTTGGCGTGGGCGACGACAGCCGAGCCTGGCCGCCCTTTTTCCATGACAAGGTGCCCTATTATTACGCTGCGGCGAATCGCAACAAGCTCGGCGTGGCGCTCGATCTGAAAAGCCCGGAAGGCCGCAAGGCCGCCCGCGCGCTGGTGCTCGACGCCGATGTGCTTCTGGGCAATTACCGGCTCGAGGCGTTGCCGCGCGCCGGACTCGATTACGAATCGCTGGCGGCCGAGAATCCAGGCCTGATCTACTGCCTGATCAGCGGCTTTGGCGCCTCCGGGCCGCGCCGCGATGAGCCCGCCAACGATTTGTTCATGCAGGCCTATACCGGCGGCATGAGCATCACCGGCGAGCCGGACCGCATGCCCTCGAAGATGGGACTGTCGGTGGCCGATATCGGCGCCGGCATGACCGCGACGATCGGTATCCTGATGGCGCTGGAGGCGCGCCACCGCACCGGTCGCGGCCAGCGCGTCGATACATCGCTGCTGGAAGGCCAGATGTCGATGCTGTCCTATCATCTCACCCGATACTTCGCGACCGGCATCGCCCCACAACGCGCCGGCAGCGGCGGCGGCGTCGGCGTGCCCTATCAGGCGTTCCGGGCAGCGGACGACTACATCGTTGTCGCAGCGTTCAACCCGCGCATGTGGCGCGACTTCTGCACTGTGCTTAGCCACCCCGAATGGGACGAAGACCCGCGCTTCAACACCGCCAGCGCGCGCGCCGAGAACCGCGATTTGCTGGTCGGCATGATCCAGGAAGTGATGGGAAAACAGCCGGTCAAATATTGGGAGGAACGATTGCGTTCGGTGAGCGTGCCATCCACGCCGGTCAACAATATCGATCAGATCGTGGCCGAGGAGCAGGTCGCTGCGCGCGACATGGTCGTCGAGATCGATGTGCCTGGCGCTGGCCCGATCCGCATGGCCGGATTGCCGCTGAAATTCACCGAAACCCCAGGCGAGATCCGGCTGCCGCCGCCGCGGCTAGGCGAGCATACGGATGCGGTGTTACACCGCCTTGGCTACAGCGCCGAGACAATCCACGATTTAGCGGAACGCGGTGTGATCGGTCTCGATGCATTCGACCAGGCCGCCGACTAGGTTAGGGCGTTCACGCCACGACCGATTGTGTCACCCAACCATCGACGGCGCGCGGCAGGGGACGCGAGCGTTTGGCCCCTCGCCACGCCACGGCGCCATCCAGGCCGACCGCCCAGGCATCGCCGACGCTAAGAACGCGCAGCCCGTCATCCGCCTGGGCGTGCGATGTGATGTGATGATGACCGTGCACGATCAATCCGGCGCCCATCGCACGGCCAAGAGAGTCCAGAACGAGGCTGCCCTCCGGGTGGCTGGACGGCGCGTCATGGGTGACCAGGATATCAGCTTTTTGAGCGGCGAGCCTGTCGACATCCTCTGGCCAAATCGCCGTGGTGGTCAAAAAATGCGTGAGCCTGTTGGCCTGATCGGCGCCCAGGCCGGGATGGTTGGTCGCGAGATCGGTGACGAGCTGTTCGCGCCGGTGAAGCCGGGGCGGTGCATCGCCGCTCCAGACATGGGGTAGGAATGTTCCGCCGAGGCCGGCGACGCGCAGATCGCCGATCTCCATGACGCAGCTGTGCAAGGCGCCCGCCGATGTCAGTGGATTGCGCTCGGGTGCGGCGAGATTAGCCCACATCTCGGGGCCGGAATCATGCTCGTGGTTGCCATGAATCCAATACACCGCGACACCGCGGTCCAGCAGCGGCGCGGCAACATGGTCCAGCGGCGCCGTGCATTCGATGTCGCCAAGCAGGATCGCGGCGTCGGGAGAGGCTGGCAGAGCCGAAAGGCCAGCCTCGATATGGTGCCAGTTCTGGTGAATATCGCCAATGAAAACAAGACTCATGCGTGTCCAGACTTTGCTCAAAATTTCAGTTGGGATGGCGGTGCGACGATGCGCGAAAGCATGGCGACTCATCGTCGCCACGTCAATATTGGGCCCTGCGCGCGCAGCGGAGGAGCCCGACTTGATCTGGATCAATGCCAATACCAGCTATTCCTGCAAGGTGATAATTGGAGGATTCGTTGCATGGTGGCCTTAATGGCTCGCAATAGTAACCTGACCGGGCGGTTGACGGTGTCCGCGCCGCCGCCGCACCGAACGGAATCCACCATCGGGACTCCCAGACCGGGACTCCCAGACCAGGACTTTCAGACAGTGACAGGAGGAAATAGAAATGACCCTTACCAAGGCGCTTGGACAGTTCATTGCCGATCTATCGCCGAATCGGCTACCAGACGAAGCGGTTCGCATCGCCCGCATGGGCTTCATTGACTGCATTGGCACGATGATCGTTGGCCGCACGGAACCCTGTGCGCAGATCCTCAAGGGCGTGCTGGCGCCGGGAACAGGTCCGGCGACACTGTATTTCAGCGGCGAACAGAGCACGGGACCGGAGGCTGGGTGGATCAACGGGACGGCGGCGCATGCGCTGGATTACGATGACGTCTCCCTGCGCGGCCATCCATCCACCGTGCTGGCGCCCGCCATCCTGGCGGAAGCCGAAGTGCTCGGCGCCACCGGCCGGGACATGCTGGTCGCCTACATCGCCGGCTATGAGACCTGGGCCGAATTGGTCCGCCGCGATGTGCCGATGTACCACCAAAAGGGGTTCCATCCCACCGGCATCTTCGGCGCGGTCGGCGCTGCGGCCGCGTGCGCGAAGCTGCGCAAGCTGGACGCCAACCTTACCGCGATCGCGATTGCGATTGGCGCGTCGCAGGCCTCCGGGATCATGTCGAATTTCGGCACGATGACCAAACCCTTCCATGCCGGGAAGGCGGCCCATGCCGGGATAATGGCGGCGCGGCTGGCGGAAGCCGGCTTGACCGCCAACACCGACGCGCTGGAACATCCGCAAGGCTTCCTGAGCGCCGTATCGCCCGAGAACAATCCCGACCGCGCCGGTGACGGCAAACTGGGCGAGGACTGGGCCATCATCCGCCACGGGCTGAGCATCAAGAAGTACCCCGCCTGTTACGGCACGCATCGGGCGATCGACGCCATGCTGGATCTGGTTGGCGCGCATCCGGTGAAGCCCGAGGACGTGCGCAAGGTGTCGGTGCATTTCAGTAAGCTCACCTCGAGCGTGCTGCGCAACCGGCAGCCCGACACCGGACTGGCCGCCAAGTTCAGCATGGAGTTCGCAATGGCGAGTGGGCTGATCGCGCACCGCGTCAGCCTGGCCGAGCTGAGCGATCCCTTCGTGCAACGCAAGGACGTGCAGGACATGATGCAGCTTGTGGAACGCGACCTGACGGATGAAACCGATGAAGCCAACCCCGGCTCCGCGCCGTGGGAACAGGTGAAGATCGAACTCGTATCAGGGCAGGTCCTTGAAAGCGAGCGGGTGACGCGGGCGCGCGGTCATGCCGAACGACCGCTCTCGGATCAGCAGTTGCACGAGAAGTTCGCCGATTGCCTGACCAGCAGTGAGTCGGAAATACCGGCCGATGTTCTGTTTGGACGGTTGCAGTCGATGGAGTCGATCTCGGCGCGGGAGCTGACGGCTGTTCATTAAGTTCGCGGTGCAACTCCAGCGTTATGCGCCGGGGTTGCACTGCCCGAACTGGCGCTGTCAGAGGAGAGTGGTCCCGCCAACAATTTTCGTTCGACGTAGATTCAAGCAGCAGTTTGACGCCATTCGGCAAGGGCGGTCGATCAGTTGAGTTTGAAGTTCCGACGGGTGTGAAGATGTCGTTCCTGGTTAAAATGGTTGTGGACCGAAGTGAATTTCTGAAGCGATTTTACGCTTCTGAGTTTCGCCATCCCGCGCTCTCGTCGCCGGAACGGCTGGTATGAATTTTCAGCCCGATTGTTTAGCCAGCAACCGGTCTCCTGGCGCGCCGCAATTCCGATAATTTTCATTGCGCCCGATAGGACCGAAGCTTATCCGTCACACCACACTTGGACGACCATATCGTTTCATCGCTTTACGCAAAAATTTCACAGCGGCCTTGCGATCCCGCCGTTTGGTGACAAGTGATTCCAGCACCTCACCTTCTTGATCAACCGCCCGCCACAGCTAATGCTGTTCACCATTGATCCGCACGAAAACCTCATCCAAACGCCACCGCCAGAGCAAAATGACGGGTCTTGAATTTGACGCTTTCTGATCTTCGCCGCGAACACCGGACCAAATCGGTTCCACCACGCGCGAACCGTACCGGCGGTTCGAATACCGGTCGGAGATTCCAGAAATTCAAAGACTAGCTGGCGGAGGGAGTGGGATTCGAACCCACGTTAGGGTATTACCCTAAACACGCTTTCCAAGCGTGCGCCTTAAGCCACTCGGCCATCCCTCCGGATCGCGCCGCATTGCGTCTTTCGCGGCTACGGCGGCGGACATTACAGATTTGCTTATCGC
>JABJKO010000131.1 GCA_018660305.1 Rhodospirillaceae bacterium
CCCCTGGCACAAAATGCCCGCGGCGCAGGAGATTCAATTTGGCGGGATACTGCTCTAGTGGACGGTGACAGGCGTCAGATCGTGCTGACGCGCGGCGGCAATGGCGACATCGAGCTGGTCGAACCAGCCTAAAGGCGTGCCGTCCAACTTATGCAGGGCATAGCCGCGCTGCCCATCGACTTCGAAGGGTTTGATCAGGGCGATCTGCCCGTCGGCGTGTAATATTGACTCCGCCGCATCGGCGCTGTTTTCGGGTTTGACAGTGTCCATGACAAATCATCCTCCCCGGTCAGGAGGAAGCCTCCTTGGCGGTGACATCGATCGTCGCGTGGGCCGGCGCCGCGGCATTGCCCTTCTTCTTGTTGATCTTGATCACGCGCTGGCGGCTCTCGACTTTCGGCCGGACTAAATCCACATAGAGCAGGCCGCTATCGAGCGATGCGCCGACGACCTCAATGCCCTCCGCGAGGACAAACGATCGCTGAAATTGGCGGGTGGCGATACCGCGGTGCAGATAGACACGATCCTTGTCGTCGCTCTGCTTGCCCCGGATGACCAACTGGCGGTCCTCCAGGGTTATCGTGAGATCGTCCTCTGAAAACCCGGCCAGCGCGAGGGTAATCTTCAGGCCGTCTTCACCGACTTGTTCGATGTTGTAGGGGGGATAACCATCGGAGGAAGCCTTTGCCGTGGTATCGAGCAGGCGCTCCAGATCGTCGAAACCCAGTAGAAACGGGCTATTGAATAGTGACAGACGAGACATCTTACCCCTCCTTTCGAGCGGGTTTGTTCGGGCCCGAAAACGGCGCCCCTAACGGTTTGCGCTCCCGGATGGGCAGCGCTCCCTGACTATATGGGGATAAAGGGCGTCTCAGACAAGCGTCTCGTGGCCTCCGCCGCACCGTCGATTTCGCTGGCCCCTGGGGCGGACGCGCTGGTTTAATGCGGCGGTGAGGCGCAATCGGAGACAATACGGCCCATGAGACGGCTGAGCGATTTATTCCGCAGGATCCACACCAGCGTCTGGGATACCGATCTCGGAGCGCTTCCTTTCTGGTATGCGGCAATCCTGCATCTATTGCGCGCTTTTTGGGCGAGCATGCGAGATCTGCGGGGCGGGGAACTCAGCCTGCGGGCCATGAGCCTGGTCTACACGACGATCCTTTCCATCGTTCCTTTTTTGGCGATCAGTTTTTCGGTGTTGAAAGGCTTCGGCGTCCACGAGCAGCTCGAGACGACCATGATGGCGGCCCTGCTGCCGCTCGGTGAAAAAGGGGTCGATATCGGCATTCGTATTGTCGAGTTCGTCGAGAATGTAAAAGTGGGTGTCCTGGGATCGGTGGGGCTGGCGCTTCTTCTCTACACCGTCATTTCGCTGATGCAGAAGATCGAGCGCGCCTTTAATTTTATATGGCACGTCGCCACCGAGCGGGCTTTCGCGCAACGATTTTCCGATTATCTCTCTGTTATCGTGATCGGTCCGGTGTTGGTTTTCGCCTCGCTCGGGATTTCCGCATCGTTGCTGAGTGGCAGTGTCGTCACCGCCGTGACAGCGATTGAGCCCTTTGGCACGATCCTCCATATTGTCGGCAGGCTGTTGCCCTTTGCGCTCGTGGTGGCCGCCTTCACCTTTATTTACGTCTTTATGCCCAACACGAAGGTGCGCCTCCGATCCGCCTTCGCCGGCGCTCTGATCGCCGGGCTATTGTGGCTGGTGGCAGGCAAGCTCTTTACCTCCTTCGTCATCGAGTCGGCGCAATACACGGCGATTTATTCGGCCTTCGCGGCATTGATCGTGTTTATGCTCTGGCTTTATTTCGCCTGGCTCGTTCTTTTGATTGGAGCCAGCTTTGCCTTCTACCACCAAAATCCCCGTCACGTGTCCCTGCTGCCCGAAAAGCAGACCCTGAGTGTCCGGATGGTGGAACGGCTGTCGTTTGCCCTGCTGGCGGAAATAGCCGGCGATTTCATGTCCGGGGACATCAAACCGAACACCGAAACACTGGCGCGGCGGCTGCATCTGCGGGCTGATACGGCGGCTGAATTGATCACCGCATTGGCCGCCGCCGATCTGATCGTCGCCACGAACGCCTCGCCGCGATGCTGGTTGCCGGCCCGGGCGCCCAATTCATTGACCCTGATCGATGCCATGGCGGCCATTCGATCGGCCGGCGAAAATGCGGCGCAGGCCCCTGAAAAAGCAAGTATTTCCGCCGCTGTGGAACAGCTTCTGGCCGATCTTGACCAGGATATGTCGGCTAAATTAGCCCACCGGACCCTGGCGGATCTCGTGCGGAAAGGTGATTTGGCCGCTTCCGACGAGGCGCGGGTCGCGACCCTGCATCCGTCGTCCGGCCCCGGCGGCGCCGCGCAATAGGAGCCAAAAGCCGTCTGAACGGAAATGCCAGGGGATATTTTGTCTTAGGCCATTTGGCCCGTTTGGGAGATAATCGAGACTATTGGTAACGATGGAGGGGCACTATGTCACAAGCTTTTGTTCCCTGTCCCGAGACCGGCACTTGGGTCTATGTCGGCTTGAATCTGGAATGGATCGGGCTCGACACGCTGGAGATTGGCCCCCAGGAAACCAAATGTCCAACCTGTGGCAAGATCCATGCGTGGTCCGCCGAGGACGTCGTTCTGCGATCCGATGGATCGGGGTGAGTCATCAGGGCCGATCGCTAAGCCGGTTTCTTCAGAATAATCTCGGAGCGGGGATCTCCCCCGTAGTCACCACCCGCCGCTCGTCGAATTTCCGGGGTGAGGGGTGGTGGAGCCAGGCGGAATCGAACCGCCGACCTCTTGAATGCCATTCAAGCGCTCTCCCAACTGAGCTATGGCCCCTTACACCTGGCCGGCCGGGCCCAAGATCAAGGCGGTGGCTGGCCGGAATTCTGTGAGGCGGAACCTACTGGCCTGCCTACTGCTCGCGCAAGCCCAAAATCAATTTGTTTTCCGGCCTACGGGGTGTCCTCGTCACTTACGACGACCTTCTCTATGACCTCGAACATATCGTCCTTGTCTTCGCCAAGTTCTGAGGCGTCTTCGATGGCGGCTTCATCTTCGCTATCATCATCGACTTCTTCCAGGGTCGCCGCATCGTCACCCCCCACGGCGTCCGCGTCCGCCTCAGCGGCAACAGGGACGGGTTTCGGTTTTTTGGGTGCCGGGGCGGCGGCCGGGGCTTTCGTTCGGCCCGACCGGGTCTGGGCTGCCGGGTCGAATTTGGTTTCGCATTTGGGGCAAATTATGGGATCGCGGGCTAAATCGTAGAACCGCGCTCCACAACCTGTACAATTTCTTTTTATCCCTAACTCGGGTTTTGCCACGTCGTTCTCCTTAATCGCCGACGAAATCGGCTTGCCAATGCCACGATCCGGCAAATCTGTCAAAAGCAAAATTGCGTTCCGGATGCGCTACCAAATGGCGCCGCGAATGTGTTACAGACCACCGTCCCGGCATTGCGCGATCATCATTGGTCCTGATTGCTCACTGCCGATACCGTGTGCTCTTATTCTCCGATGGTAAAGGAAGTATTGCGTGACCGCACTTAGATCGAGCCCCGCGTCCGGAATATCAGGCAAAGTGGTCGTGCCCGGCGATAAGTCAATTTCGCACCGGGCCCTGATGATCGGTGCCGTGGCGGTCGGCGAGACCACCATACGGGGCCTGCTGGAAGGCGACGACGTGCGCCGCACCGCGGCCGCTCTCAATAGGATGGGAGTGGAAACCGATCGTGACGATAACGGCGATTGGCGCGTGAGGGGGCGGGGGGTTGGTGGCCTGTCGCAGCCCGATGATATTCTTGATCTCGGAAATTCCGGGACCGGCGCCCGATTGTTGATGGGGCTGGTGGCGACTCATCCCATGACGGCGCATTTCTCCGGCGATGCCTCGCTGCGTCAGCGGCCCATGGCGCGTATCGCTGAACCGGTTGAGCGCATGGGGGCCGAGGTGCTGGCCCGCGATGGCGGCCGGATGCCCCTGGCCGTGATCGGCGCATCGTCGCCGGTGCCCATCGAGTATCGACTTCCGGTGCCCTCCGCCCAGGTCAAATCAGCGGTATTGCTGGCCGGTCTGAATACACCGGGGGAAACAAGGGTGATCGAGACAAAGCGTAGCCGCGACCATACCGAGCTGATGCTGCAGCACTTTGGCGCAGATATTCGTACCGAGATCGGGCCGGAGGGCGAGCACGTGATCGTGCTGCGGGGTGAGCCGGAACTCACCGCCCGCGATGTGACGGTGCCCGGTGATCCGTCGTCCGCGGCGTTTCTGGCGGTTGCCGCCCTGATCACGCCGGATTCCGAGATCACCATTAGCAATGTCGGGCTTAATCCGCTGCGGGCCGGTGTGTTTGAAACCCTGACGGAAATGGGGGCTCAAATCAGTATCGACAACCGGCGCGAACAGGCCGGCGAGCCCACCGCCGATCTCACCATCCGGACCAGCGCCCTGAAGGGTGTGGTCGTCCCCGCCGCGCGGGCACCGTCGATGATCGATGAATATCCTATTCTCGCCATTGCCGCCGCCGCGGCCACCGGCACCACGCGCATGGAGGGGCTCGCCGAACTGCGGGTCAAGGAAAGCGATCGGTTGGCGGCGATTGCCGAGGGGCTGAATAGCTGTGGTATCGAAACGGAGATCGACGGCGACAGTTTGATCGTCGCGGGGACCGGCGGTTCTATCCCCGGCGGTGGTCGGGTCGAGGCGAAGATGGATCACCGGATCGCCATGTCGTTTCTGATCATGGGGCTCGCCGCGCAGGCGCCGGTTACCATCGATGATGCGACGCATATCGGGACAAGTTTTCCGGGATTTGTGGAATTGATGACAAATCTTGGTGCCAGCATCGGCGTTGCCGGCCGTGACTAAAGAAACCGCCCGCCCGATTGTTCTGGCGGTCGATGGCCCGGCGGCCAGCGGAAAAGGGTCCCTCGCCCGCCGGCTGGCCACTCATTTCGGCTATGCCCATCTCGATACTGGTCTCCTGTACCGCGCTGTGGCGTTGGCTCTGATCCGCGAGGGTATCAGCGCGGAAAATACCCATGCGGCGGCCGCCGCGGCGCAAAATCTGTCGGTCGATTTGTTGACCGACCCTGCTTTGCGCGGCGACGAGGTGGCGAATATGGCGAGCCAGGTCGCTGTGATTGCGCCGGTCCGCGAGGCATTAATTAAATATCAACGGGGGTTCGCCCATAAGCCGCCAGGCGGCGCGCCCGGCGCCGTTCTCGATGGCAGAGATATCGGCACGGTCATTTGTCCTGAGGCGGATCATAAAATCTTTGTCGATGCGTCTCTTGATGCCCGCGCGGACAGACGGGTTAAAGAGTTGCGGGAACGGGGCGTTGCGGCTATATATGCGCGCGTTCTGCAGGATATGAAGGAACGCGATACCCGTGATCGAACACGGGCTGTCGCACCGTTGATCCCGGCAGAAGACGCGTTCTTGCTCGATACGACGACGCTCGATGCGGACGCAGCCTTCACCGCGGCGCTGGAGTTCATCAAGTCCCGGGACAAGTCCGACGCGTAGAGACAGCGTAACGCGTACATGGTTACAGGCAGGCCTGCGTGGCAATAGTGCCCCAGGTTGTTGCCGCCTGGATTGATATTGGAAGAGACAGGTAGGAATACGTATGGCGATTGAGACAGCAACTTCCGGCGACGACGCAATGGCGTCCGACGAAAATTTTATCGCAATGCTGGAAGAGACCTTCGGCGAGGGAGAACTCAGCGAAGGGTCGGTAGTCAAGGGAACCGTTATCGCCATTGAAGGCGACTCGGTGCTCATTGATGTGGGGCTTAAATCTGAAGGCCGGGTCGGTCTAAAGGAATTTACCTCCGCGGCGGGTGAAGCAGCTATCTCAGTCGGCGAAATCATCGACGTCTATCTGGAAAGAATGGAAGACCGTAACGGTGAGGCGGTCCTGTCGCGCGAAAAGGCGCGCCGCGAGGAAGCCTGGACCATGCTCGAGAAAGCATTTCAGGATGCCGAACGGGTCACCGGGTCGATTTTCGGCCGCGTGAAAGGCGGTTTCACTGTCGATCTTTCCGGCGCCGTGGCCTTTTTGCCAGGCAGCCAGGTCGACGTTCGTCCGGTGCGCGATATTTCGCCCTTGATGGGAACGCCGCAGCCGTTTCAAATTCTCAAGATGGATCGCCGCCGCGGCAACATCGTTGTTTCACGCCGCGCCGTCCTCGAGGAATCCCGCGCCGAACAGCGCGCCGAACTGCTGGCCGGTCTTCAGGAAGGCCAGGTGGTCGATGGTATCGTCAAGAACCTGACCGATTATGGCGCCTTTGTGGATCTCGGCGGGGTCGATGGTCTGTTGCATGTCACCGATATTGCCTGGCGCCGGATCAACCATCCGAGCGAAGTGCTCAGCGTTGGTCAGTCGGTCAAAGTCCAGATCATCCGCTTCAATGCCGAGACCCAGCGCATTTCGCTCGGGATGAAGCAGCTCGAGGCCGATCCCTGGGACGGCGTCGAATCCAAGTACCCGGTTGGCGCGCGCTATACCGGTCGGGTCAGCAACATCACCGATTACGGTGCGTTTGTGGAACTGGAACCCGGTGTCGAGGGGCTGGTCCATGTCTCCGAAATGAGCTGGACCAAAAAGAACGTCCATCCCGGCAAGATTATTTCCACCAGCCAGGAAGTCGAGGTCATGGTCCTCGATGTGGATTCGACCAAACGCCGTATCTCGCTTGGTATCAAGCAAACCGAAGAGAATCCGTGGACGGATTTCGCCGGCAATCATCCGGTTGGAACCGAACTGGAAGGCGAAATCAAAAACATCACCGAGTTTGGCCTGTTTGTCGGTCTACCCGGCGAAATCGACGGCATGGTGCATTTGTCCGATCTGTCATGGGACAAATCCGGCGAAGAGGCCATCAAGGATTACAAAAAAGGCGATGCGGTCAAAGCCAGGGTGCTGGACATCGATATCGAAAAGGAACGCATCAGCCTGGGCGTCAAGCAGCTCACCGATGATCCGTTCGAATCTGCCTCCGAAGGGCTGAAAAAGGGCGAGGTTGTTACCTGCACCGTTGCCAAGGTGATGGAAACCGGCCTCGAAGTGACGGTGGCTGGTTCTGTTCCCGGCTTTATCCGGCGCGGCGATCTGGCGCGTGAACGCAGCGAACAACGTCCTGACCGATTTGCCGAAGGCGATCGGATCGACGCGGTCATCACCAATATCGACCGGCGGGATCACAGACTCACCCTTTCGGTCAAGGCCCAGGAAATCAAGGAAGAGAAACAGGCGATGGCCGAATTCGGTTCCTCTGATTCCGGCGCCAGCCTCGGTGATATTCTTGGCGCGGCGATGAAACGGGCCGAGAACGAAAGTGCTTCCTCTCTGTCTGATGATGCGCTGTCCGACGAACCTGCTGCCGACGAGCCTGACGCCGACGAACCTGCTGCCGACGAGCCTGACGCCGAAGAGGCCGGCGGCTCTGATGCGGAAGAGGGTGCCGAGGAAAAGAAGGACTCGTAATTCCGTCTCCCTTGGCGTCAGATCGGTCGTAAGGTCTTCGCAATGTCTGGGCGATAATGGCGCTCGATGCAGATTATTTAGTCGATAGAAGCCGGTTGAAACGCCGGCTCGCCTTCTGGCGCATAGCGGCGATTGTCGTTGCCGTTGCCCTTGTGACCACGGCCGTTGGCCGGTTCACCGGTTCAGCCTCACGGGACTACATCGCCCGGCTCAGTGTGGAGCGGGTCATTGTCGATGATACCGACCGGCTGGCCGCGATCGAAGAGGCTATCGACGATAAAAAAATCAAGGCTGTCATGGTCCGGATCAATTCCCCGGGCGGGACGGTCGTGGGCGGCGAGGCGCTTCACGGGGCGCTGGTCAGGCTCGCGGAAACAAAGCCGGTTGTCGCGGTGATGGGCGATCTCGCAACGTCGGCAGGCTATATGATCGCCGTGCCGGCCCATCATATCGTTGCCCGCGAAGGGACCATTACCGGCTCCATCGGGGTACTGTTCCAGACCGCCGAGATAACCGATTTGCTGGCAAAGCTGGGGATCGGTGTGGAGACCATCCAGAGCGGCCCCCTCAAGGCCGAACCCTCGCCTTTCAAGAAGCTGACTCCCGAAGTCCGCCACGCCACGCAAATTCTGGTGGACGATATGTTCGGCATGTTCATTGGCATGGTCGCCACCCATCGGAAAATGAGCCTTGGCAAAGTGCGTAAGCTTGCCGACGGGCGTGTGTTTACCGGCCGCATGGCGGTAAAGAACGGGTTGATTGATGCCATCGGCGGTGAGCGGGAGGCGTTGCGCTGGCTCGAGGCCAATAAAGACATCGAGAAAGACCTCCCCGTACGCGATCTGCGCATACGGCGGCAGGGTCTCGACTGGTTCGACCAGATTGCCTCGTTGACGCGAAAAACGGTGTTTTCTGAAAGGCTTACACTTGACGGGTTAGTATCGGTCTGGCACCCTCAACTCCAATAGCGAGTATTCAGGCGCTGTGGCTTGGGTGTGGGGCAAGGGCTCTGATCACCGGTCGCGCGAGACGGAGCAGGTTGCGATGACAAAATCCGAGTTGATCCTGCGTTTGGCAGAAAAAAATCCCCATCTCTACCAACGTGATGTTGAGCGCATCGTCTCGACGGTGTTCGAAGAGATTTCGGGCGCCCTGGCCACGGGAGACCGTGTTGAGCTGCGCGGCTTTGGCGCGTTTTCTGTCAAGAACCGGGATGCCCGGACCGGGCGCAATCCGCGTACCGGTGAAACGGTTCAGGTGGCCCGCAAATCCGTTCCCTTCTTCAAGGTCGGAAAAGACTTGCGGATTCGGTTGAACGCGCCGCAGGATTGAGTTGACCGACCGGTGCGTGGTCGGATAGGGCGGCTATGGTCGGTATTCTTCGGTTCATTGTAAAAGCACTCTTTACCCTCATCGTGGTCGTCTTTCTGGTGGCCGCGGCAAGCTTTGCCGTGACCAACCGGGAACCGGTGGCCATCCATTTCCTGCCATTTTTTGATGAAGTGATGCTGCCCCTGGGCACGACGGTTCTGGCGGCCCTTGGTATCGGGCTTGTGGTGGGGACGGCGCTCATGTCGCTGTCCCGTCTCCGGCTGCGCCGCCGCGCCCGCAGCAGTGAGCGCCGCCTCGCCGCCCTGGAGCGCACGTCGGGTCATGGTACGGGTGCCCGGATGCCGGCAACGGGTCCGACTCTGTCGTCGTCCTTCCCGCCACCGGCGGCGCGCGACAACTAGCGCTCTTTATCTTCGTATCAGGTTGTTGCCGCACAGGTCCCTTTGCTGATCGGTTCGGCTGGCGTATACAGTGCCCGCCCCAAGGGGGCACGTGCTGTTATTGGAAGGTCACATGGAACCGTCACGCCGTATCCTCTGTGCCATCGATACGACCGATCTCGCCACCGCGATTGATCTTGCGCGGGTGCTGGACGGCAAGGTCGGCGGCGTCAAACTCGGCAAGGAATTTTTTTGCGCCCAGGGCCCGCAGGGTGTTGCCCGCATCGCCGAGATCCAGCCGCGCATATTCCTCGATCTGAAACTCCATGACATTCCCAATACGGTCGCCGGCGCCGTCCGGGCGGTGTCCGGATTGGGGTGCTTTCTCCTGACCATCCATGCCTCCGGTGGCGGCGACATGATCCGTGCCGCCGTTGGCGCGCGCGGAGACTCCACGGATCTTTCCATCGTCGCGGTTACTGTACTGACCAGCCTCGGCGAAGCGGATATGGCATCGATTGGCCAATCATTGCCCATCGCCGACCAGGTCCTGCGGCTTGGTCGCCTGGCGAAGGAAAGCGGCGCCAACGGTGTGGTGTGCTCGCCCCATGAGGTCGCCGCCCTCCGGGGTGCCCTGGGGCCGGATTTCACCCTCGTGGTCCCCGGCGTACGGCCAAGCTGGGCCTCGGCCGACGATCAGAAGCGCGTGATGACACCGGCCGAGGCGGTGCGGGCCGGCGCCGATTATCTGGTAATCGGCCGTCCCATCACCCAGTCGGACGATCCCGCCGCTGCCGCCCGGCGCATCGCCGACGAGATAGAAGCGGGCTGAGGTCGGGGCGATGTCCGTTCAGGCGAAAATCTGTGGAATCAATTCCGAGGCGGCGATGGGTGCCGCTGTCGAAGGTAGTGCCGATTATGTCGGGCTGGTGTTCTATGCGCCGTCACCCCGGGCGGTCACTGCCATCGAAGCCGCGGAGCTGGTGCGGCAGGTGCCCGATGACGTGATCAAGGTGGGGCTGTTCGTCGATATGGACGATGCTACTTTTTCGGCCATTCTATCCCAGGTAACCCTCGATCTCCTGCAGCTGCACGGCGCTGAAACGCCGGAGCGGGTGGCGGAAATCCACGCCCTGACGGGGCTGCCGGTCATGAAAGCCATCAAGGTCGCCGGCGCCCAGGATATCGAGGCGGCGGATCGCTATCTCGATTGCGCCGATCGCCTGTTGTTCGACGCCAAGGCGCCGCCCGATCTCAAGGGCGCGTTACCCGGCGGCAATGCGCTGATGTTCGATTGGACGCTTCTGGCGGGCCGCGACTGGCCGTGTCCATGGATGCTCTCGGGCGGGCTTGATGCCGACAACGTGGCAGAGGCCGTCAGCATATCCGGCGCGCTCGCGGTCGATGTGTCCTCCGGTGTGGAACAAGCGCCGGGGGTCAAGGACCCGGCCCGGATCAGCGCTTTTTTGTCCGCCGTAAAAGCGCTTTAGCGCGTCCGATGGTGGCCGCCCTCCCATGCCTCTGATACACTCCGGCCCGATATGAGCGCCATGGATCAGACCAGTCCCAATAGCTTCCGGACCCTTCCCGACGGGGACGGACATTTCGGCCTGTTTGGCGGGCGTTTCGTTGCCGAAACCCTGATGCCGCTCATTCTGCAGGTCGAAAAAGCCTATGACGCGGCGCAGGCCGACCCGTCTTTTCAGGCGGAGCTCGACGATTACCTGAAGCATTATGTGGGCCGGCCAAGCCCGCTTTATTTTGCGCGGCGGCTGACCGAGTATTTCGGCGGCGCCAAGATCTATTTCAAGCGTGACGAGCTGAACCATACCGGCGCCCACAAGATCAACAACACCATGGCCCAGATCCTGCTGGCGCGGCGCATGGGCAAGACTCGCATCATCGCGGAAACCGGCGCCGGGCAGCATGGTGTCGCGACGGCGACCGTTTGCGCGCTGTTCGGCTTGCCCTGTGTGGTTTATATGGGCCAGACCGATATCGAACGGCAGGCGCCTAACGTGTTCCGCATGAAGCTGCTTGGTGCCGAAGTGGTCCCCGTGACGTCGGGATCGGCGACCCTCAAGGATGCCATGAACGAGGCCCTGCGCGACTGGGTCTCCAATGTGGATGATACGTTTTACATCATCGGCACCGTCGCCGGACCCCACCCCTATCCCGCCATGGTCCGTGATTTCCAGTCGGTCATCGGCCGCGAAGTGCGCCAGCAGATCATGGAGCAGGAAGGCAGGTTGCCGGACTCCCTGGTCGCCTGCATCGGCGGCGGGTCCAACGCCATCGGGCTGTTCTATGAATTTCTCGATGAGGAAAGCGTGCAGATCTTCGCCGTCGAGGCGGCCGGCAAAGGCATAGAGACCGGCGCCCATGCCGCGTCGCTGAGCGCCGGCGCGCCCGGCGTTCTGCATGGCAACCGGACCTATTTGCTACAGAACGAGGATGGCCAGATTACCGAGGCCCATTCCATCTCGGCCGGGCTGGACTATCCCGGGATCGGGCCCGAGCATGCCTGGCTGCACGATGTCGGCCGGGTCGAATATGTATCGGCCACCGATCAGGAGGCACTGGATGCCTTCCAGCTTTGCAGCCGTCAGGAAGGGATTATCCCGGCGCTGGAACCCTCCCATGCGCTGGCCCATGTGGCGCGTATGGCGCCGGACCTGCCCAAGGACCATCTATTGGTGATGAACATGTGCGGCCGCGGCGACAAGGATGTGTTTACCGTGGCGGAGGCCCTGGGGGTTTCTCTATGAGCCGTGCCCGCGATCGCATAAAGCGCCGCTTCGAGGCGCTGGCCGAGGAAAACCGGGCCGGCCTGGTCACCTTCGTTACCGCCGGTGATCCGGACCCTGATATTTCCGAAGCCATCATAAAGGGACTGCCGGCGGCCGGCGCCGATATGATCGAGCTCGGCATGCCGTTTACCGATCCCATGGCGGACGGTCCGGCGGTCCAGCTGTCGTCGCTGCGCGCGCTGCGCGCCGGTCAGACCCAGCGCCGCACGCTGGAAATGGTCAGCCGGTTCCGCGAACAGGATAATGAGACCCCCATCGTTCTGATGGGCTACTACAACCCGATCTATATTTACGGCGTCGAGCAATTTGTCAGCGACGCGGCCGATGCCGGCGTCGATGGGCTGATTATTGTTGATTTGCCGCCCGAGGAAGATGCCGAGCTGCGGGTTCCGGCGGCGGAGGCGGGCATCGATTTTGTCCGCCTGGCCACGCCCACCAGCGATGAGAACCGCCTGCCGCTGCTGATGGAAACGGCCAGCGGGTTTGTCTATTACGTCTCGATCACCGGCATTACCGGCACCCGATCCGCCGAGACCAGCAACATCGCCGACGCGGTCGCCCGTATCCGGCGGTTCACCGATTTACCCGTCGCCGTGGGTTTTGGCGTCAAAACCCCCGAACAGGCCGCCGAAATCGCCCGGGTGGCCGATGCTGCGGTGGTTGGATCCGCCATTGTCCAGCGCATTGTGGATGCCCCTAAAGGGGCAGGTGGAAATTCATCCAATTTGGTCGAATCCGTGCTAGGATTTGTCCGTGAACTCGCCGACGGTGTGCATCGGGCGCGAGACGATGCCCCTAAGGAGGTAACTCCGACATGAACTGGTTGACTAACTATGTCCGCCCGAAAATCCGGGCCCTCGTCGAAAAGGACGATGTGCCGGATAATCTGTGGCACCAGTGCCCCGGCTGCGAGCAGATGATTTTTCATCGCGAACTGGAAGCGTCGCTCAATGTCTGCAGCCATTGCGGCCACCATATGCGTCTGCCCGCCAGGAAGCGGCTGGAAACGCTTTTCGACGGCGGTGAATACCAGACCATTGAATTGCCGGCGCTGAAGGGCGATCCGCTCAAATTTCGCGACCGCAAACGCTACACCGACCGCCTTAAAGAGAGTCGCGGGGCGACAAATGAAGAGGACGCGCTGATCGTTGCCCATGGCGAAATGGGCGGCCGCAAGACCGTGGTCGCAATCATGAATTTTGATTTCATGGCGGGGTCCATGGGGCTGGCGCTTGGCAAGGGCATCCTCACGGCGGCGCGTCTCGCGGTGCTTCAGGAAGCGCCTTTTATCATCGTTACCGCCTCGGGTGGCGCCCGCATGCAGGAAGGTATCCTGTCGCTAATGCAGATGCCGCGCTCGGTCATCGCGGTGGATGAGGTCAAGGAGGCGGGGTTGCCGTTCCTGACCGTCCTCACCGATCCCACCACCGGTGGGGTTACAGCGTCCTTTGCCATGCTGGGTGACATTGCCATCGCCGAACAGGGTGCGGTCATTGGGTTTGCCGGCGCACGGGTAATCGAGGAGACCATCCGCGAGAAGCTGCCGGAAGGGTTCCAGCGTGCGGAATATCTGTTGGAGCATGGCATGGTCGACCGGGTGGTTCACCGCCGCCAGGTACGTGACGAGCTGATCCGCCTGTCCGATCTGCTGTTGAACACCCGGCCCGCCGCGCAAATCGTACCGTTGAGCCCGCCCGGCGCCGCCGAACCTCTCCGGCTGGGCGCCGAACACCCCAACGAAGAGCGCCCCGCTGCGGAGTGACGCGGTTGTCGAGCGCCTGAGAGGCCTCCACCCAAGGGTCATCGATCTGTCCCTGGGGCGGGTCCAGCGCCTGCTACGGGTGTTGGGCAATCCCGAGAAATCTCTCCCCTGTGTGGTTCATGTTGCCGGCACCAACGGCAAGGGCTCGCTGCTCGCCTTTCTCAAAGCCATCTGCGAGGCGGCCGGCTACCGGGTCCACAGCTATACCTCGCCGCATCTGGTGCGCTTCGCCGAGCGTATTTCGGTGGCCGGCGAACTGCTCGATGACGAGGCGCTGGTTGCCATTCTGGAGGATTGCGAAGCCGCCAATGACGGCCAGCCCATCACCTTCTTCGAGGTAACCACCGCCGCGGCCTTTCTCGCTTTTGCCCGCACCAGCGCTGATGTCACCCTGATTGAAACCGGTCTCGGCGGGCGCTTCGATGCCACCAACGTCTTTGAAGCCCCGGCCCTGTCGGCCATCACACCGGTCTCCATGGACCATATGGGCTTTCTTGGCGACACGCTGGATGCAATCGCGTTCGAGAAAGCCGGCATCCTCAAGAGCGCAACGGCGGCGGTGATCGCTCCCCAGACGCCGGTGGCGCTCTCGGTGATCCGGAAGCGGGCGGCAGCCATCGGCACAAAGCTGAGCTGTTTTGGAGAAGACTGGACATACGAAGAAACTGAACAGGGCTTTCACCTGCGGGATGGGGCAAGCACCCTGTCGCTGCCGCGCCCTGTCCTCAACGGGCCCCATCAGATCCAGAACGCGGCGCTGGCGGCGCTGTGCGCGCGGCGGCTTCCCGGGCTGGTGATTGATGAAGCGGCGATCTCCACCGGATTGCAGCGCGCTGTCTGGCCCGGCCGTCTTGAACGTCTGAAGTCCGGGCCGTTGCCCGACCGGCTGGGGCCGGGCTGGGAGCTGTGGCTGGATGGCGGGCATAATCCGGCGGCGGCGCAGGCGCTGACCAAAGTCCTGGACCGGTGGGACGATAAACCGCTCTATCTGATTTTCGGCGCCCTGAGCGCCCGCGACCCGGCCGGCTTTCTATCGCCTCTGGTCCCCTACGCGGCGTATCTTTACGCCATCCCCATCGAGGGTGAGGAGACCACCCTGCCGGCGGCTGACGGCGCCGCCGCGGCGATTGCCAGCGGATTTGCCGCCAGCGAAAAGCCGTCCTTGGCCGCGGCCCTCGACACTATCGGGGAAGAAGCGCCGGTCCCCGGCCGGGTGCTGATCTGCGGCTCGCTCTATCTGGCGGGCGCGGCTCTGGCGGAAAACAAAACCCCGCCAGGAGGCGGGGTTCTGCAAACCGGTTCGGTTTAAAAGAAAATCGTCAGATCGATTCGTTGATCCATTCGACAAGCTTGCTCTTGGGCAGCGCGCCGACCTTGGTGGCCGCCACCTCTCCATCCTTGAACAGCATCAATGTGGGGATGCCGCGGACGCCCAGCTTGGTCGGGGTCTCGGGGTTTTCGTCGATATTGATCTTGGCCACCGTGAGGGATCCATCCATTTCCGCGGCGATTTCCTCCAGCGACGGGCCGATCTGTTTGCACGGTCCGCACCATTCGGCCCAGAAATCAACGAGCACAGGTCCCTCGGCCTTCAAGACGTCGGCGTCAAATGAATCGTCGGAAACAGGCTTCGTACTCATAGTGTGGGTTCCTTCCGTTATGAGCGGCGTATAAAGCTCGGCGCCGCTTCGATGGGATGAAATTAGGAAGCGCGCTCAGATCAGTCAAGGTTCCCAGTGATCCAGCACCGCTTCGGGCAGCGTCATCAAAGTCGGTCCATCGGTCCATAATAGAGCACAGATTATTGATTTATTTGGATAAATTTCTCTTACCACCGCGCGATAAGCCGCCATTTGGCGCAAATAAATAGGGGCAACATCGGCCGGATCCGTGGGGGGTGGCCGGTTGGTCTTGTAATCGACGATATGGACCGCCTCATCGGTGACACAGAGCCGGTCCACCTGCCCCGCGATCACATGGTCGCCGATGCGGCCGATGACCGGTACCTCGGCGCGAGATCCGGGTCCGAAAAGGGCCGCAAATGCCGGGTTTTCAAGTACCGCGAGGATTTCGGCGGCAAGCGCCGTCTGCGTCGGGTCATCGAGGCCATGGACCAGCCGGGCGAGAAAACGCGCCGTCGCCGTGGCGCGGTCGGCAGGGTCCAGCTCGGGCAGGATCTGCAACAGGCGATGCACCAGCAATCCGCGCCGGAACCCGGCCCCGCCATCGTCGCCCATGGGCGAGCGGGACGCCGGCTCGTGGTCGTCGGGCCGCGACGGGGTCAGCGGGGTCGGCGGCACGTCCTCCGGCGGTGGCGGACGCCTTGCCCAGTCGGGCAAGGCACTGGCGGCCGGGGTAAACTGGCGGGTCTCGTGAGGCTGTTCGACCGGCGCTTCCTGGGCGTTGTCCATGTGCCATCCCTGTCCCGTCCAGCCGGCATCGGAATCCGCTGTCAGATCCATCTCCACCGGTTGGGCGACAGGGTCCAGGGCACTTGTCATAAGGTCGTACCAGTTATGGGCCGGGGCCTTGCGGCTGGTGTGCCAGCCGCAGACATAGAGCCGGTCTTCGGCGCGGGTCATGGCG
>JABJKO010000299.1 GCA_018660305.1 Rhodospirillaceae bacterium
GCCAGTGAACGGGAATTTTGCGGCCATCCGTGAGGACCAGGTCCGATTGAACCAGCTTGTCGCGGGCGTTTATGTCGCGCACCCGTCCGACCTGGAATGTTTCACCGGAATAACCCTTGAAGCGGGCGGCATAGGCCTGAACGATAAAGTCTTCGAACAACTCAACGTATTCTTTTTTCTGTGTTTCTGTTGTTCGCCGCCAGTAACGGCCGAGTGTGAACCGCGCAATCAGGTCGATCTTGAAAGTGCGCTTCAGGATTTCACGGAAGCGATCCTGCCGTTCCTTATCGGAGAGATTCTTCCCGGTCAGGGAATTAATGGCCTCGGTGCCGACTTTCTTGATGAAGTCATCGGCACTGCCGCTCGCAGCGTAGCCTGACGATAAACTGAGTGCCCAGACGAGCAAAAATGCGAGGAACGCGGAGGTTGTCCCTAAGAAGGATCTGCGACTCAACATGCTTCGACAGCCCGCACTTGTTGTTCACAAAACCGGCAGGATCTCATTATCCTGCCACCATCACTGGGATGGTATCCCCCGGCAAGGGTATGGTGTCAACGGGTGTAACGGGCAATTTACCGCCCGGTTGTGGAAAATTTAGCGTTAACCGGTTGTCACCATAATACCAAACTGAAATTGGTGACCGAATGACACGATTTTACGCTTTCTCATGAATTTTCCCTCCCATTGACATATAAAGATATCTTTATATATTTTAGCCTATCGTCTGGAGCTTGGTTGGCAGACGATAATTCAGGGATCCCGGAGCCAGATTAATGGACGTATTGCTTTCCTGCCTGCGTGCAGCGGCCGAACCGACACGGCTTCGGCTTCTGTCGTTATGTGCCCAGGGCGATATGACCGTGAGCAATCTCACTGACATCCTTGGGCAAAGCCAGCCGCGCGTCTCACGCCATTTGAAGCTGTTGTGTGACGCTGGACTGGTTGACAGGTTCCCCGAGGGTAGCTGGGTCTTTTACCGTTTGGCGGATGATAACAGCACTGCCGGGCAGATCGCCCGTCAACTGGTGTCCCTTGTTCCCGATGATGATTTTCAGAGCACCCTCGATCGGCGGCGCCTGGCTGAAATCAAGGAAGCGCGCTCAGCGGCAGCGGAATCCTATTTCCGCGCCAATGCCGAGCAGTGGGACCGGATCCGCTCTCTCCACGTGGATGAACGTGATGTTGAGCAGGCGCTCCAGACGGCGTTTCCCGGTCATGTTCACGATTTTCTTGATGTCGGGACCGGAACCGGGCGGATGCTGGAACTCTTTTCCCACAAAATAGACCGGGGGGTCGGTATCGATCTGTCGCGGGACATGCTGGCCGTAGCCCGGGCCAAGCTGGAAGCGGATGACTACCGCCATTGCCACGTGCGTCATGGTGACATGTACCGCCTGGATGTGGCCGAATCATCCTATGATGCGGTTGTGATCCATCAGGTGCTTCATTACGCCGATCGCCCTGCGGCGGTGATTGCCGAAGCGGCCCGCGTGCTTCGGTCGGAAGGCGTTCTGTTGGTTGTGGATTTCGCACCGCATGGCCTCGACACGCTGCGCAGCGACCATGCGCACCATTGGCTTGGCATATCGGAAGGTGAGATGGCTACGTGGTTTGACGAGGCCGGGCTCACGGCGGAGAAGGTGCAGCGCCTGCCAGGAGATCCCCTGACTGTGATGATCTGGAAGGCCGTCCGTCCGGCCTATGATTTGAGCGTATCCCTTGATCCCACATCCCATAAAACATTACAGGCGGTTGAGTGATGCTGATGACTGATGTGTCGAAAAAACTGGTGGAACTTCCGTATCCGGCCGGTGCTCCGAAAGACCTCAGAGTCTCTTTCGAATTTTTCCCGCCCAAGACCGACAAGATGGCGGAAACGCTGTGGTCTTCGGTGAAACGGCTTGAACCGTTGCAGCCCCGCTTCGTGTCCGTGACCTATGGCGCGGGCGGTACAACGCGCGAACGGACCCACGCGACCGTGGTTCGTATCCTCAAGGAAACCAGCTTGACGCCGGCGGCGCATTTGACCTGTGTCAATGCGACGAAAGATGAAGTCGACGCTGTTGCACGTGAGTACTGGGATGCCGGTGTGCGCCATATCGTGGCGTTGCGCGGCGATCCGCCCGAGGGAGAATCGAATTACCAGCCCCATCCCGGCGGCTACGCCTACGCTGTCGATCTGGTCGCCGGTCTCAAGCGCATCGGCGATTTCGATATCAGCGTTGCCGCCTATCCGGAAACCCATCCCCAGGCCAAAAACCCGGATTCCGATCTCGATAATCTGAAGCGCAAGCTCGATGCCGGTGCCGATCGGGCGATCAGCCAGTATTTCTTTGGTGCGGAGCCGTTCCTGCGGTTTCTCGAACGCGCGCGTGCCGCCGGAATCAAGGCGCCCATCGTTCCCGGAATCCTGCCCGTCCAGAATTTCGCCCAGGTGGTGAAGTTCTGCGCCATGTGCGGTACGTCGGTTCCGGACTGGATGGGTGGGCTATTCGAGGGGCTGGATGATGACCCGGAGACCCGCAAGCTTGTCGCGGCGACGGCGGCGGCCGAGCAGTGCCGTCAGCTGCACGCAAACGGCATCAACGATTTCCATTTTTATACGCTGAACCGGGCCGATCTGACCTATGCGATCGCGCATATTCTGGGATTGCGGCCCGACAATCTTGCCAAGAGGGCCGAATGACCCCACCGGCCACAATGCGTGCCCCTGATTCCGGCGCCGGCGGTGGAACCGTCGCGGGTGCACTGGATCCAACCGTTCGAGGAGAACGGATCAAGGCGCTGCGCAAACAGCTCGCGTCGCGCATTCTGATCATCGATGGCGCCTTTGGCACCATGATCCAGGATCACAAACTGGATGAGGCCGGTTACCGGGGCGAGCGCTTTGCTGATCATGACTGCCCGCAGAAGGGCAATAATGATTTATTGATCCTGTCCGACCCCGCGCTTATCGGTGACATCCACCGGGCTTATCTCGATGCCGGTGCCGACATCGTTCAGACGAACACTTTCAGCTCGACCCGCATCGCGCAGGCCGATTACATGATGGAAGATGTGGTCTATGAGCTGAATGTGGAGGGCGCCAGGCTGGCGCGTGAAGCGGCCGATGCGGCAACCGGGAAGGATCCGACGCGGCCGCGCTTCGTCGCCGGCGTGCTTGGACCCACCAACCGCACGGCCTCCATATCACCGGATGTCAATGATCCCGGTTTCCGTAATGTCACGTTCGACGCGCTGGTGGAAACCTACAGCGAGGCCGTCCGCGGATTGCTGGAGGGCGGCGCCGATACGCTGCTGGTGGAAACGGTCTTCGATACCCTGAATTGCAAGGCCGTCCTGTTCGCCATCGACAGCGTGACAGAACAGCTCGGACTCGACATCCCGATCATGATCTCGGGCACCATCACCGACCAGAGCGGCCGCACGCTAACCGGCCAGACCACCGAAGCTTTCTGGAATTCGGTGCGTCATGCCCAGCCCCTGTCCATCGGGCTCAACTGTGCGCTCGGCCCTAAGGATTTGCGGGCCTATATCGAAGAGCTGTCGCGGATCGCCGATATTCACGTGTCGTGCCATCCCAATGCCGGGTTGCCCAACGCCTTTGGCGAGTACGATGAAACGCCCGAGATGATGGCGGAAACCCTGGCGGAATTTGCCGAGGCGGGTTTTCTCAATATCGTCGGCGGTTGCTGTGGCACCACACCCGATCATATTCGCGCCATCGCGGAGGCGGTCGAGGGAATGTCCCCCCGGGAAGCAGTCGAGACCGAGCCACTCCTTCGCCTGTCGGGGCTGGAGCCGGACAATATCGGGCCGGAATCGCTGTTTGTGAATGTGGGCGAGCGCACCAACGTCACCGGATCTCTGCGCTTTGCCAAGCTGATCAAGGAAAGCGACTACGAAAAGGCCACCGAGGTAGCCCTGCAACAGGTCCAGAACGGCGCCCAGGTGATCGACGTCAATATGGATGAAGGGCTGCTCGATTCAGAAGCCGTAATGGTCAAGTTCCTTAATCTGATCGCCGCCGAACCCGAGATCAGCCGCGTGCCGGTGATGATCGATTCGTCCAAATGGTCTGTGATCGAGGCCGGTCTCAAATGCGTCCAGGGCAAGGCGATCGTCAATTCCATCAGCCTCAAGGAAGGCGAGGAAGCCTTTGTTGAGCAGGCAAAGAAAGTACGGCGTTACGGTGCCGCGGTGATCGTCATGGCCTTTGACGAGAAAGGTCAGGCCGATACCGAGGACCGCAAGGTCGAGATCTGCACCCGGGCCTACCATATTCTGGTGGATCAAATCGGGTTCCCGCCCGAGGACATTATTTTCGATCCGAATATTTTCGCGGTCGCGACCGGTATCGAGGAGCACAACAATTACGCGGTCGATTTCATCAACGCGACCCGCCGCATTTGCGAAGCCCTGCCGCATGTAAAGATATCTGGCGGCGTCAGTAACATCTCGTTTTCGTTCCGGGGCAACGACCGGGTGCGCGAAGCCATGCATTCGGTATTTCTCTATCACGCGATCAAGGCCGGGCTTTCCATGGGCATCGTCAATGCGGGTCAGCTCGCGGTCTATCAGGACATCCCGGAGGAACTCCGTGAGCGCGTGGAAGATGTCATTCTCAACCGAACGCCGGAAGGTACCGACCGGCTGCTTGAGATCGCCGAAGAATTCAAGGGCGGTGGCGCGAAAAAGGAGAAGGATCTGTCCTGGCGGGAAGCCCCGGTCGGGGAGCGCCTGTCGCATGCGCTGGTGCGTGGCATCAACGAATTCATTGTCGAGGATACCGAAGAGGCCCGGCAGGAAGCGGTCCGCCCGCTGGAGGTAATCGAAGGACCGCTGATGGACGGCATGAACGTGGTCGGCGATCTGTTCGGCGCCGGCAAGATGTTTCTGCCGCAGGTGGTCAAGAGCGCCCGGGTCATGAAACAGGCGGTGGGGCATCTCATCCCCTATATCGAAGCGGAAAAAGAAGCCAGCGGGACCGTGGCGCGGGCCAAGGGAAAAATGGTCGTGGCCACCGTCAAGGGTGACGTTCACGATATCGGCAAGAACATCGTGGGGGTGGTGCTGCAGTGCAATAATTACGATGTCGTCGATCTCGGCGTCATGGTGCCGGCGCAGAAAATTCTCGATACGGCCCGCGAGGAAAACGCAGACGTTATCGGGCTTTCCGGTCTGATCACCCCGTCGCTCGACGAGATGGTGCATGTGGCGGGCGAGATGGAACGCCAGGGATTCGACATCCCGCTCCTGATCGGCGGTGCGACGACCTCGAAAATCCATACGGCGGTGCGCATCGCACCCGCTTATCACGGCCCCGTCGTGCATGTCCTCGATGCATCACGCGGCGTTGGCGTGGTCAGTTCGCTGACCAGCGAAGAAAAAAAGGCCGCCTATGCCGCTGATATCGACGCTGAATACAATAAGGTTCGTACCGAGTTCGAGGGACGGGACAATAGCGACCGGGGTATCAAAATCGCGGCGGCGCGCGCCAATCGCTGCCCCATCGATTGGGGTACGGTCACACCACCCAAGCCGCTAGAGCTCGGCACGCAGTCGTTTGACGATTATCCGCTGGACGAGCTGGTCGAGCGCATCGACTGGACGCCGTTTTTCCATACCTGGGAATTGCATGGCGCCTATCCGCGCATCCTAAAGGACGATGTGGTCGGCGACGCCGCGCGCAGTCTGTTCGCCGACGCGCAGGAAATGCTCGAGCGTATCCTCAACGAAGGCCGTGTCACCGCCCGCGGCGTCATCGGGTTCTGGCCGGCCAATGCGGTGGGCGACGATATCGAGCTTTATGAGAACGATGACCGCGGCCAAGTACGGGCGACAATTCACACGCTGCGTCAGCAGGGTAAAAAATCAGGCACGCGGCCGCATTTTGCGCTGGCCGATTTCGTCGCGCCCAAGGACAGCGGCGTGGCCGATTACTTTGGCGGGTTCGCGGTATCGACCGGCTTTGGTGTCGATGAACTGGCCGCCGAGTTCGAGGCGAATCACGACGATTATAATGCGATCATGGTCAAAGCGCTGGCGGACCGGCTGGCTGAGGCTTTCGCGGAAAAGATGCATGAGCGCGTGCGCAAGGAATTCTGGGGCTACGCGGCCGATGAAACTCTCGATAACGCGTCGCTGATCGGCGAGAAATACCAGGGTATCCGCCCCGCGCCCGGCTATCCCGCCTGCCCGGATCACACCGAGAAGGCGACATTGTGGGACTTGCTGGACGCGGAAAAGACCGCCGGCATCACATTGACCGAAAGCTTTGCCATGCATCCCGGCGCCGCCGTGTCAGGCTGGTATTTCTGGCATCCCGAGTCCCGCTATTTCGGGGTCGGAAAAATCAGCCGCGATCAGGTCGAGGATTACGCCGAGCGCAAGGGCACGACGCTCGCCCATATGGAACGCTGGCTGTCGCCCAATCTCGGCTACACGCCTAAGTGAGAATCAGACGCTTTCCTTGAATAGCCGGCTGATTTCGCCGATTTCATCTTCCGACATCTGCTCCCGATAATCTTTTTGGGAGGGTTTAAAGAGCGCGGCGGTGGCGGCCTCGACGGCCTCCTCCTCGCAGCCCGTGATTTCGGCGATGGTCGCCGCGTCGTCTCCGATCGTGTCGTAATTCAGATCGACGAACGGCACGCCTTGTGCGGTGAGGGCGGCAATTTTCTCATCGAGGGATCGCTGGATGGTCGCCAGTACCGTCGCGTGTCCAATCAGCCCGCCATCCCAGTCACGATGCGAATTGATGGTGTTGAAGATA
Organism: Rhodospirillaceae bacterium; assembly: GCA_018660305.1. The sequence goes on from JABJKO010000299.1 coordinate 6,777, forward strand.
TTCCGCCTCAGCCGGACGAACCGGACATCGCATTGATCCCGCAGCCGGGCGTGAATCTCGGCAAAATCCCACTGATTATGGGGCTCGCGATAGGTCGCGGACGGGTAGGAATTGTCGTCGACGAAAATGGCGCCCGGGTTGTTGTGGAGGAACGTCTCCACATCCGCGAAGACGATATCCCTCGGTAATCCTTTGTAATAGGCGGCGTTGAACATGCCGCGAAGGCCGGTTTGAAAATATAGCGGTCTTTCGGAATCCGCGAATTTGTCCGTGAGCACCTTCTCGAATATGGGAAAGACGCCATGATGTCCGCACCCTTCGAGGCCGATTAGATGGATAAAAAGGGGCTTTTCCAAATCCATGACAAACAATGCCGGTTGGGTTCTGGTCGATCATACGCAGGAGCGCGACGGCGCACCCACGCGCTTATATATCCCGTGCGGCGCGTTGCCACAATTGCGGTTGGAGGTCTGGTGTGAACGGCGTGCTGTCAGCGCATGAGTTCGTCGCGCAGGGTCGGTGCCTTGCGGGGGCGGTCGCTATTGGGTGGGGCGTAAATCAACGCGGGGCCTGATTTCGGCGAGCGGCTTAGCGCGTTGACGGGGCGCAGCATGACGTCATGGCTTGCGCAGTTCAGCCTGCCCGCGTTGCTCCCGCTCCTGGTGATGGTGACGGTGCCACCGGCGCTGGCGCGGACGCTGCGCTTTATGCCGTCGACGCAGTAAAGAGAATCGAAGCTCTCCGGTATCTCCAGTGCATTCAGGACGGAATTGACTCTTTTCTCTTTCCGCCGTCGTTCGATCTTGGCGTTCTTGGATTTCTTCCGGATGCTATTGCGGTGTTCGAGCTCGGCACTTGCGGCCTTTTTCCATTTTGTCCGGCCCTTCTGCCCCTCGATTTTTATGGAAATCAGCGCGCCACGATTGCCCGTCGGATTGCAGCGGCGGTCGAACCAGTCGCAACAGACCTTTTTCCCCGGTTTGAGCGTCGCGTTGAAATCGGCCAGCGGGTGATAGTCGGCGAGGGTGGCGGTCAGGGTATCGGCGGTCTTGTTCAGGATGCAGTAAGCCTTGGCCGGACTGGCGGCAAGCAGGGCGAACCCCACGATAAGGAAGGCGATGGACTTACGAATCATGACCCGGACTCTACCCGCAAATACGCCGAGATTAAGGCGTCGTTAAACCTAGGATAAAGGGGTGTGGATTTCGTTAGCGGTGCCCTGAAAAATGCCGGCGCCGCATAAAAAAACAGTGTAAAAACAACTAGTTAATGTGTGCCCGCCGGGTCTGGACCCTCACCCCATCACCAGCCCGCCATCCACGTAGAGGGTCTGGCCGGTCATGAAGCGGCTCCAGTCGGAGGCGAGGAACAGCACCGGCCCCGCCACGTCGTCCGGGGCCGCGATTCGCCGCAGGGGCGTCTGGGCGATGATCATCTCCTTGACGTCTTCCTTAGTGCGGCGGCTGGCGTCGGTGGGGTAGACCAGCCCGGGGGCGACGCAATTGGCGCGGATGCCCAGGGGGCCCAGTTCCGTCGCCAGATTACGGGTGAAGCCGACAAGCGCCGATTTGGCCGTGTTGTAGTCATGGTAGGGAATGAAGGGACGGGCGATCAGGTCGCTCGCCACATTGACGATGGTCCCCTGCGTCCGTTTGCGGAAATTGGGCAGGACCGCCTGGCACAGGGCATGGGTGGATTGCAGCGCGCCGTCGATCTGGGTCTGATAATCCTGCCAGGTGAGATCCCAGAACCGTTTGCGGTCGTCGGGATCAAAGACGTAGGGCGTAAACGCGTTATTGACCAGAATATCGATCTTGCCGAGTTCCCCGAGAGTACGGTCCACCATGCTGGTGACCGCCGTCTCGGAGGTGACATCCGCCTGGATTGCCAGCGCGTCGCCCCCTGCATCCTCGCAGGCAGCGACAATTGCATCGGCGGCGCCTTCGTTGCGCAGGTAGTTGACGATAACGGTCGCGCCTTCTGCTGCGAAGGCCTTGGCGATGGCCGCGCCGATCCCCCGGCTGGAGCCGGTGACCAGGGCGACCTTGTTCTGGAAATCCATCTCTCGATGCTCCGATTACTTCGGCAGCAGATCGGAGCGGACGACCCTGGACACGTCGATGGGTTTCTTGATCAGCCCCAGCTTGCGGAACGTTTCGGCGCCTTTCTGCAGTACGTCGAGATCGAAATGGCCGAGGCCTTTCTTTTTCGTTGTCGGGGAGACGGCGGACAGATTGCGGATCCGGATGATCTCCAGATTGACCTTTTCGTTACGGCCATTGATCGACCGGGTGATGGCGATTTTGGCGGCTTCCTTGGGGTTTTTGATCATCCAGGCGGCGCTGTCGCGATAGGCGGCGAGGAACCGGCGCAGCAAATCCTTTTTCTTGTTGTAGGTCTCGACCGACACCACGAACATGTCGCTCGGCACATTCAGGTAATCCTTTACCTCGATGACATTGACCTCCTTGAGCCCCTTCAGCTTGCCGACGAACAGCCCGGTATCGGTGGCCGCGGTGGCATCCACCTGACCCTGGATCACCGGGGCGAAGTTCAGCAGCCCGGTGACCCGGACCGAGACGTCCTTTTCGGTCAGCCCGACCTGATGCAGCAGGACCTGAAGGTTCTGGCGGGTGCCGCTGGAGAGGCTGTAGACGCCGATTTTTTTGCCTTTTAGGTCGGATGGTTTGGTGATGTTGCGCGATTTGGGCGACACCACGTTAAAGACGTTCTGCGGATAAATGTTGTAGATGGCGATCAGTTTCGCACCGCGATCCAGCGCGTGATAGAACGACGCCGGGTCGGTAAAGGCGACGTCGGCCTTGCCGGTCAGCATGTTCTTGACCGCCGAGCCGCCACCGGTGCCCGACAGATAGCCAAGCTCGATACCGCGTTTCTTGAAAAACCCCTTGTCGGGCTCGGCCAGCAAATTGGTGATCTCGCTGATGGGTTTGCTCCAGCCCGCGACGGTGACTTTGTCCATCTTTTGCGCCTGAGCGGTGCCGAAATTGCCCAGTAACAGAAGGGCCGAAGCGGCGGCCGCGGTGGACCGCAGGATTGATACATTCATTAATCTGTTCCTTTTCTATGACGGCGAAGCAGCCAGCGCTCGGTCATGAGCGTGGCCTGATAAAAAACCATTCCCTCAATGGTTATGACGATGAAGATGGCGAACATGAGGGTGGTGTCCATCATGCCCTGAGCGCCGATGATCATGGCGCCGAGGCCTTCGTTGGCGCCGATAAACTCGCCGACCACGGCGCCGATAAAAGACAGCACGACCGCGACCCGGACACCGGCGAGGATGACCGGCAGACCGGCGGGTATCTTGAGCCGAATGAGGGTCTGTAGCCGGCTGGCGCCCAGCATGCGGAACAGTTCGCGCTTTTGCGGGTCCATATGCTGCACGCCGGTCAGTGAATTTTCCAGCAGCGGGAAAAAGCAGATCAGCGCGGTGATCACCACGGTGGGGAGTACCCCGGCGCCAAACCAGATCACGAAAAGAGGGCCGAGGGCGAGTTTGGGGATTACCTGGCTCGCCAGAATGTAAGGGTAGAGAAGCCGCCGCAGGAATTCGGTCTCTCCCAGCAAAACTCCGAACAGAAATCCGATGCCGCATCCCGCCGCGAGCCCCAGCACGACCTCGATGGTGGTGACCCAGATATGCGGCCACAAATAACCCACGGTGAGCCCACCCCATAAGGTCTCGAGAATCGCCGACGGCGCCGGAGCGATCAGCTCCGATATTTTCGAGACCCGGCAGAACAATTCCCATCCCCCGACCAGCAGGACGAGCAATGCCATGGAATAGATGCGTATGCTCATGACACGCCGTCCATGGTCTGGTGAATGTCCTGGCACAGCGCGTTGAACTCGGTACCGAAACGGATGTCGCGTTGGCGTGGTTTGGCGAGAGCTACCGTGACATCGTGTTGCAGCCGGCCATGATCCATCACCGCCACCCGGTCGGCCAGATAGACCGCCTCGGCGATATCGTGGGTAACGAATAAAACGGTCGTCTTCCGCAGGCTGCAGAGCTTGAGCAGATCATCCTGCAGTTCCTCGCGGGTGATGGCATCAAGCGCGGCAAAGGGCTCATCCATCAGCAGCACGGCGGGCTCGGTGACCAGCGCGCGGGCGATGGCGACACGGCTTTGCTGGCCGCCCGACAATTCGCGGGGAAACCGGGCCGTGTAATCGCTTAGCCCGACAAGGGTGAGCAGTTGGACGGCTTTCTCATGATCTTTTTTGCCGAGGGACCGTTTGAGCGACAGCGGCAACAGCACGTTGTCGAGGACCGACCGCCACTCCAGTAACGTCGGGTTCTGAAACACAAACCCCACCTGCGGGCTGGGTTCGCGCACCGGTTTCCCCTGGATGGAGATCGCGCCTTGGGTGGGTTGCAGCAGACCGGCGGCGATTTTCAGCAAGGTGGTCTTGCCGCAGCCGCTCCGCCCCACAAGGCAATGGAACTCGCCCTCGCCAATGGACCAATCGACGCCATCGACTACCACCTCCTGGGCATCGTAGGTAAAGCTGGCCTGGTCTATGGCGACGAAACTCATGTCTCTCTCAGTCCGTATAGGGCGCAAATGCATTGGCGGCGCCCTCCGCCGATTGTTCAATTTCGGTGAGGGTGACCAGATCCAGCAGGTTGAACCTTCCATCGTGATGCCAGCCCGGCTCCGGCGCCGTCATATGGCCCAGCGCGCTGATCCGCGTGACCCCGACCTCGCCCAGCAGGGTGCCGAGGCGGAACAGTTCTTCCGGCGCGGCGGCGATACCCACCGTTTGCAGCATTGTCTTGAAAGGCGCGATGCGCGGCGCCGCGTCTTCCAGCGCATCTACCGCGACAATCTTGACCGTGCGGTTCAGCCCGCTTGGCGACAGATCCTCGGTATCCTCCACATAAATGACGCTCCAGGCGCCAGCCGAATCGCCCATGATCTGGCGGTTGTCCTGCGATAACCCCTTCATCTCCTCGGCATTGCGCCAGGCGGCGAGGCTGCCGGCTTCTTCGATGGATAACTCCCGGCGGGGAAATTTTTTCTCGAAGGCGGCGAGCTCATGGGCCACGTATTGGGAAAATTCCTGGGGCGAGACCTTGCCGCCGCGTTCCACAAAGAACAGATGCGGCGAATAGCAGCCCTGCTGGTCGTAACGGATTACGTCATAAGCGGCCTGATGCGCTACTGACAGGGCTTTCTGGGTGTCCAGGGCGGCACGGGACACCATGCCGAAGCTCACCTTGTGGCCATAGGTCAGGCAGCGCGTTGTTACGGGTGTGCGCGACCGGATTGCGGCCAGCGACTCGTTTCCGCCATAGGCCAGGACTAAATCCGCCTGGTTCAGCAGGATATTTTCCGGCGCCTCGTCGCCGCCTTTCCACCAGACGACGGCGAGACAATCGGCCAGTTTGGGGTCTATTTCCGCCAGAAGCCGGGCAAACCAGCCGGCGAATAACGGCTCGGCGCTCGGCACCTTGCCGATGCTGCCTGCCTTGACCAGCAATCCGGATATCAGGCTCCAGAGCGGCAGGCCCGGTACATTCCCGGCCCAGATATGGAGCAGCAGATCCGGGCCGAACGCCTTGGCGAAGCCGCCCTTGGGCACCGGCTGGAAGTCATCGAGCATGGAAGGATTGGCGAAATCCTCGGCGATAAATTTGTGAAGCTGATGTTTGCGGAACGTCTTGAGATACTCGGTCAGCCCGAGACGGATCATCTCCGCATCGTAGCCGGTTACCAACGGCAACAGCTCTTCGGCCTTGCGGCGGTAGGGATCGTCGCGGTCGAGCAGCCGGGTGATCGCGGCATCGATGATATGGACGATCTGAGCCACCGTCAGGGTCTTGAGATAGGTGCGACCCGCATCGCGGACCCTTGCGGACAGGCCCTCAAGCTGAGCCTCACTGAGGATGGGAACAGCGACCTCAAGGGACTCGTTGCCGCGATCGAAGACAAGCGTCTGCCAATGGACATCTTCGGTCTTAAGTCCGGGAAGGCTGCCGGCATATTCCATGATGGGCTTAACCCTTCGCCGCTTTGAGGAATTCTTCGACCGCCATGGAGCAACCCTTGGCTTCGGCGCCATCGGCGCGGCCGAGCAGCAGGAAGCCGTCTTCAACTTCGATCCCCGCATCCTCGGTGAGGATGGTGGAGACGATATTGAAATGCGCCAGATCGCAATGGGCGAGAACGCCTTGCGTTCCTTTTGGTACGTCCTCGCCGGTCAGCGGGTTTACCGCCCTTGTCCGGATCCAGTGGGGGCCTGACTTTACCGAGGGGCAGGTCTCGTTGCCCCAATCATAGAACTGGGTGCTGAGCTCCGTCATGCCGTACATGTTGATGCAGCTTTTGCGCGGTACGCCAAAGGTCGAGGAAAGCCGGGCGTAGAAATCATCCAAGGCCATTTCCTGCGACTGGCCCTTGAAGCCGCCGGTATCCATGAGCCGGCTGCCCTCGGGCAGGAAACCGATCTCGCCCATCCCCTGCAAAGCTTCCATCATATGGACGAAGCTGTAGCTGGCCCCCAGCAACGCATAGGGCTCGCCGGTCTGCTCCGCATGGGCGAGTTCCACCAGAAGGCGCATGGTATCGATGCCGTCATCCGTGAGCAGGTAGTGGCTGTCCTCGGTGCCGAATTCGCGCATAGCCAGCGCCAGATAATGGGCGAGCGACGAGTTTGGCATGGCGTCTTCGGTGGGGAACAGGATGCCCATACGGATCCGGTCCGTTCCCTGCATGACCCTCTCGCCAAAATTCTGGATCATGGAGGCGTCGTAGACCGCCAGGGTCGGGTGATGGCTTTTCCCCCGGACATTTTCCTGGGTGGTGCCGCTGGTCATGAAGATACGTTCGGCCTCTTCGGGCGCGCAGCAACTCAGGGTCAGATCCTTGAAGGCGCTGATGGGCACGGCGGGAATATGGCGCCAGCTTTTCACCGTACGAACGGTTTGTTCGCGCTGCTGACAAAAACGGCGATAGGGCGCGTTGTTCTCCACCTGATAGGCGAACAGCTCCAGCGCCAGGGCGTTGAAATCGTCATCGGTCACGCTGTTGGCAGCGATGAACGCCAATAGCTGGTCGATGATCTGCGTTTCCGTTGCCACCACATAGTCCTCTCGGCATCGCTGTCTGCGATCCGGTCGGGTGGCGTGGGGATGGGGGAGGGGTGTCGCGAGCTTCCCGTTTTCCTACGCCGGCATGATCCGGATCAGGTTCAGAGGGTCGTCGCGTTGCCTGTCTTTGGAAGCCAGGCCGGCGATATCTCAGCCCCCTATCGGGGCACCCCTGGGATTTATGTCACTTTAATGACGCCACTATCGACTCGCGCGTCGCGTTTGACAAGGGTGATAGTGTCGGCGATCAACTGGGCCCATGTTCCGGGCGCCAGCCGTAGATAACGGCCCAGTCATCGCCGGACCCCTCGAGGCAAAAGGCCGTCCCGGTTCCCGGCTTGTACACGATGACCTCGTTGGTCTCGTCGCCACAGACCAGGCTCGAGGCGGTCCGCTGCAGATATTCGAAATGACCGGCCATCATGATGTCGCCGTCACAGGCCTGGATCTCGGCCAGAAAGGGTTCTACCGGGTCACCGGTCGCGATGGGGTATTCGGCCTCAACGGTTTTCCCATCCATACCCAGGACCACCGCGATCCTCTCCGCTGTTTCCCGTGTCCATTGCTTGTCGCTATGAATGATACGGACAGGTGCGGCGCCGGCATCTTTTAAGCGTGCGCCCAACCGGTCGGCAACGGCCCTGCCTGCTTCGCTCAGTTGGCGCTCCGGATCCTCTTCCTTGCTCAAATTGGGGGCGTGGTGAACGAGATAGACTTTCATGGTGCTCTCCCTTTTCTGACTGACGATGATTAAACCGGATATTTGCCGGCCAGGATACCGGGCGTCGCGTCACCGGGGAATGAGGGGCATCAGCAAATAAGACGGGTGGTCTCCACCGGTGTGGATTGTATTGATGCCGCCGAATTCCGCTTTCGGCCGGTCGAGCGGGTCGTTATGCAGCATGCGGCCGGGCACATCGTATTCAAAGTCGCGCCCCTGCAGGGTCAGCACCAGCCGGTAACCCGGCGGACAGACGATTGAGGTGGGCCAGATTTCCACATGGAGCGCGACGATTTCATCGGGCTCGATCTTCTGAATTTCGTCGTGGCTGTGATAGGGGCGATAAGGCAGGGAGCGCTTCGGATCGGTCTTGCGGTGAGACGCGCGCAGCCAGCCGCGCGTGACCGGTGTTTGTTCATGGGCGCCGACAAACACCACTTCGTCACCGGTGGGATCAAGCAGGCGCAGGGTGGCGAAGAGATCGAGATCCGTTGTCGATGACGAGACATAGAGCCGTGCCATGAGGGGTCCGGTGAATTCCGTCTCGGTCTCGAATGGCGGGGTCGTAAAGTTCAGCCCGTCGCCCAGCGCCTCATAGGGGGTGGACGCATCCGCGGCGGCGGCCGTTGTTTCAAGACTTAGCGCGTCGCCGTCCAGATACCATTTTGTCCACTCGGTACGCGCAAGCGGCCATTCATTTTCCATGCGCCGTTCCGCGCCGTTCGGTCCTCGTACCGAAATCTGCACCTTTGGTTCGGTCTCCCAGCCATTGTCATCGCCTCTCAGATAGTGCCCGAGGAAGCGTTTCTGCATGGCCACATAATCGGGCATGTAGAAGCTCTCGAAATGGGTGCCGATATGGACCGACAGCCATTTCTCCGTCGAAGCGGCGGCGAGATAGCCCTCGATGTTGCCCCGCAGATGCAATCCGGGACCGCCCCAGTTCCCGGCCGATAGAAACGGCACGGTAATGCGGCTGAAATCCGGTGTCCGTTCGTGGTACCAGGCATCGTCCAGCACATGCTCCAGGATATCGTCGGGAAAAGCGCTCCGGTTTCCTTCGAGCATGGCGGGGCTCAGGGCGGTTCCATTGGGCTGCTCGCCGGTATCGGGATCAAGGCGCGGATTGTCGCCATTGCCGTGCTGGTTGGGAAGGATTTGCCTCGGCCACCAATCGATGGGGAAGCGGGTACGGATACCGCCGTGGCGGCTCCATTCGCGATAGAAGTCGCAGCATCCTTCCCACGGGACCATGGCGGCAAGATGTTTGGGTTGCAGGGCTGCCACCTGCCATTGCTTGGTGGCGAAGTAGGAGACGCCCAGCAGCCCGACCTTGCCGTTGGACCAGGGTTGCGTTCCGGCCCAGTCGATGGCCTCCGCGTAATCCCTTGTTTCCGTTGGAGAATATGTGTCGAGATAGCCCGGCGATTTACCGGATCCGCGCGATTGCACGGTAACGACAGCAAACCCCTCGGGCACCCATCTTTCCGGGTCAACAGTCTCCCAGCGCAGGAACCGGCCCGTGGTCCCGTTCGAATCGAGGTCGGGATAAATCTCCTTCAACCGGTCCCATTGCGGGCGGTACCCATCGCGAAAAGGGATGTCCTTGCCGTAAGCCCCCTTGGCCAAAACCACCGGAAACGTTCCGTCTCCGTGGGGACGGAAGACGTTGGCGCGCAAGACAGTTCCATCCGACATAGGAACTGGCACGTCCTTGTCGAATATGAGGTCGTATTCGCCGGTATTTGAGTCGCTCATTCAGGGTCTCCATGACCTGCCTGCCTATGTTAGCGCGCCTCGTCTTCCCGCGGTATCCGGTTTGACGCGGTGAGCTCCGGTGATCGCATGACATGAACAACCAGGGCGCCCATCAAAATTGTCACGATGGCGCCGACAACGAAGAAACTGGTTTCCATGCCAATAAACTCGGCCATGGCGCCCATGACCATGGGGGCGACGATGGAGGCGACCCGGTTCATGGTTCCCCGGATCCCCGCCGCCTTGCCCTGCATGGCCGGGCCGGCGACTTTCAGGACGCTGGAGATCACCATGGGCTGGCTCATGCCGTTAGCGGCGCCGCGGACGGAGGCGGCAATCATCAGCAGCGATAGGAACCCGAACAGCGGTGTCAGGGCGATGGCGAGAACGCCGGACAGAATGGTGCCCATGATCATCCAGTAGGGTTTAATCCGCTGCGCCGTCCAGTTGGCGGCGAGAGCCCCCAGCGCCGCGGCGACGGAGGCGGCGGAAAACAGCAAACCTATTTCGGTGGCCGAATAACTCTTTTCGAGATACACGACGTAAAACGTGCTCTGAACAGAGGAACCCACATGGGACAGCATGCTGGCCATGACGATTAGCGCGATGGCGGGAATCCCCAGTAAGCGGAACGCCGCCACATAATCGGCGAAACGCGGCAGGGCATCGCGAAACCGAACAGAATTGTTTGTTGGTGAACGCGATGAGTTCTCGTCCGCTGCGTTTCCCGTATTGTCGGGCAGCATGAGACCACAGACCAGAGTTCCCAGACCCCAGACACTGAGTCCGACAAAGGCCCATGTTGGACCAAACACATCCCACACCCATCCGATGGCAGGGGGTGCGATCAGGTGGCCGAAACGGCAGGTGAAGCTGAGCCGCCCGGTATAGACCGTGCTGCCTCTCATATGCTGGCCGATGAGGGTCTGGGCGCCGAGCCAGCCCATTGAATCCGCCAGACCGGCGATCATTTGCAGGACCAGGACCGCCCAAATCCACGGCATCACCGGAAACAGCAGAGGCACGACGATCCCAACGATGGCAAAGAAGATCATAACGCGGCGACCACCGAGGCGATCCATCAACGCACCGCCATGGATCGACAGAAACAGGGGCAGAAAGTGGCGCGCGCTGAGGACCACGCCAACCAGAAACGGTGAAGTTTCGATGGATGCCACCCACAGTGGCACCACCACCGACGCCATGTAAAACATGGAAGTGCTGAACAGACCGATGCCATAGACGGCGATTTGCAGCCGCCAGGGCACGGCGTCCGGTTGGGTTGCTTTTGCGGTCAACGGAGTCCCGTCGTCTGTTTTATTATAAGCCTCTAAGGCTCCTGTATCGCCCGCCCGGCGCTATGATGCAATTGACAAGTCACTACGGGACTTGACGCGTACAATTGGCGTCGGAGAATGGGGACATGTATCCGGAGATTGAAACCGAGCGGCTATTGCTGCGTCAGTTCCGCCAGAGCGATACGGACGCCTTTGCCTCCTTTGTCTCAGATGAGGAGACCATGCGCTATATCGGTGGGGCCTGCGATCGTGAAGAGGCCTGGCGCCGTCTGGCGGTAAATGTCGGTCACTGGCCTCTGCGCGGGTTCGGGCCGTGGGCGGTGGAGGAAAAGGCGACCGGCGACTTCATCGGCCGCGCCGGCATATGGCACCCCGAAACCTGGCCTGGCCCTGAAGTTGTCTGGGCGCTGATCCCGGCCAAACGCGGTCGGGGTTTTGCCACCGAAGCCGCGGCTGCCTCTATCCGGTTCGCTTTCGATACATTAGGGCTCGATCGCGTGCCCAGCGTCATTGACCCTGCCAACACGCCCTCAATTCGTGTCGCCGAACGTCTCGGTCAACGTCCTAATGGTGAATTGATGCGCAACGGCACCATGCGGCTGGTTTACACCATCGAGCGGACATGACGATGAAGAGGGCGTGACGTTCAAATGGTTCCCGTATAGCAGGCTGCGGATACAGCCTGCTATACGGGGGCATGGGCATTCTAATTTATTTTAAACTTAACCTTGGCTTGTCGCCGGACCTCGGCGCCGCTGTCGCGGCGCACGGCGGAGACATAACATTCATAATTCCGATTGCTCGTCAGATTGCCCGATCTGGGTACGCGGAGGGTCTTCGGCACTGTCCGCTTGCGATTTCGGTTGTTGGTGACGGTTGCTGAAAACACGCTACCGGCGCGCTGAATAACAACGCCCTGCCGAAATTTCAGCCGCCGGCAAGCAACAGAATATTTATCGACGCCAGGGGTCTGCATGAAGGTCAGTCTGATATTTCTTGTATTGAAGGTCTGGTTTTTTCTCGGCGCGGTTATGGCCACCGGGAACATGGCTGTTCCGAGCCCCTGATTGAGCTTGATCTTGACGACGATATTGCCGGTGTATTTTAGTTGTACATAAGACCGAATAGTTGGCACGTTTACCGCCTTGCCGTCGAAAACGGAGAGCGAACAGTTGGCCGCGAGGTTGGTCGGTGCATAGCGGAGGTGCACTGTAAAGCTGTTGCCGCTTGTGTTGTATTTGCGCTCATTCGTCCCCGACCTGTTCGCTTCGGCGGGGGTCGGCCCGTGCTGTAATTGACCACATCCTCTGCCGGAAAATTTGACACTGACCCGTTTGCCCATATTGCTGCCGGTTACCCGAAGGGTGGCTCTTTGACCGGCCTGCAAGTTCAGCGTCTGGTTGTTCATCGATCCTTTGTGCGCGACATAGACCTTGTAGGTCTTGCGCGTGACCGGTCCGGCCTTGAAGGCGAGGTTATAGATGATGCCCTGCAAGGCATTATTGCGTGCCTTGACGCGGAAGCTCACCCGGCTGGTCTTTTTCTTGACGATGGTCACGGTGAGTCCCGCTGCCGGAGCCACCACGACTTTGGTAATAAACTTGCCACCCGAAACAGAGACCGATTTATTGAACGCAGGCAGACCGCGAGCTACCCACGCATCATAGGCCGCGGCCTGCGCCGAGGCCGCGGTCAGCGATGCGATTACGCCGGCGAGCGCGACAAGACGCATGGGGTTCCGCCGCGCTCGAGTTGCAATCCCGCAAACATTTCTGTGTTCCAGACGGTTTTTATCGAACATCGGATTTCTCCTTGGTTTCGCTGCCTGCTGACTATCGTTTCGGGTCATCGACCCCCAATAAGATAATCGCTCATCGTGTTCACTGAGGCGTCAGCGCGTGGGTCCAGTTGCCCCCGGACGGCCCCTCAAGGTTGATCTCTGTCAGTCGGGAATATTTCTGCCGGCTCATGCTCGTAGATGGACCTGTAACTTGAATGCGGAAATGAAAGTTCCGCGAATTGCGGCTTGGCTGTATTAAGAACTGCACGTTACTCGTGGATTGGAACCTTGAACTGGAAAATCGCCAGCCATTTGCGAGTTGCCGAGTTGGTACGAAAAAATCGAAGATGCATTTTCCGCTAAGGGACATATAGACTTTGTCCAGCTGAACGCCGCACCTATTGCTGTTTACGACCCACCGGTTGCGGTTTGAATCGTACCACATCTTCTTGATTACATAGCCGCGTTGCTGGGCGACCGTAATGAAACCGGCGCCAGAGACTTTGAAGGTATCGGCTACGGCGTTCGAGACGCAGATCGTCGCAAAAAGTAATCCCAAGACGGATGATTTTAGTCGCGGTGTCATCATAGGCCTCCATCGGTTATTTCAGTGCCAATGACGCTACTACCTCCTTGGTATGAATAACATACCGTCTATGTGGGACCCTCCTCCTACCGTGTTTGCGGGATAAGCCGTGAGCCTTAAGAGGCGGCTTACTTCAGCCGGGCGTCGCAGAACGCCATGACTTTTTCCCAGGCATCGTTGGTGGCTTCCTCGCGATAGCGTTCTTTGTTGCAGAAATCCTGGAAACCGTGCCCGGCACCGTCATAGGAGTGGAATTCATGGGCGATTCCGGCCGCGTTAAGGGCGGCGTCGAGATCCTTCACGTCGTCGGGTGAGGGGTTTTGATCGTCCTTTCCGAAGATTCCGATCATGTCGCATTTCATGTTGCCGGCGAGCTCGATAGGGGGGACCGCGCCCTCGCCCATGGGAAGCTTGATCCGCCCGCCATAGAGTACGCCGGCCACCTTATAATTGGGGTTACGCCCGGCGCCGAGCCACGACAAGCGGCCGCCCCAGCAATGACCCATGATGCCGATGCGGTTACTGTCGACACCCTTTAGCCCACACAGCAGCTCGTGGGCGGCATCGAGATCGGCCAGCAACCGGTCGTCGCGCCATTCGTCACGCTTGACGGCAACATCCGTCTCCGGCGGCCACCAGTGAAAGATATAGGGAATAACGGCGGCATAACCGGCCTTGGCGTAGCGTTCGCCCACATCGATGGTGAAGGGATCCTTTTCCAGCCCCTCATGGGCGATGGGCAAATGCTGGGTGATCACCATGCCGGGGAAGGGGCCGTCGCCTTCCGGCTGGAAGATCAGGCATTCCATGGGGCTGCCCTGTATGTCGAGATTCTGCTTGGTGTAAGACGCCATTCCCTCGCTCCTTTATTCTGTCAGGTTTGCTTTGCCCGAAAATAGCGCGTGCCGGACGTTGAGGCCAATGGGTTTCCGGTCGCCGCAACAGAAAACGGCGGCTCCGAAGAACCGCCGTCTTAGTAACGTCGTGTTGCAGTTAAATCAAATCATCCGTTTACGCCGCGCCAAACCGAGACCCGCGAGGCCGAGGCCGAACAGCGCCAGGGTGCCGGGTTCGGGCACCGACACCGACACCGGGGCGATAGCCAGGGACGAGATCGATTCTTCGTGGGTATTGCCGAGAAAGGTGTGTTCCAGGATGGCGATGTCGACTTGGAACATATCGCCATCAGCGTCTCCTTTGGCAGCATACAGATTACCGAGAGCATCGAACGCCAGCCCACCGATGGAACGCAAATCTATGCTCGTACCGTCCCCGTCGGAAAAGCCGAGACTTGTGAATAGGCCATCGACCAAGCTAACGGTTCCCAACTCACCGGTATCGTAGTCGGCGGCGTACAGAAGGCCGTCGATCGGCGAAAACGCCATGGCTGCAACTTTTCCGTCTAAACCGAATGATCCTACAGTGGTGAAATCCCCGTCGGTTGGATCAATCAGAAGCAAATTGTCCTGGTCCGAGCCGTATAATCTTCCGTCGGCGTGGAAGGCCAACCCTACCACGCGGGAACCGTTGATTTGGCCGATGAACGTTAAGTCACCCGTGGCTGTATCGACGGTAAAAAGGGAGCCTGGATCAGCGCTCTGGTTGTCGCTACCGCTTGAACCGAACAAAATTCCCGTGCCGGGCTGGAAATCGAGACCGCCGAGCTGCTGGTCATCAGCGCCACTATCGCTTGTGGAATTACCGATAAAATTCTCCGATAAGGGGTTGGTCTCGATGCTAACAAATTCGGTCGAATATGCACCGGCGTAGAGCAGCACGGCGTGAGCCGAAGATGAAACGGATAGTAAAGCGCCTATGGCAGCGGCGGTCATCGCCGATGCAAGCGTGATTTTGAGTTTATTGGACATGGCCAACTCCATTCATGATGCGACGGAGCCTGAAAATTTCCTGTGCTATGGCCCGTCGCGGTTTCAACAAGCTTCCCCGCTGATGCTTATGCAATTCCCATGCCAACCGGGTTAATTCGGGCTCTTAAGCCGATGACGATGGTTAAGGGGGGGGGTAGGGAATACCAGAATTTGTAAAATCTACCGACGGTTCGGTGGCGAAACAGGGTTAATTCGCGAAAGACCGTAAAATCCACCGACACATCAGCCGGGTTGAATTTTGCGGAAAGAAATCGTCTGGAGAGAAATGAGGATGGGCGTGCCACCGGCAACCTGCGCGACTGCTCCGCCTATTTGATTTCGGCCAGTAGCTCCTTGAATTCCGAGGTGCCGGCGCGGCCGAGCCATTCAAAGACCACCATCTCGGTGGTGACGATGCCCGCGCCGGCGGCGCCCAATCGATCGAGGCAGGCTTTCTCGCTCTCCAGTGTCCGCGACGAGGTGGCGTCGGTGACGATGAAGGTCTCGTAGCCTTCCTCCATCAGATTGATGCCGGTCTGCAGGACACAGATATGGGCCTCCATGCCGACGATGACCGCCTGGCAGCGGCCCAACGCCTTGAACGCGGCGGCAAACGACGGCTCGTTCATGCAGGAGAAATGCATCTTCTCCAGCACCGTGCCGTTCGTCGCCAGATCCTGTAGTTCCGGCACGATGGGGCCGAGACCCTTGGGATATTGCTCGGTAAGCAGCATGGGGATGCCAAGCCGGGAGGCCGCCGTCATGAGAGTACGGGAATTGCGGATCACCCGGGCGGGCGCCTGCATGGCGGGCACCAGCCGTTCCTGTACGTCGATTACGATCAGGCAGGATTGATCGGCCTTTATCAGCATGGGGCTCCTCTCGGGGATGGGACGGTCACCGGGCGCGGCACAATACTAATCCGATTCTCCGAAACCGGACCAACAAGATTAACGCCGGCCGGCGGAAAACTGCATTGGCCGTTTCGCGAGCGGAAATTTACGGTGGGCCGTCCTCTGGCTCGAGAACCGCCACCATGGACGCATAGCGCCGCAGCATCAGCACAAAGACAATGCCGGTCAGGGCAGCCCCGCCGAACATGGCGACCTGCAAGCCCACCTGTTCGGCGGCGACACCGATGATTACCGCGCCAAGGGCGGGCACGCCACGATGCACCATGCCGTAAAGGCTCATCACCCGGCCCCGCACGTCGCCCTCCACCGACAGCTGCATCATGATCTGGGTGGCCGTTCCAGCCAGGGTAACCGCAATACCCACCAGGAACGTGCCGAACAAACCGACCCAGACAATCTGTGTCGCACAGACGATGATCATACCCACGACGCCCAGCAGCATGGACCCGAACGCAATGCGCGTGGTGCCCCTGGACGACCCGCGCACCGCCATCCACACGCCAGAGATAATGGCGCCGGCACCGGCGACCGCGGCGAAAGTGGCGAACCCTTCGACGCCGGTACCAAACACCCCGTCAGCGAGACCGGGCAACAATTCGAGGAACGGCTTGATGCCAAGCGCCGTCGCGATCAACAGGATCAGCGCCGGACCGATGGCGGGATGGCGCGCGGCGTACCGTATGCCGGCGGCGGTTTGGGCAAACAATTCGCCGCTGCGGC
>JABJKO010000223.1 GCA_018660305.1 Rhodospirillaceae bacterium
AATCCCAGCCTGTGAAATCCCAGCCTGTGAAATCGGTGTCTCCGGCTAAAACACCTCTTTGGGTGCTTGTCCTTGGAACATTCGACATCGAGGCCGCTGCGCGCAATATGGTAAAACAGATGCGACCAGTGAAGGGGCTGATTAGCGTTTTGGTTCTTCAGGGAAAAGTGACTTACCGAGTCAGTACCGAGCCGTTCAAGATCAGCGAGGCTGATAATCGTAAGGCCCAGCTAAGCCATCTCGAGCTGACGGATATTCATATCTCGCGGGTATGTCCTGCCTGGATGCAGGATGAGCGATGCGTGGTGCTCGATCGTGTCTTATATAAGAAACGTGCTGATTTGAAATAGGCCGAAGCGGATTGCGATCGCCTATTCGGCGGCGGATTTCAGGAAACCGGCCTGGCGACGCCGTTTATTGTAGTACATCGCCATATCTGCCCGGTGAATAAGGTCCTCGACGGTATCCTGCGGCCCGTAGGGTTCGAAACCGATGCTGACCATGAGCGGGATTTCCGTGTTCTGATGGGATGTACCGGCACAATCCAAAACCCATTGCAGGGTTCGCATGCGGCGGACGCCGTCCTTCCATCCGGTATTGGTAAGAAGTACACCGAACTCGTCGCCCCCCAGGCGGCCAACTGTGTCTATTTCGCGTACCGAGTTGGCAAGGGAGTGGGCAGCGCTTTTGACGAGTTCGTCTCCCACCGAATGCCCGAACGAATCGTTGACGTCCTTCAAATTGTCCAGATCGCAATAGGCGATGATACCGGTTTCCCCATAACGGCGCGAACGCGCCAATGTCATATGGAGCTGGCTCTCAAATCCCCGGCGATTGAGGAGCGCGGTCATGGCGTCGGTATAGGACAGATTCTCAAGCTCCGCGATGCGTTCGCGTTGCGCTGCCATCTGCTGTTCAATCTCCGCGGCATATCGCAGCGCCCGCTCAAGCAGGGTCTGTTCCCGCTGTTCCTGCCCGTGTGGAAGGTCCTCCAGGAACTCGTTGGTGATTGCGCCCATCCGGGCCAGCAGCGCAGGATCCTCCATAAGGTCACGGGCGATCAGGTTACTCATTGTCTCCACCACTCTCTTTGCGCCCGGCCGTGCCTCAGCCGAGCTGACACAATTCTGTTAAGTCCTATGCAAAGGACGTGCCAATTTTTTATTGTTATAAATCATGTAGTTACAAAATTCCATCCCGGCTGAATTTGCCGGGTCGGCAATTTTTTCCGGCAATTTCTTCTGTTTTGCGCCCGCCGACAGTCAAGAGAGAGTATAGTAGGGCGCCTCTACACTCGACCTCATAAGGAGACGGAGATTTGCGCAAACGGCTGATCTGGGCGTTACTTGCAACCGTTCTTGGGCTTCCGTCGAGTACCGTTTTCGCCGTTGAGTTTGTGGCCCATCGTGCGCTCTATAAACTGGTGCTCGAAAAGGCCCGCACGGGGAGCGGGGTCTCCGGCGTTACCGGTAGGATGGCCGTCGAATGGCAGGACAGTTGCTCCGGCTGGACGTTCGAATATCATTCGGTGATCGATGTAGAGTTTGCCGAGACCAAGTCCATACGGCTGATATCAACGGCCACGAGTTGGGAATCCAATGACGGTGAGAATTACCGCTTCAGCGTTCGCCATAAGACCGACGGCAAGGAAGTGGAGCGTATCGAGGGCGTCGCAAAAGCCAGCGCAGGCGCCATCGGCCATGTAGAGTTCAGCCGCCCCAAGGCCCGACGGTTGATTCTGCCCAGGGGCACCTTATTTCCGATCGCCCACTCGCTGTCCGTCCTGCGGACCGCCGCAAAGGAAAAAGCCCCGGCGTTCCTGTCCCAGACCGTCTTCGACGGTATGGATGTGACCGGCCTGTATCAGGTCAATGCAGCAATAGGACGGGTTGGCAAGACCGGGGGGGCTGCCCGGATACAGAGCAAGGAATTGAAGACAACCCCGTCATGGCACGTCAGTCTTGGGTATTTCGGAATGAAAAGCCGCAAATCGGAGCCAAATCACGAAATCAAAATGAGGCTTTATGCCAACGGTGTTGCTGACGACATGCTTATGGATTTCGACGAATTCATTATCCGGGGCCGCCTCGACAAGCTGGATTTGACCCCCAATCCGAACTGCCCCTAGCTGTGGTGTATCGGCCATAGCCAGGCGGCCCCGCGGACGCCGCTGGAATCGCCATGGGCCGGCCGTAACAGGGGCGTATCGACGCGGTCGGAAAATACCCAGCTTTGCCACAGGTCCGGAACGGTTTCGTACAGCCGTTCGATATTGGAGAGCCCACCGCCCAGCACGATCGCATCGGGATCCAGTATGTTAATGACATGGGCTAGCGCGCGGGCCAGCCGGTTCTCGTGGGCTGCTACCACGCGCTCGGCACGCTCGTCTCCCTCAATCGCGCCCTGAATGATGGCTTCCGCAGGTGATTCCGGACCGCCCGCGTTTTCGTAATGACAAGACAGGGCGGGGCCGGACAAATAGGTTTCGATACAGCCGTTCCGGCCACAGTAGCAGCGGGGTCCAGGTAGCTCGTCCGGTTCGGGCCAGGGTAGGGGGTTATGGCCCCATTCACCGGCAATGGCATTGGGCCCGCGGAGAAGGCGGCCCGCAACCGATATGCCACCGCCAACGCCGGTGCCGAGGATAACACCGAAAACCACCTCGAAATCGGCGGCTGCACCGTCCGTCGCCTCCGATAAGGTAAAGCAATTGGCGTCGTTCGACAGTTTGACGGGCCGGGACAGCGCTGTTTCCAGGTCACGATCGAAGGGACGGCCGATCAACCAGGTCGAATTGGCATTTTTTACCAGACCGGTGGCCGGGGAGAGGGTTCCAGGAATGCCGATACCCACCGATCCCGAGCCGGCAGCCTGTATTTCGATTTTCTCTATTCCGGACCGGACAGCTTCTATGGTGGCGTCATAGTCGCCAACCGGAGCCGGAACGCGAGTCCTGGCCAGGGTCTTTCCATCGTCTGCGAGGGCGATGAATTCGATTTTTGTTCCCCCCAGATCGACCCCGATCCGCATTCGGCCCCCTAACCGGTATTGTTATCGCTTTGTTCCCATCAAGGCCCTATAAACCGGTTTCGGGTGTACCTTTTCCTGGTTAACACTTCAATCGCGGCGATGGGGGCATCGCTTGGAAAACTGAGAAAAGGCTCATCACGGGTTGTTAACTTTTATGCGGGAAACTTCTATCGAATAGAGGCGACCGCTAACTCTGTTTGGCGTGTTGCAAGGCCGCGTCCAAGGGGTCGAAATGGAAAAGAAAAAGATTCTCATCGTCGAGGATAACGAGCTCAACATGAAGCTTTTTCATGATCTGCTCGAGGTCCATGGATATGAGACCTATCAGACCAAGGATGGGCGCGAAGCCCTTGGATTGGCGCGGGAACATCGGCCCGATCTTATTCTGATGGACATCCAGCTGCCCGAGGTTTCGGGTCTGGAAGTGACGAAATGGATCAAGGAAGACGAGTCGTTGCGATCGATTCCCGTGATCGCGGTGACGGCCTTTGCGATGAGGGGCGATGAAGAGAAGATCCGCAGCGGCGGCTGTGAGGCCTATATCGCGAAGCCGATCTCCGTCGCGACGTTCCTAGAGACCATCGAAAAAGTTCTCAACTAACTCAAATTTGATTTAGAGCCCTGCCCCCATGACTGCTCGCGTCCTTGTTGTCGATGACATTCCCGTTAATGTGAAGCTTCTGGAAGCGAAGCTTCTCGTTGAATATTACGAGGTGGTTACGGCAAACGACGGTCCGACCGCTCTCCAGGTTGTTCAGGAACAGCGCCCCGACATAATCCTTCTCGACGTCATGATGCCGGGAATGGATGGCTATGAAGTCTGCAAAAGGCTGAAGGCCGATCCGGCGACGACGCATATTCCGGTGGTGATGGTTACGGCCCTGAACGAGGTCGGCGACCGGGTGCGCGGTCTCGAGGCGGGTGCCGATGATTTCCTGACAAAGCCGGTCAACGACATTGCATTGTTCGCCCGTATCCGCTCCCTGGTCAGGCTGAAGCGTGCCAGCGACGAGTGGCGGGCCCGTGAGGCGACGGCCGTCGATCTTGGCGTCACCGATTCCGCCGGGGACTCGGTGGACGAAAAAGCGCCCGGTTCCGTTCTGCTGGCGGCTGACGGGTTGTGGGATAGCCAGGCCATCCAGGAAACTTTGGAAGCCCAGGGTCATAAGGTTGAATTCGCCGATGACGATGCGGCAACGCTCGCTAAGGCATCGTCGGGCAATTACGATATTGTCATGATTGGCGATGGCGACCGCGCCGGAGATGCGCTGCGTCTGTGCTCGCAGCTGCGCTCTCAGCCCGAAAGCCGTCATGGCCCCATTCTGCTCCTGGTTCCCGAAGGGGCGGAGGAGCGTCTCGCAAAAGCGCTGGAACTTGGGATCAACGATTATCTTGTGCGGCCGGTGGAACGCGACGAACTGATTGCGAGAAGTTGGACGCAAATCCGCCGTAAACGCTACGAAGACCGGTTGCGTGACAATTACATGGACAGCGTCAACGCCGCGGTCACCGATACCCTGACCGGTCTCTATAACCGGCGTTATCTTGAGTCCCACTTCGACCGGATTTCCAGCCGGCTCCAGGAGGAAGGAAAGCCAATTTCCCTCCTGATGCTCGACGTGGACCATTTTAAGGTCGTCAACGATACCCATGGGCACGATGTGGGTGATCTGGTTCTTCAGGCCATTGCCAAAAGGCTGGTGAGCAATCTCCGAGGGTTCGACACCGCGATCCGCTTTGGTGGCGAGGAATTTGTGGTTCTGTTGCCCGATGCGCCATTGACCGCGGCCGTGAGTACCGCAGAACGGTTATGTCATGCCGTTGCCGGGTCACCGGTCCCAATTCCTAACAATGCGGAGGGGCTGAGAGTTACGGCAAGTCTTGGCACCGCGACTGTACAGGCCGGTGATGAGACCCTCGACATGATGGTGAAACGTGCCGATGAAGCACTTTATCAGGCGAAGGAGGCCGGTCGAAACCGGGTGATGACCGCGGTTGCGTCAGACGCCCCCGAAGCCTCTCCGGTCGCTGCACCGCAAACGGCGGTCGGATAACCACCGATCCGCTGGGCCGAAACAGGAACCAAAAAAGCCGCGTCAGGGATCTGTCGCGGCTTTTGTTTTATCCTGGATCAAGAGTTACTTGATCTTGGCTTCCTTGAAGATCACGTGCTTGCGGGCGACCGGATCGTATTTCCGCTTTTCCATCTTTTCGGTCAGCGTCCGCGGGTTCTTGCGCGCTATATAGTAATATCCGGTGTCAGCGCTGCTCACCAGCTTGATCTGAATTGAATTTGTTTTGGCCATTGCTAGATGCTCCAAGCCTTATCGTAAATTGGATCTTGAATTTCAGGCCGCACCATACGAATTCGGGCCCGTCTGTCAAGTATTCCGTGCCTAACGTTCGGCCACATTCGGTGCTATCTGGGCCACAGACGACGCGTAAAGCGCCTTATTTTGCAATAACAGCCGGGCGGCGACGATGTCCTGATCGCCCTCCGCATCGGTCGGTGTGCAGGCAACCCGCCGGGCGCTGGAAAAATGCGGCAATTGTGCCTGCAACCGCAGGCCAGCAAGATCGATTGTGGGTTTGCCACTGGTTTGTTTCAGCGAGGAGATCAGCGTCTCCAGCGCCTTTGCGGGCCGGTTCGTGCAGATTGCCGGGACCAACCCCTGACGGTCCAGGGTCTGTCCGGACGGCGCGTACAGACGGGCCCAGGTGATATTAAGTTCGCCGTGGTTGGGCAGCCGGATGATCGTTTGAACCGTGCCCTTGCCAAAGGAGGAGGAGCCGACGATGGCGGCCCGGCCGGAATCGCGCAGAGCGACGGCGACAATTTCCGCCGCAGAGGCCGACCGGCCGTTTACGACGACCACGATGGGAACACCCGGCAACACCTCACCGGGTGAGGCATCGAACGTCTGGTTGCTTTCAGGGTGGCGTCCCTTCGTGGAAATAATCCGGCCGCGTGTCAGGAAGAGATCGGAAACGGAAATGGCCTGATCCAGAAGGCCGCCGGGATTGCCGCGCAGATCGAATACGACTCCGTCCACCTTGCCGATTTCGCGGGCCGATTTGACGATGGCGCGGCGGAGCGTGCCAACAGTTCCCGTGTTAAAGCCCGAAAGGCGGACTTCGAGAATATTGCCGTGGATTTTGACATCGACAGTCGAGGCGACGATATAGTCACGGATGATGTCGCGGGCGAAGGGGTTGACGATATCGGACCGTTGTATGGTGACCGTCACCGTATCACCCACCCGGCCCCGAAGGCGTTTCACGACATCACCCAGTGAAAGCCCACGCATGGGATGGCCATCGACGTGGGTAATACGGTCGTTCTTCATCAATCCTGCGAGAGTGGCGGGGCGGTTAGCGTAAACCTTGCGAATGACAATTTCTGTGTCGACCTTGTCTATCTGGATGCCGATACCGCCAAACCCTTCGCGAGATGCCCGGCTATTAACGGCATCATCGGGGGGCAGGTACCGCGAATAACGGTCGAGTCCTTCCACAAGACCCTCAAAAATCGGATTGAAAATGCCATCCTGGCTGGTTGTTGCTATTTGGGAGGACACAACCCGCGCATCACCGACAATCTGCGCGCCCATCTCGGCCCAGCCATAGAGATTATCGGGTGCCGGCGCGGGCCGCTCTACAATTGCGTCACCATCGATCGCCAAAACCACCGATCCCGGTGTGCGCCATACGGTTAACCGTC
>JABJKO010000196.1 GCA_018660305.1 Rhodospirillaceae bacterium
CCTGACCCATGAGATAGGCATCACGAGCTGCCATGTGGGCTGCGAACACGGTGTGTGTGGCGCCTGTACCGTGCTGATCGACGGCAAGGTCAACCGCGGCTGCCTGACCTTCGCGGTCCAGGCCGACGGGTGCTCGGTGGAAACCGCCGAAAGCCTGGCCAGCGACGAGGGCGAACTGTCGGACCTGCAGAAGGCGTTCAAGAAACATCACGGGCTGCAATGCGGTTACTGCACGCCGGGCATCCTGATGTCCATCACCGCCTATCTGAAGGAAAACCCCAAACCCACCGAAGAAGAGCTGAGGGACATGCTGTCGGGCCATCTGTGCCGCTGTACCGGCTATGTGGGAATGGTGCGCGCCGTACTCGATTACTGCGAAAACCGCGGCTGATCCTTTTTCAGTCGGATTAAAAAAAGGGCGCTGGTTGGCGCCTTTTTTTGTTGGCGTCGCTGCCGCGTGGAAAGCGTCGAGATTGACTCCCTGCCGTCTTTCTTGTCACCATCCCGGCTCGCAATAAAAAAATCCAAAAATCAAACTGCGATCAATGAGCCCGGCAAACGGGCCGTGTGCAATAACAGGAGGATTTGAACCAATGACTGCAAGAAGAAATGTGCTTGCCGGAATCGCCGTGACGGCGGGGCTGGCTGTTTTGTCACAGGCGGCGATGGCTGCGACCTCTCTCAGGATGTCGACCTGTCTGCCGCGCAACCATGACCAGGTGGAAGCGTTCTTCGATACCTTCGTCAAGAAGATGAAGGAGGACGAGAGCGTCATAAAGATCAAATATAAGGGCGGTCCGGAAATCACACCGCGCAAGAAGCAGGGCCCGGCCATGGCGCGCGGTATCCTCGATATCATCATGTGCCCAACCTACTATGTGAGCGAGATCCCCGAAGCCCGCGGATTGACGCCGTCCACCGCGTCGCCCATGCGGCTGCGCCAGAATGGCGGCTATGACTTGATGCAGAAAGCGTGGGGCGAGGGTATGAAGGCCCGCGTTCTCGGCTGGGGCAATCATGGCGGCGCGCAGTTCCATTTTTATCTGGGGTTCGAGCCGAAGCTCGACAAGAAAACCGGGTTCCAGTTCGACGGCAAACGGATGCGTTCCACCGCCATCTACAACCCGTTCCTCGTCCAGATGGGAGCGACCCCGGTCAATATGGGAATGACGGAACTCTATACCGCGCTGGAACGTGGCGTGGTGAAGGGCTTTGTCTGGCCCGAGGGGGGGATCGCCAAGTTCGGCTGGACTAAATTCATCAAATACCGTGTCGAAGTGCCGTTTTTCCGGTCATCGACGTTGGTGATGATGAATCTCGACAAATATAACGGGCTGTCCGACAAGGCGCGCAAGCAGATCGATGGGGCGGGTCTGCATTATGAAAACAAGAGCGGCGGCATTCTTCGCAAGAAAGCCGACATCGATAACAAGAAGGTCTTCGCGGCGGGCGTTAAGAAAATGAAACTCAAAGAGCCCTATGCCTCGGCCCTGGTGGAAACCATCTACGGTTCAAGCTGGGAGAAGATGAAAAAATATAAATTCAGAATCGACAAAGCCATGTTCAAGAAAAAACTGTTCGACGAAAAATAAGCGACACCAGGGTGGGGCGGCTGCATCGGCTGCCCCGCCCTTCCTTTTATCGGATCCCAGATTTATGACCGAGCCCGACCAGCGCCGACCCCGCCTGCGCCACACCGCCCTGAAAGTCCGGGACCTGGAGAAATCCGTCGATTTCTACAGCCGGCTCCTCGGCATGCGAGTGACCCGCCGGCGTGACAGCGTGGCGCGCAATCATTGGGTGGCCTACGTGGCCTATGGCGATGAGGCCGATCACCATGCGCTGGAACTGGTGCAGGACAAGGACCCGCCGGCGGAATTCACCCTCGGCAATCTGTACTGGCACATCAATATCAGCGTCGCCGAGCTGCTGCCGTTATGCGAAAAACTCGAGGCCGACGGCATCGAATTCATCGAACGGCCAACCCCCATGACCACCGACGACCGCTACCACGTGGCCTTCGTCCGCGACCCGGACGGCTATGCGGTTGAACTAACCGACTGCCCTTAGAGTGCTTAGCTAGATATACGCAAAATGACTTCCCCTCACCCTTCCCACGATGCAAGGACATCGCGGATCCCTCCCTCTCCCGCAAGCGGGAGAGGGTACGCAGGCTTACCAAGGCGCAGCCGAGGTTAGCCGAAGTGGGTGAGGGGGGTTCCGCGCAGACCTAACAGGCAACGAATTACCCCTCCAGCTCCGCTTCCCACTTATCCAGCAGGGCCGTGATACGGGCGATGGAGGGTTCCTTGTCGAACGCATTGGCGTAGGACGCCGATGACCGTACCGGATCGCCGGCGAAATAGCGCTCATAGAGCTGCTGGCGGCCGGAGAAGCTGGTGAGCGCCGCGTCACAGGCGAGGCGGAACAGACGGATGCGTTCATGGGAATCGATGTTGGCCGCCTGGAAATATTGCGCGATTTCCGGCGCCAGATCGCTTTCCAGCATCTTAAACGAAGGCACCATGAACAGCCCGCCGGCGCCGATGGTCTGGATGATCTCGCAGGCCCGGCGGAATTGCGGCGGGAACATGAACTTGACGGTCTGCAGCGCCTCACGCCGAGGCACCACCGTGCCGCCGGGACCGGGATGGGCGTCGATCTCGCTGGTGCGGATACAGGCCTCGACCCATTCCGCCACATGGATCAGCTCGGCCAGCATGTTCTGGATATGGAGAAACTGATCCACATTGGTGGAGCGCGCCACGGTGATGGCGAGATCGCGCATGAACTCGGCCTTGGCGAGATCCTTGGTGGCGAACTGGTGCGAGGTGTGAGTGTGGGTGTGGGTGCGGCGCTGGGCCGCGTTATAGGCCTCGATATCACGATAAATGAAAGTCCGTTCCCACGGGACCAGGACGTTGTCGAACAGGATCATGCAGTCGCTGTCGTCGAAACGCTCGGACAGCGGGTAATCCATGGGCGAGCCCGCGTTCTGGTGAACCACCGAGGGCCGCGCGATGAGCTTGAGACCCGGCGTCGCCACCGGAATGGCGAACCCGAAGGCGTGATCCTTGGCTTCTTCCTTGTCGGACAGCGGATAGCTTGGCGCCGGCATGACCATCAACTCATCGGAGATGGCCGCCAATGTCGCCAGCATGCGCACGCCATTGATGATAAAGCCCTTGTCGTTGTCGCCGACAATGCGGGCCGCGATGTCCTTCTCCTGAGAATCGGGCGCCTTGGACCGGTCCACCTGCGGGCTGACCAGCGCATGGGTGGAGGCGAGATCGTTTTCCCGCATGAATTCATAATAGGCGACCAAATTCTTACCGAACTTGCTGTGTTCGGTATCGAACGCCTCATGGGCGGCCGCGTAGGAAGAAAACATCACGTTCATGAAGTCCGGGCTGCGGCCGAACATGCCGCAGGTATAGTCGTTCCAGATCTTGAACATCTTGCGCCGTGCCACGAGATCCTCGGTGGTGCGCGGCTGGATAAACGACATCCCCACCCGGTCGCCACTGGTCGGCGAGACATAGGTCATCTGATCCATGAGATCGGGCTGGTGCTGCAGATCGTAGAGCTCCGCCAGCGTCTTCGCGCCCCCGGCAAAGCGCGGATCGGTGGTGACGTCCTTCACCCGTTCGCCATCGCACCAGATCTCGCGATCGTCGCGCAGCCCGTCGAGATATTGCTGTCCCGTTCGAATGCCCATCTTATGCCCGTGCCCTGTCTCATAATTATGCCCGGCCTTGAACGCCGGGCTGTTTTGATGAGTTTATCCGGTTAGCGGGAGGGGGCAAATGGCGATGTGCGGTATCCATCGACCGCTCACCGTGTCACCCCGGACCTGATCCGGGGTGACACGGTAGACAAAGACTAGATCCCGGCCATGGGCGTGAAGCGCACTTGGGTCCGGGATGACGGGTTGAGATTTTAGTTACCGCCGCCGCATCTGCCGTCGGCATTTTGCCAGGAGGGACAACACTTCGAAGGGCTGTTCCACGTCCATGTAGCAGGGCACGCCCTTGGGCTCGAGGTATGCCTTGGCGGCGATGTTGTGTTCGTGCTGGCCCATGAAGGTCACCAGGATGGGCTTGAGGGGGTATTTTTTCGCCAGCTTGGCGATGAAGTCGAAGGACGGCACGCCGGTCTCTGTCGTCAGCATCATGATCACCACCACCGCATCGATGTTGCGGTCTTCCAGCACGGCTTCCATGGCGTCGCCATAGGCCAGCTCATAGCCATGCATGCCGACGCTGCCGAAGATGTCCACCGGGTTGCGCATGCGGATGAAATCCGGCGCGTAATGCTGCAACCGCTTGCGGGTCTTTTCCTCCAGATCCGGCACGTCCAAATCCAGCGAGCGGCAGATATCGGTCAGACAGACCGTGAAGGCCCCCGACGGCGACAGGAACGACACCCTGTTGCCGCGCGGCAGGGGCATGGTGTCCAGCGCCTTGGCCACATGGAAAAGCTGTGAGTATTTGGACAGCCGCGTCACGCCGGCCTGCTCCATGGCGCCATCAACGATGCGGCCGTCGGCGGCCAGCGAGCCGGTATGGGCGATGGCGGCCGCCGCCCCGGCGTCGGACGCGCCGCCCTTCAGCAGGAACACCGGTTTCTGTTTGCTGACCCGGCGGGCGACGCGCAGGAAACGCTTGGGATCCTTGATGCTTTCCAGATATAGAAAAATGGATTTGGTCTCGTCATCCTCACCGTAGAAAGTCAGCAGATCGCATTCATCCAGATCCACCTTGTTGCCAAGGCCGCAGGACCGGGCGACGCCGTAATTCTCCGCCGACAGCATGTGACGGATGGAAATACCGCAGAAATTACCGGTCTGGGCGATGTAGGACACGCTGCCGCGCCGGACCTTCCCCAGCGGGAAGAAGCTGGAGGTGTACTTGCCCGGCACTGAAATATGTCCGGTAGTGTTGGGCCCGATGATGCGCGCGCCGGATTCTTTGATGGCATCCATCAGGTCCTGCTGCAGCGCCTCGCCCATATGATCCACCTCGGCAAAACCGCTTGCCGCCAGGATGATGGCCTCGATTCCTTTCTTGCCCAGTTCGCGCACCGTATCCGGTGTCGCCGCCGCCGGGAGCGTCACCACCGCCTGATCGATATTGTCCGGCAGATCGGCAATGGATTTTGACACCGCATAGCCTTCGATCTCGCCGCCGCGCGGATTGACCAGATAGACTTTTCCCTTGTAGCCCGCGTCCTTCATGTTGCGGACCACCACATTGCCCGGCTTGCCCGGCGTCGACGACGCGCCAATGACGCACACGCTTTTCGGGCTGAAGAATTTGTCCATGACGGTGGTCATGACGTGATTTCCCGTGTGCAGAGTCCAGCGGATAGACCCCCCCCACCCCAACCCTCCCCCTCCAGGGGGGAGGGAGAAACAGGAAAATTGTCCCCTCCCCCATGGAGGGGGAGGGTTAGGGTGGGGGGAGTGGTGTTTGCTACGATCACCAGCATCACCCTACCGTCTCCACCGGTTCCGCCAGCACCACGAGCCCGTCGACGGCAACCGGTTTGCTGCCGCGGATAATCAGCGGGTTGATGTCGATCTCGGCGATCTCGGGATGATCGAGGGCGATCTGGCTGACCGCCATCAAGGCGCGGCTCAAAATGTCCTTGTCCACCGCCGGCATGCCGCGCACCGCGTCGAGAATCCTGTGCCCGCGGATGGCGCCCATCATTTCGCGGGTGTCGGTCTTGCGCAGCGGCGCGACGCGGAACACCACGTCCTGCAGAATTTCCGTGAAGATGCCGCCAAGCCCGAACAGCACCGACGGCCCGAAAGACGGATCGCGGTGCATGCCGATCATGATCTCGCGTGCGCCCTTGACCATTTCCTGGACCAGATACGCGCCGTCATAGGATTTACCGGCGCGCTTTGTCAGTGTCGAGAACGCATCGGCCAGTTCCGCCGGGCCCGACAGATTGACGACGACGAGACCTTTCTCGCTCTTGTGCGCTTCATCGGCCGAACAGGCCTTGAGCACCACCGGATATTTTATCTTTGCCGCCGCCGCCTTGGCGCCGGTGGCGCTGGTCACCAGGAATTCCCGGCTTACCGGCACGCCATAGGCCGACAGAATGCGTTTGCTGTCATATTCCGACAGCGTCCGCTGACCGTTTTTCAGGGCCGTCCGGATAATGGTCTGGCTACGGGTTGCCATGGGTGAGGCTTTTTGCTTCGAAACCAGACAGGCTCAGCCGCGGCCCGTTGTCAGGATCATCTTGCCGACGCTTTTCCCGTCGCCAAAGCTGGAGAGGGCAGCGACGTAATCCGCCAACGGATAGGTTTCCGTGACCTGCGGCTTGATCTGGCCCTTCTTCAGCATGGCGAATATATCGGCCGCCGCCTCCGGAATGACCTGGGGCTGGAACTTGAAGTGAAGATCGAGCCCCATGCCAACCAGGGAAATATCCTTCACATTGAAGTAGTTGGCCCGCGCCGTCGGGATACCGGCGATAAAGCCGATGGCGACGATGCGCCCGGCAAAGGCCAGCGTGCGCAGCGCGGCGGTGAACAGATCACCACCGATGGAATCGAGGCAAATATCCACGCCGTAATTGTCGGTGGCCGCGAACACCTCCTTGCGGAAATCCTCCACCAGATTATCACCGACGGTGCACACCACCGCGTCGGCCCCGCTCTCGCGGATCACATCGCCGTTCTTGTCGGGATTCATGGTACCGCCGACCACGTAGGCGCCATGGGCCTTGGCGATCTGCACCGCCGCCAGCCCGACACCGCCGCTGGCGCCGAGCACCAGGACCTTCTCGCCGGTCTTGTATCCACCGCGCGCCATGAGGGCGACCCAGGCGGTCAGATAGGTGGTCGCCATGCCGGCGCCGATGGCAAAATCCACATCGTCGGGCAGATGAAAACAGCGCTCCTGCGCGACAACGCGCTTTTCCGCATAGGCGCCATAGGAATAGACGGTGACCACACGATCGCCGACCTTCACATTGGTCACGCCGTCGCCGATCTCGGTCACTACGCCCGCCGCATCACGGCCCGGCGAAAAGGGATGTTCCGGCTTGACCTGATAAAGCCCCTGAACCATCAGGGAATCCGGGAAATTCACGCCGATGGCATGCACGTCGATGAGGACCTCGCCGGGACCCGGCTTGGGGTCGGGCAGTTCGCCAAACTGGTGTGAGCCAACAGGTCCAAAGGCCTCGATACGGGCTGCGCGCATAACGTCTCTCTCTCGTTTTTATCAGGTCATTCTTCTCGGATGAGCGGAACCTAACACCGACGCCCCGCACGATCAAAGGGAGGGTGATGACTTAGAATGATCCCACGTCATTGGGTCCCGGGCCGACCGGTATCTGTGTCACCTCCACCTCGTCGCCGATGGTGAATTGCATCAGATCTTCGCCGACAATCAGCGGACCATCATACGTACCCCGCGTCGCCGGGATCAGATCGTCGGACGTGGCCCCGCCGAACAGCAGGATATGGGTATAGGCGGCAAGCTTGGGCTTGGTGCGTGAAAACACCTTGCCGGCATCCTCGGGGATGGTGTGGTTGCGCCTTATGCGTTCCAGATTGGCCTGTTCCATACCCTCGCCCATGCCATGGGTCACCTCATGGACCAGAAGATCCGCGTTCTGCGCATGGCTGATGAGGTTTTCGTTGTAGGTGGTGTCGCCGGACAGCACCACGGAATGCCCGTCGTAATCAATGCGATAGCCATAGGCGGCGAGCTGCTCGCCGCCATGATCGACCTGGAACGCGGTGATGGTGATGCCGTCTTCGTCATAGACCACTCCCTCCTCGAACTCGGTTGATTCCAGCTTTACGCCCTCGGGATCATAGGAGTGGGCGCGGACGCGGATGTCGGTGGCGAAGGCCAGCGGCAGATGTTCGGCCATCTGGTGCGTGCCCTCCGGCCCCCATAGCTTGAGCGGCCGGGTCCGCTTGCCCCACGGCCGTCCGATCCAGCCGGTGAGCCACAGATCCGTAAAGCCCACCAGATGATCCGAATGGTGATGGGTGAGAAACATCCCGTCGATATCGCCAAACGGAATCCCTAGCTGAAACAGTCGCTGCAACGCGCCACGCCCGGCATCGAACTGGAACTTCCTGCCGCCCACCTCCACCAGGGTGCTGGGCCCGAACCGGTTGAGCACTGGCGGTGGCGCCCCGGTCCCCAGAAGCGTGACGCGAAAAATATCTGACGATGACCCGGCCATGAGGCACTCCCGGTTGTTGTTCTTTGATGGCTCATGGTCGCGCGTTTTGCCTGGCTGAACAAGGCGGAGGGCCCGTCCGGCAGCATACAGCACGGCCAAAAAGAAGCGGCGGACCTGCCCTATGACGGGGGACCGCCGCTCCAATGAGTTGCCAGAATTTCAGGTGGCGTCAGGCAGCCTTTTTGCGTCGGGCAAAGCCGAGACCCGCGAGGCCGAGGCCGAACAGGGCAAGCGTGCCGGGTTCGGGAACATCGAATGTGGGGTACTGGATAAGCCCCCCGAAGCCTGCCTCAAAGAAAAAAGTCACCTGCAGAGCGTCGGTGCCGGCCGCGACCGGCGAACCATCCGGTGAAAAGGGTTCATTAAAGAACACGTCCAGGGTATTCGCTGTGAGAATGGTGCTGGCACAGGTGAGGCCACCACCGCCATCACAGCTCACGCCTATCGAAGGAGCAAAGGATAATACTAAATCTTCCCATTCCCAGTGGAAATCCGTCCAGGGGGTACCGGATTCGTTGACGACGGTCTCCACAAGAGCGCTTTCGACCCTGCTATTCCAGATGATTTCATGCTGTACGTTGTCAAAGAACGTCTTGGTGCAGGTTTCGGTGGAACCATCCAGATCACAATTGAGGGACACATTGACTTCATCGGTGCCGGCGGGATTGCTGCCGGCAGTTCCGTTATGGCTAATAATAAGCGCCGAGGCGTGGGATGCGGCCGCGCCGAGAACTGAAAAGGCAACGGCGGCACAGGCGGTGATAAGAAGTTTGCTGGTCTTTGTGGGCATAGAAAATTCTCCATCGGTTTTGCGATGGAGCCAACAGATTTCACACTGCAGGGCCCGTCGCGGTTACAACAAGCCCACCCGCTTTTCTCCATGCAATTTCCGTGCCAACCGGGTTAACGCGGGCTCTTAAGCCCATGACGATGGTTAAGGGGATGGGGCCAAAATCGGGATTGTAAAATCCACCGACACCCAATTGTTAACGGCGGCGATTTTCGGGGACGTCCGGTGTCCGGGCATGGCCAACTCTCGCCACGATGGGGCGTCCCGAGACAGCGTTAAAAACCGTCAGGCCGAAACGGGCCTGTCCGCCATCCATTGCCGCACGGTTTCCACCCACTTATTGCCGCGCCGCCCCTGATCCAGATTGTTGTCATAATGATCGAAGCCGGAGAACACGTGGTATTCCACAGGACAGCCCTCTTCTGTGAGCGCGTCGCGCATGGCCAGACTGGTGGCGATCACGTGGGGGAAATCATTTTCGCCGTGTGAGATAAAGAACGGCGTCCGCAACCCCTCCACATAGGTGATGGCGCTGGCCTGAGCGACATGTTCGGGTTTGGTGAAGAGCTGGCGCTGCAACCGTTCGGTGGTGCTGCCCGGCGCCGGATTGTTGTCGCGGTGATCATAGGGACAGCTGGTCGCGACGCAGGCCTTGATAACGTCGTCCGGCAAATCGTAATCGCCATAAAGATCGCGCCGCACCGTCGCCAACGCCGCCAGCGCGGCGCCCGCCGACCAGCCGCCGATGAACAGCCGTTCGGAATCACCGCCATGATTGGCGATGTTGTGATAAACCCAAGAAAGTCCGGCCAGCACATCGTCCAGCGCGGCAGGGAACTTGTTCTCCGGCGCGAGACGATAGGACAGGGAGACAAAGATCGCCGGCAAATCGATCAGCGCCGGCGCCATGAAGCCGTTCCATTCCTTGTAACCGAAAGTCCAGCCACCGCCATGGCAGAACAGGATCACCGGCACACCGTCCTGATGATTCGCCAGCGCCGCCTCGTCGGGCAGGTAGAGATCCAGCTTCTGGTAATAATCCTCGCCAAAGGCCACATCGGGCACGGTGCGGCACGATTCAGCCGCCTCCGCCGAACGGGCCAGTGCCGTTGCGGCGTAGCGTTCGAACTCCTCCACCCTGTTGGGGTTGAGGCTGGCCCGCGGCGGCTGCGGTTTCAGATCATCAAATGCCAATTTCTTCCTCTATAGAATACCTTCTTCGATCGGATCATTTACGACGACCCACCTCCCCTAACCCCTCCCCCCGAAGGGCGGAGGGGGACGCGTTTACAACTACCAAACTTATTCCCTCTCTGCCCCTTAGGGGCGGAGAGGGTTAGGGAGAGGTGGGGGAACTCTTATTTTTTCTTCTTTTTCTTCTTCTTGACCAGCAGCTTGGCGGCGGCGGCGATGGTCGGCTTCGGCATTCCGGCAAGCTTTGTCACCAGCGCCGACATTTCCGAAGGACCGATGGGTTCGACAATCAGCCGGGTGCGCTTGGCGTCCTTCAGGAATTTGGGATCCTTCATGGTCGCCGCGAAGGCGCTGCGCAAGGCCGCGATGCGGGCCTTGGGCAGGCCCGGGGCCGCCGTATAGGGCCGGCCCATCTCCTGCGGGATCATCAGGAAGGTCAGCAGATCGCGCTCCGACTGGCCCTTGATCATGTCCATGACCATGGGCACCCCCTTCAGGGCGGGATGGGGCATGAGCCCGATCTGGGCCAGAATGTTGAGCTTCTTGCCGGAAAACCAGGCGGGGTTGGAGGCCAGCAGCGTCTGGTAGGCCATGCCGCAGATGCCGTCCGCCTCGCCGCGGGTGACAGCAAGGCGGGCGCCCGATGCCTTGTAGCCCTGAACCACCTTGAACTTGGTCCCCAACACCGCATTTAAAAGCGTCGGATAGACCGCCGCATTGCCGGTGGCGCCGGTGGCCGCCACCACGGTCTGGCGCGCCTTGGTGTCAGAGAACGTGCGGGTCTTGCTGGCATGCCAGGTGGCGCAGATGTTCTGCAGCTTGCCGATGCTGCCGATCCAGGCGAATTTCTTTATGTCGAACTTGGGGCCTTTCTTACCGACGATGGGCGCGATGGGCAGACTGTTGAACACCGCTGCAAACACCGAGCCGTCCTTGGGCGCGACATTATACATGTAGTTCGCCGCCTTGATGGAGGCGCCGCCCGGCATGTTCTGCGGCACGATATGGGGATTGCCCGGAATATGGCGACCCATATGACGGCCCAGCACGCGGGAATAGGTATCATACCCGCCGCCGGCGCCGGAGCCGATCAGCATGGTGATGTTGCGGCCCTTGTAGAAATTCGCGACCTCATCGGCAAACGCCGTACCCGCAAGGGGTATGATGGCGATGGCCAAAGCGGCAACTCTGATGATCAACCGTTTCATAGTTCATCTCCCTGTTTGATTTATTGGCTTTGATTTATGGGGAGAAGCCTACACCCGGGATTTCCATCCGCATAGGTGCGACGGTGCAGAACAGAATGCTCCCCAGGCGCGCTCCGGCCCGCCAAGCCTACCGCCTGTTTTCCGTCGGATGGCACCCGCTGTTGGCCCATCTTGGACCTCAGCGCCCGTGAAGCAAACTTCCGCTATCAGGCCGCTTCTTGCAGAGCATGAAGCCGGTGGGCGATGAATGTCTTGAGCATTTCGTGAGCGCGATCGGTTTCAGGCCCAGGTTCGAGCACCCACATGTGGTCGCAACCCTCGAAGACCGTGACGTCACACTCGCCACCGGCAGCACGGTAGGTTTCACCGAATTTTATCTGAAATGCCGGCAGGACGTTGTCATCAAGTCCGCCCTGCATCACCAGCATCGGCGGCAATTCAACCGGCTCCTTGCGCTCAAGGATCATTTGCGGGTTGCCTTCTTCGATGTCGCTGAAGGGATTGAAATATACGTGGTGGCGATCCGCCATTTCCTGACGTCCCTTGGCAAGCGCGTTGTTGTAGCGTGCCAACGGATCGCTGATCGGCGACCGCGCCGCCACATAGTGCACACGCGCGTCAATCTCTCTGTGTCCTTCCAACGGCAGTGCGTTGTAGCGCGGGTCTTGCGGCCGCATGCCGAGCAACTGTGCCACGTGGCCGCCACTGGAACTGCCGAGCAAGCCCATCGTGGACGGATCGCCCTTCCAGCCGGGCGCTTTCATCTTCAGCCAGCGAATGCCGTAGTTCGCGTCCTGCACCGAGGCAGGATACGGAGCTTCACCGCCCAGGCGAAGATCGACGGACACCGTCAGGAGCCCGCTACGCGCCATGGCTTCGGCCATTGGTACATTGGCCATGCGGTCCTTGAACGTCCAGGCACCACCGTGCAGGTCGAGCAATACCGGAAACGGCCCCTCACCGATCGGTTGATAGATTCGGGCGAGCAGCATGCGCGTGGGGACGTGTCTGAAATCCTCTTCCCAAATCTTGATTTCGTAATTTGCTTTTGGGTCGTAGTTGGCTGTCATCGGGGCTGTTCCCTATCATCGCTGGTGTCGGGTTACCGCAAGCCTGCTGTGGACGCGTTCTTCCGCCACAGCATTTTCAATTCACGCGCTTTCATTGAAAGTCTATTCGTCAGTCGTTGGGGAGTCCATCACGCCTCATTTACTGGCTACAAACGGGCTCCCGACCAACGAAATTTGGTGTCTCGAACCATTGAGGCCACCGGGAGATCACCGGTCAAAACCGGACATGAAACACCGGTCGCGACAAGCAAGCGGGGTCAGGATTTCAGGCAGTCCCGCAGGATGGCGATGCTATGGTCGAATTCTTCCGGTTTGACGGCGCCGAACGAGAAACGGAACAGCTGCCTGTAAGGCCCGTCGTCGCCGCGCCGCAGCATGTCGCACAAGGTGCCGGGCAGGATGGCGGCGTTCTTCTGGAACAGCCGTTCGTTGAACTCGCGGGCACTGAGATCCCCGGGTAGTTTTCCCCAGTGATAAAAACCGCCATCGCCGGTGTGGAGTTCCATGCCGAGATCGGTGAAGGCCTCGCGGTATTTGTTGCGCTGTGACGCGAAGAACTCAGAGACTGCCACGCGCGCTTGAGCGACCCGTTTCAGGTCCAGCAGTTTCGCCACAAAGAGCTGCGACGCGCGGGACACGCCGCCCATGCCGAGGGACGAATAGTTGCGGAATATCTCGATGTTCTTCTTCGACGCGATGGCCCAACCGGTGCGCATGCCGGGCACCTGCAACCCCTTGGTGGCGGCGCCGATGACAAACAGATTCGTATGATCGATATCACGGACATACTTCATGGCGCTGACCGGGTCCGGCGAATGGAAGAACTCATAGGCTTCATCGATGATGCCGCCCTGCCCCTCCGCCGAGCAGAATTTCACCAGGGCCTCCAGCGCATGGCCGGTCCATGTGACGCCGGTGGGATTGCACGGGTTGCTCTTGAGGATAAAAGGTGAGGCGCCGGGGGCAATATCCGCCGCGTCATAATCCTTGATGGACGGGCGGAAGCCACTGGCTTCATTGCTGGGAACGATGCTCAGTTTGCGGTCCAGCAGTTTCAGCACGTCGTAATAGGGCGTGTATTCGGTTTCCTCAATCAGGATTTGAAACTCGGGCTGCAGGAAACACAAGGTCGCAAACAGCGCCGGCCGCCCGCCGGCAAAGACGGCAATGTTGTCCGTCGTCAGATCGGAATCATAGAAGTGATTGTAGTAATCGCGGATCGCCTCCAGCAGCGCCGTGGTCCCCGTCGCCGGCGGATATTTGAGATCCAGCGCGTCGAATTCGATGCTGGAGGGAAGTGCGGGGCCGCCCGGAAGCTGGGTGGTCATGGGAAATCCCTGGGCCCACGGATGGGTCCCCGGATCCCCGAGATAGGCTCCCGATGAATCCTGAAAGGCGAAAAGCACTTCGTAGATTCCCATGGGCGGAAACTGGCGCAGAACTGACTGATCGGACATTACCATCACACATAGCTGCAAGAATTCCGCCCCTTGCTAGCGTCTATCCGCGAGTCGGACTAGCGCAAAATTCGCCCGCCGCGCTGGCTTCACATTCCCTTGATGAAGCCGCCCGCGGGCCGGTCCGTCCTTGAAGAAGCAATCTTCTCATAGGAGACTATGGGCCAGACAACCCATTTGCTAAGGTCAGCGGCGAAGGTTCATAAAAAGGAGCAGCGAGATGCCAGGAAAAGTTACCGAAAGTCCGGTGACGCTGGAAGAATACGGCGCCATGGACATGGTTACGCGAAAGAATGTGTGGGTGGAGATTTCCGATATCGACGAGGAACACCTCAACGGCCACATGGCGGAGGAAAAAGCCCGCGAGGCCCATGTGCCGCAGGTTGGTTCGGAAGCGCCCGATTTCGTCGCCGACGTGCTCGACCCAAACCGGAAACGCACCGGCGAACAGGTGCAACTCTCCAAGCTCAGGGGGAAGCCTGTCGCCATCGCGTTCGGGTCATACACGTGACCCCCTTTTCGTGGGAAGGCCGTGCGCCTTAACGAACTCTACGCCAAGTACAAAGACCAGGTTCAGTTCTACATCATCTATATCCGCGAGGCCCACCCCGCGCAGGGGTGGCAGGTGCCGAACAATCTGATCGAAGACATCATCTATGACGAACCCGCCACCGACGAGGAACGCACCGAAGTGGCGTCCGCGTGCCAGATCAATCTGGGGCTGGATATGCCCATGCTGGTGGACCGCATCGACAACGATGTGGAAAAGAAATATGTCGGGCTGCCCATGCGGCAGTTCCTCATCGATGGAGATGGAAAGATCGTCTATGCCGGCAAGAAAGGCCCGTTCGGCTGGGACGACGAAGGCTTCGAAGAGACGCTGAAAGAACTGCTCGGCTGAGTACGCCTTAGACATGAATGTCAAAAACCCCGTTTCGGCGGGGGTTTTGCCTTCCTCCGGATTGCACCAGATCTAAATCGTGAATTGCTTGTCCTCGGGATGTTCGGTGGCGATGAACAGGTCGGCGGGCAGTTCGGTGCCGATATTCTGCTCCCTCGCCTTTTCGATGACCCGCTTGCACACCGCGGCGAACTGGATGCCCATGCCCACATTGTTGCTGTGCACGGTAATCTGCGAATTGCCCATGCGGCCCGGGAACTTGCCGATGCAGAGATCGGACAGCTCGGTGACGTAATCCCACGACAGCATGCCCTTGCGGATAGGTTTCATCACCTCGGGCTGAAGGTCCTGCTTTATCTGCGAGATGGAGTTCACGACAACGATGTCGGCCACCTGCATCACCTCGTCATCGAGCTCGCGCCGCGCATCCCAGTAGGGCGCGCCGATCATGCCGGTGACGTGGACGCCCTCCTTGAGCCATTCGCCCCTGATAAAGGGATCGGTGGCGGTGGTGGCGGTAAAGACCACGTCTGAGTCCCGCACGGCTTCTTCGGCGCTGTCGACGGCGATGGCATGGACACCGAATTTCTGCCCCACCCATTGGGCGAATTTCTCGCGCCGTTCGGGGCGGATTGAGTTGATCTTGACCGTCTTTATGGAAGGCCTGACCGACATCAGGGCGGTGATCTGCCCCACGGCCTGCTGCCCGGCGCCGATCAGGCCCGCGATCTCCACGTCGGGCCGCACGAGATACTTGGCGGCCACCCCCGATGTGGCGCCGACGCGGAGCGGCGAGATGGGTTCGTCCTGGACGATTCCGATCAGCTTGCGGCTGTCCATTTCCCAGACCATGACCAGCCCGGTCATACCGCCGACAAACTGCTTGCGTTTCTCCCCACCGATGAAGGGAAAGGTGACGTGACGCACGCCGAGACGCACCGCCGCCACATTCTGGCACGGCACCGCGCCCGGGATGACGTTCATGAAAAACCAGCGGCGCTGCTCGTCGTCATCCAGCGGAATATGGATCCGCCGGCGGTTGATCACCTGGGCATTGTTATGACCGAGATCGGCATAGGCCTCCTCGACCACCTCGATGGCTTCCTCCATGGGCAACAGCCCGCGAACATCGTCATTTCGCAACACAAGCACGGTCTCGGACATAAAAGCCTCCCGCTTTCTGATGTGGCGCCGTCTTCACATGGTGGCGCAGCCCGACCTGACAACCCAATATTCCCAGGCTCGATCGAGCCCCAGCGGGCTCATCTGGCGCTTGAACGTGCTCGCGACCTCGCCCTCGGACAGATAGGTGGGCTCGCCCAGTTGCAGCGCCTGCATCTGCAGCTTGGCGTTGACCTGCAGATAGACCGCCGACATGACCGCTTCCCGTATGTTGGCGCCGGTCACCACCGC
>JABJKO010000060.1 GCA_018660305.1 Rhodospirillaceae bacterium
AGGCCGCGGCGCTGATTTCGCCGCAAGAAGATAGAGGTTCTGACACTACCGCCGGTACTGATGTGGCGACGGACGCTCATCTCTCATGGCTGACGCGGGCGTCGGACGACACCCATCCGGATCGCCTGAAATTTCTCCTGGTGGTCCGCTTCCTGCTTCTCAACATGGTCGGGTTTGGTCTCCTTGCCGCCGCTTATCTCCAGGGCCTCGTGCATCTGGTTCTGGCGTCGGATCGAACCCATCTGTCGGCGGCCATCGGCGTGGTCTTCCTGGCCGGACTGGCCCTGTGCGCCCGGAAGATCTGGCAGACCAGCACCGATCTCAATCAGATCAGGGCGTTTGATCCGCTTACCGCGTCCCGTGCTCAGGCCTATCTGGCGCAGCTTCGGGGCAATACGCCTGATAGCCGGATGATCCTCGCGGGCACCCTGCGGTTAAAGCTGTCACACCGGATCGGTATTGTCCGGAACATTGCCAACAGCCTGGTTATCCTCGGGCTTATCGGCACGGTCATCGGCTTTATCATCGCGCTGTCGGGGGTCGATCCGGAAAACGCGTCGGATATCAAGGCCGTCACGCCCATGGTCTCGACTCTGGTGGAAGGCATGTCGACGGCGCTCTACACCACCCTGGTGGGCGCGATCCTCAATGTCTGGCTGATGGCCAATTACCAATTGCTCGCGACCGGGACAGTGAAGCTGATTACCGCCCTTCTCGAATTCGGCGAGTCCCATGGACGGGCTTGATCCTCTTGACGTCGAAAGCAGCGACACGGTTTTCCGCGATGTGATCATGCTGGCGCTGGCCGGTTTCGTCGCCATCGTGATCATCCTGCTGCCTCACCTCAACCCGCCGGGCAAGGCGGTCAAGACGGCGACCCCGCCGGGCAATGTAATTGTCGAACTGCGCTGGCCGGACAGTCTGAACACCGATGTGGATCTCTGGGTAAAGGGACCAAGGGATGTGCCGGTGGGCTATTCCAACCAGGGCGGGCTGATCTTCAATCTGCTGCGCGACGACCTTGGGCACCGGGACGATACCAGCAACGTCAATTACGAAGTGGCCTATAGCCGGGGACGGCCGGCCGGCGAATATACGGTGAACGTCCATCTGTACAGGAACGCGTCGGGCAAGAGTCCCGTTCCGGTTTCAATAGTCGCCAGTCTGAAAAAGGACCCGCAGGCCTCGGCCATACCGCTGGTCCAGACAAATCTGACCCTTGAACATATCAATCAGGAAATCACCGCCTTCCGCTTCCGGCTGACAGAGAAGGGCGATCTGGTTCCCGGCAGTATTCACAATCTGCCCAAGGAGCTGAGGGCGGCCGCGCCATGATGAGCCAGCTCGGCATATTCTTTGTGGTTCTGGTGGTCATTGCGGCGGTCTTGTCCAATATCGGCATCTGGGCGCCGCGCAAGACCTGGATACGGTTTGCCGCCATTGCGGCGGCGGGGCTGTTTATTCCCACCGCTTATGCGGCGGTGTCGGACCTGCTGAGCCGGCCAAAACCGGTCGCCATCGAATGGGTCCATCGCAATGCCAAGGAGGCAACGGTTCTCGGCGCGCGCATTGTCGAAGGGCGGAATATATTTCTGTGGCTGCAATTGTCGGGCGCGACGGAACCCCGGGCCTATATGCTTCCCTATAGCGAAGAGCTGGCCAAACAGCTTCATGGGGCCCAGCGGGACGCCAGGAAAGCCGGAACCAAAACCAAAATGAAGCGGCCTTTCGCCAATGACCGCGATACGGAAAAACCCCAGTTCTTCGCCGCCCCGCAGAAAGCCCGGCCGGTCAAGAAACGGCCCGGCTATACG
Source organism: Rhodospirillaceae bacterium (assembly GCA_018660305.1). Next base: position 1,815 of record JABJKO010000060.1, read on the forward strand.
CCCCATATCGTGCCGCAGCGGCAAAATCAGGATTGAGTTCGTAACCGGATACTCGCGACTCGTTAACCAATCGACAGGTTTTCTAACCCAGCTGTTTTACTAAAATGAGTCTAACTGTTCAGGCGGTTTTAAAGTCTCCGTGGCATGATTCTCCCCGTATTCTATCGATTTTTGAAAATTGGGGCCCGATCTGATGCGTAAATGTGCCTGGCGGCTTGCGGTCGTTGTAATCCTCTCCGTGCCCTTCATGGGGGGACAGATTAAGGCCGCCCCGATTCAAAGTGAGGGTGCTGGCTTCCTTGATAAAAACAGCCCTAGCGTTTTTAACGATTTAATGGGGATGGGCTCGGGGTCGGGCGACGTCCCGCCACGGTTGCAGCAGATTATCGTGGACCTTCAGAGCGGGCGACGAGGCGCCGCCCGGTATTCCCTGAATGATTTTATGAGGAACAATCCGGATCATCCCCTCGGTCTTGAGATCCAGGGAACCATCGCCCTCGAAGACAACAAATTTGTCGAAGCGGAAGCCGCGTTTAACCGGGTGCTGAACCTGAAGCCGGACAATATGAAGGCGCTTGCCAAAATGGGAGTGGTTCGTTTGCGCCTCGGCCAGACCGCGCTCGGTCATGAAATGCTCCAGAAGGCTTATAATGGCGATAAAACGAACCGCTATGCGCTACTGCATCTTGCGCCCCTGGAAATGTCTCTTGGCAATATTGTAAAAGCCGTCGGCCATTTCCGGGAACTGGTCGCCGCGCAGGAAGGTGCCGGCAACAAGCTGTCACCTTTTCACGTTCGGCTGGCGGAAATCTACAATCAGCAGGGGCAGTATCATGCGGCACGATCTCTCCTTGCGGGTAAGATCGACGGCGACACATCCAGAGCGGCGCAGATCGAAACCCTTCGTGTTCTGATTGTCACCCTCGTCGGTTTGAAGGATGGCGCTGCGGCGGAGACTGCCTTGCGGGCCCTCGCGGGGCATCTTGCAATAACCGACCCACGCCTCGCGGTGCCGCGCGCGGCAGTTCAGAACCTGAAGGGCGATTACCGTGGGGCGGTGGAGACGCTGCAAGCCGTGCTGGCGAAATCGCCGGAGAAATATATAGCATTGCACCGCGAACTGGCCCGGCTGCATGTGGTGAATGGATCGCTCGAGAAGGCGGCCCGGTCTTATCGTACCCTGCTGGATGCGGTGTCGCAGGGGCATGAGGCGACAACCGTTCTACGGGAATTCATGGACGCGGCGATGCAGGCGCGCAAACCGCAAATTGTCTATGGCGACGTGGAAAAATTCGCCACACGTTTTCCGGGCCAGCCGATGATCGGAATCATGCTGGCGACACTTCACGCGGTGAAGGGCGATGGCCATCGCGCGCTGACCCAATTGTCAGCGGTGGAAAAACGCCATCCGGACTTCCCCGAAACGTATCAATTGAGGGCACGCCTGCTGCTCGGCAAGGGAGATCGTCGGGGCGCCATGGCGGCCATGCGCCGCGCGACGGAATTGTCTCCACGCAACATTGGCTACTGGGTATACCGGTCGGAAATCGCATATCGGACTGGTGGGTACAAACGGGTCAAGGAGATCATCGGTCAGGCCCTGAAATTTAATCCGAACAACCCGGATTTGCTCTACGATGTTGCGCTTTACGACGACGAAGAGGGGCGGAAGGACGCCGCCAACCGGCAATTCCGCACCATTCTGAAGCATTCCCCCGACCATTTGGCGACGCTCATGGTGCTGGCCAAGAATCTGGCGCAGTCGCCGGCAACCGCCAAGGAGGCGCGCGAGTATATTGGCCGCGCGATGCAGCTCCAGCCCGACAACCCGCACATCACGCTGGAATATGGCTGGATCCTTCATCTCGGCGGTGATCATAGCGCGGCTCTGTCGGTCTTGGAGGGTGTCCAAAAGCAGCACCGGAAGAACCCGCTTTATTTTTACCGTCTGGCAAAAATTCACAAATCGCGGAACCGGTCCGGGGCGGCGAGCGACGCGGCGCGCAAGGCGCTGTCGCTGGGCGTGCGGGGGACAATCGCCTCCGAAATGCAGAGCATGATCCGCTGATCCGTAAGTCCCCGCTTTGACTGAAATCAATCGGATTTACGTCGGCTGGCGAGCCCGCCGTCACCGACGCCATGGGGTATTAAAAGAAGCAATAAAAACAAGGAAATACGCCTTTTTGGTGTGTCGGTGGATTTTACAGTTTTTCACCGATTTTCCGGAATTCGACGAAAAACCGTCGGAATATTTTACAGTTCCCCGAATTTCATCTTTAACCATTTTTCTAAGCCATTGAAATTCAACAATTTTCAAAAGTTGGCATGATTCTTGCATGGTATTCCCTGAATTAGGGGTTGGGACAAGTGGGCTAATAAAAATGATGAGGATGGATTCATGTTTGAACTAAAGAAATACGGGCTTCGGGCCCTGGCCGCTGCTGGCATCAGCGCGGCCATCATGCTGGCGGGCGCCAGCGCGCAGGCGAGCCATTGGCGCGGCGGCAGTATCGCGTGGACGCCCAGTGCCGTTGCGGCGAACACCATCGATTTTACCGTAACAAGCTTTTGGCGGAGAAGCTTTTTCGGCGCTCCTAATCTTGGCGATCCTATCAATTTATTTGGGTCGGATGGCACATTGAGCTTTGGCGACGGGGCGACTGTAAATGTCTCGGCGAATTCCTCGGTCACAACTGTATTTGCCGCCAATGACTGGATCGGCGTTACCTCTACAGCCACCCACACATACGGCGTTGCGGGTCCCTTCACAGCCATTTACGCCAACAATGATTGCTGCCGTATCGGTTCTCTTCAGAACAATGCCGGTGGAGCTTTCGAACTACATTCGGTGGTCAACCTTGGCATGGGCAGCAGCCCCAACGCGGGCAGCAGCTCTCCCATTTTCCTGGTCCCGGACGGGGGTATCCAGATGTTCAACCCGTTCTCCCTGAGTGATCCCGATGGGGGACCGCACGGCTTCGCGCTCGCCACGGCCACGGAAGCGGGTTCCGGATTTGCCAACCCGCTGAATCTGTCGATTAACGCGCTCACGGGCGATATCAGCTGGGATACGGACACCACCAGCGGCGGTAATGCCCAGGTTGGCGACCTCTTTTCGCTCAGCATGATCGTCACGGATCCCACCGGCAACACCGCGCCTCTGGATATCATCCTGCAGGTCTGTGACAGTCAGGTTCAGGGTTGTGGCGGCTTCCAGGGCGTTGTTTCCGAACCCGGCACCCTCGCGGGTCTCGGCATCGGCCTGGTCGGCCTCGCCGCGATCCGTCGCCGTCGCAAGATGGTTGCCTAAGCCAAACCAATACCGGATCGGAAAACCGACCGGTTAAACGAGACGGCGGCTCCTAAAGAGCCGCCGTTTTCGTTTGTCTGAATAGCTCCGATTGACGGGGCGGCGAGGCAATGCCTAGTCTTCCCCTGATACAGGGGAAATGAATGTCCGAGACCGCACCCTTTCTGCATAATCGCTGGTACGTGGCCGCGCTCTCCACCGAAGTATCGGACAAGCCGCTGGCGCGCACCCTGCTGAACCAGCCTATCGTTCTTTATCGGGACACTCGGGGTGCGGTGATCGCGCTCGAGGACCGCTGCGTCCACCGTCAGGCGCCGTTGTCACTGGGTGAGGTGGTCGGCGATCATATCCAGTGCGGCTATCATGGTTTCACCTTTGACGGCAGTGGCGCCTGTGTGCGGGTGCCCAGCCAGGACCGCATCCCGCCGGGGGCCTGTGTTCGCTCCTATCCGGTGATCGAGAAACAGGGATTCGTCCATGTCTGGCCGGGCGATGCCGATCCGGCGGCGAACCGGACGCCCTTCGATTTTCCGTTTGCCGTGCAGGCCGGGTTGAATGCGCGCTATGCCAGCCTTCGGGGGCAATTCGATTACCGCCTCCTCATCGACAATCTCATGGATCTGACCCATCTCAGTTTTACCCATAAGAACACCATCGGCGCCGGCGGCGTCGCGGAAGGCGGCAAAACCGGCACAGAGCGGGACGGGGACAAGGTGCGTGTCACCCGGCAGATGGAGGACATCGCCCCGGCGCCGACCCATGTGGAAGTCACCGGCTATACCGGCAATGTGGATCGCTGGCAGGTGATCGATTTTATCCCGCCATGCTTTGTCGAATTACAGGTGGGCAATGCCAAGGCGGGGCGGGGCGGGCTCTCGGCCGCCCCCGAAAACAAGCTGATCGATCGCCGCACGCTCCATATCGCGACGCCGGAGACCGAGAC
>JABJKO010000150.1 GCA_018660305.1 Rhodospirillaceae bacterium
CGCGGTTACCCGGAGCGGTCGGCGACAGTACTCGCCATTGCAGATTAATCGCTAATATTTCGACAGCCATTTAGACCTTGAACAAAAGAAACGTCAGCAAACGCCCGTCATTGTCGCAACACTGGCAATGACGGGCATTTGTTTATATTTAAAGACGCGACGTCGAACGCATCCTATTCCCGCAACTTGAACCGCTGGATTTTGCCGGTGGCGGTTTTGGGGAGTTCGTCGACGAAATTGAACCAGCGGGGGTATTTGTAGCGGGCGAGACCGTCCTTGCAGTGCTCCAGCAGTTCGCCGGACATCGCATCGGAAGCGTCATCCTTGTCGTTGAGCACGATATAGGCCTCGGGCTTGATCAGTTCATCATCGTCGGCGCGGGCCACGACGGCCGCTTCAAGGACCTTGGGATGTTCGATCAGCTTGGCCTCAATCTCGAACGGTGAGCACCAGATGCCGCCCACCTTCATCATGTCGTCGTTGCGCCCGCAATAGACGAAGTACCCTTCATCGTCCTGATAGTAAGTGTCGCCGGTGTTGATCCACTCGCCCCGCATGGTGGCCGCGGTCTTTTGCACATTGTTCCAGTAATACTTGGCAATGGAGGCGCCCTTGATCATCAGCTCACCGCTATCGCCCCGATCCACTTCGTTGCCGTTTTCATCGAGTATTCTGGCTTCGTAGCCGGGGACCAACCGTCCGCTGACGCCCGCCTTGTAATCGCCAAGGGCGTTGGAAATAAAAATATGCAGGATCTCGGTGGAGCCGATTCCGTCGAGGATCACGCCACCGGTTTTCTCCTGCCAGCGCCGGAAGATGTCACCGGGCAGCGCTTCGCCGGCCGACACGTAGGCGCGCACCGACGACAGATCCGGTGACGCGCTTTCCAGGGCGCGCAATTGCGCCGCATAGAGCGTCGGCACCCCGTAATAGATCGTCGGCTTATAGGTCTCGATCATCTGGAATGTCATGTCCGGGCTGGGCGGGCCTGCGGCGAGCACCGCCGTCGCCCCGACCCACAACGGAAAGGTCATGGCGTTCCCAAGCCCATAGGCGAAGAACAGCTTGGCGGCGGAGAAGCACACATCGTCTTCTTCGAGGCCCAGGACACCGACGGCATAATGAACGCAGGTCACCGGCATATCGCGATGGGAATGCACGGTCCCCTTGGGGCGGCCGGTGGAGCCCGATGAATAAAGCCAGAAGCAATCTTCCGTGGCGGAGGCCGGCGCCGGTTCAAGATCGGCCGAGGCAATCTCCATCAGGCTGGTGATAGAGTCCTCCCCTTCGGCAAGCAGGACATGGGCGGGCCTGGGAGAAGCGTCAGCCAGCGCGGCTTCAACCTCCGTCGCGAAGATCGGGGAATAGACCACCAGATCGCATTTGGAATCTTCCATCATGAACTGATAGTCAGGAGCCCGCAGCAACGTGTTCAGGGGCACCGGCACATAGCCTGCTTTTATGGCGCCCCAGAACAGATAGAAGAACTCGGGACAATCCTTGACCATCATCAGAATGCGCGCACCGGGCAGAAGACCGAGTGATTGCAGCGCGTTGCCACAACGATTCACCCGCTCCGCCAGGGCACCATAGGTCACATCGTCGAAATCCCCCCGGATCGCGACCTTATCCGCCCTTCCCTCCTCCAGGTGGCGGTCGATAAACGGCACCGCCACGTTGAAATTTGGGGCAAAGATAATGTCGCCGGGACTTTTCGACGCATCGACTGTCAGCGTGTTGTCACGCATGGTGGAGACTCCCTAGTATTCGACGACAGGGTATCCGTTGCCCTGACCGGGTTCAAATATTACGGCCTCAGTAGAACCACGTATTTAGCAGGAGAAAAGATCTTGGCGGCCAAAGATACAGATGACCCGTTCCTGATCGCCGGCGGCGGCATCGGCGGCCTCGCCATGGCACGGGCCCTCGCGCTCAAGGGATACCGCTCAATCGTGCTGGAACAGGCCGAGGAATTTGGCGAGATCGGCGCGGGTATCCAGCTTGGCCCCAATGTCGATCGCGTGTTTGGCCGGCTAGACGTGGCAGAGGCCATGCGCGATATCGCCTTTTATCCGCAGAACATCATCATGATGGACAGTCTTTCGCGTGAAGAAATTATGCGCATGCCACTGGGCAAGAAATTCGAACAGCATTTCGGCAATCCCTATGGCGTCATCCACCGTGCCGATTTGCACAATGTGCTGCTCGAAGCCTGTCAGGGAATGGACGAGATCGATCTGCGGGCCGGCATCGAAGTCACCGGCTATGAAGATGACGGCAAGATCGTCACCGTGCAGACGGCGGGCGGTGAAAACGTCACCGGCCGAGCCCTGATTGGCGCCGACGGGCTGTGGTCGAAAATTCGCAGGACCATCATTGATGACGGTGATCCCATCGTCTCCGGCCATATCGCCTATCGCGCGGTACTGCCCATCGCCGACGTTCCGCCGGAACTGGATCAATGGATGGAGGATGTCGTCCTGTGGGGCGGGCCGCGCAATCATCTGGTCCATTACAAACTGCGCCGGGGTGAGCTGTTCAACATCGTCGCCGTATTCCACAGCCAGAAATATGTCGAAGGCTGGGACGAGTTTGGCGACCCCGAGGAACTACGAGAGCATTTTGCCGGCGCGGCGCCGCAGGTCCAGGCACTGCTCGACAAGATCAATGTCTGGAAGATGTGGGTGTTGTGCGACCGGGTGCCGGTCAAGGAATGGACAAAGGGACGCGTAACCCTGATCGGCGATGCGGCGCATCCCATGTTGCAGTATCTCGCCGCCGGCGCCGGTATGGCCATGGAAGATTCCGTCTGTCTTGCCGACCTGCTGGAAAAGCATGATGGCGATATCGAACGCGCCTTCACCGAATACCCGCCTGCTCGTTATTTGCGAACCGGAAGAGTCCAGCTCACCGCGCGGTTCTATGGCGATGTCTATCACGCCCACGGCGTCACGCGGGAACTGCGCAACATGATCCTCGCCGGCCGCGACCCGGCGGGCGCCTATACCGGCGTCGAATGGCTCTACAAGGAAGGCAGCGGCATCCCGGGCGGGAATTAGAAGATCTGGACAATCCATCGCATAAGACAAACTAAATTTGTCATCCCGGCCTTGAGCCGGGACCCAGAAAACGCGGCAAACATGGATCCCGGATCAAGTCCGGGATGACAATTTAATTTGATGAATATGTCCACTAACAAAACCCCCCGCCGCAAGCGACGGAAGATTTTGCGTTGGCCCCGTTAAGGGGTCAGTTGAAACGGACGTAGTCGAAATCGAGGGGATGGCCGTCGATGCCGCGGCTGGGCGGGGCGACCCAGTTGGCGAACTTGCCCGGTTCGGTGATCGGTTTGGTCATCAGCGACAGCACGAAGAGGCGGTCTTCCTGCGATGGCAGCCAATCATTGACGTTCTTGGTCCACTCGGCTTCGGTGATCACCTTGCCGTCGGGTGATATTTTCACATCCCCGAAGAAACCGATGGCGCGGTGGAAACCGCGATGGGGCAGCTTGAACTGGAAGTCGAATTTGTGGCGCTTCATGACCTTGTTCCAGCGGTCGACGCCAATCTGGCAATCCGTCACATAGTCGTCGCGCAGCCGTTCATTGACGGCGAGCAGGGCATTTTCATCCACCTGGACGATCTTGTCATCCTTCAGCATGGTCACGCTGTAGCTGTCGTTGCTGAGCTCATGATCGTCTTCGATTTTTGTTTCCTCGAAGCGGCCTTTGAGCCCGGCGGTATAATAGTTCGCCGCGTTGGTCGAAACTTCCTGCCCAAACAGATCAACCGACACGCTGAAATGAAAATTGATGTATTTCTGCAGGGTCGGCAAATCGATGCCGCCGGCTTCGCGCACTTTCGCCGGATCGTCGGTGCCCAGCTCCTTCATGATTTCGCAGGTGCGGGTGACGACGCGCATGACACCGGTGGTGCCGATGAACATGTGGTGGGCTTCCTCGGTCAGCATGAACTGACAGGTCCGCGCCACCGGATCAAAACCGGACTCGGCCAGTGATGACAGCTGGTACTTGCCGTCGCGGTCGGTGAAGAAGGTGAACATGAAGTAGGACAGCCAGTCCGGCGTCTTTTCATTGAACGCGCCGAGAATACGCGGCTTGTCGGGATCGCCGGAATGGCGCTCCAGCATTGCTTCGGCTTCCTCGCGGCCATCGCGGCCAAAATAGGCATGCAGCAGATAGACCATGGCCCAGAGATGGCGGCCCTCTTCCACATTGACCTGGAACAGATTGCGCAGATCGTAGAGTGACGGACAGGTCAGGCCCAGCAGACGCTGCTGCTCGACAGACGCCGGTTCGGTGTCGCCCTGCGTTACGATCAGGCGGCGCAGCGACGCCCGGTATTCGCCGGGGACTTCATTCCACACCGGCTTGCCCTTGTGTTCACCGAACGGAATTGTGCGGCCCTCGACCGGCGGCGCCATGAAGATGCCCCAACGATATTCTGGCATTTTCACATAGCTGAAATTCGCCCAGCCATCGGCTTCGACACTGATCGCGGTGCGAAGATAGACGTCGTAATCCAGCGTGCCTTCCGGTCCGAGATCCTTCCACCAGTTGATGAAGCTGGGCTGCCAGGATTCCAGCGCCCGCTGAAGGCGGCGGTCTTCGTTCAGATCCACATTGTTGGGTATACGGGCATTGAGATCGATCGACATGCTTATACTCTCTTGGGATCAAATTGACTGCGTTGTCCGGTGCCGTAAAGTTTCAGGGCCCCTTCCGGGCCGGCCGCGTTGGGCCGCTGGAAGATCCAGTTCTGCCAGGCGCTGAGACGGCCGAAGATCTTGGTCTCCATGGTTTCCGGTCCGGCGAAACGGAGGTTGGCTTCCATACCCGTCAGACCGTCGGGCGAGAAGCTGGCGCGTTCCTCGATGGCGAGACGCACCTCGTCTTCCCAGTCGATATCGTCGGGGATGAAGGTCACAAGGCCAGCCTCATCGGCATCGGCTGCCTCCAGATCATTTCCCTGATTGGCTTTGGCCTCGGTGACCTTTTCGGGTTCCCCCAGAAGCCGGGTTTCCAGCCGGGTCAGGCCATTGGACATGGGATAGGGACCGAAGTTCATACCCGTCATACGGACCGTGGGCGCCGGCAGATTACTGCCTTCGAAAGTGCCATCGAGCATATAGGACCGGTCGGAGATCAGGGCGAACTCAAGCAGCGTACCGGAGAAACAGCTGCCCGGCTCGATCAGAGTGATCAGGCTGCGGGCGCTGACATCGACCCGCTTGAGGGATCGCTTGAGATACAGCGTGATCTCGCGCACCAGCCAGTCGTCCTGATTGGCCTCGAGCAGCTTGTCATAGGCTTCCACCAACGCATTGTCGCCGGCGGACCGGAACACCCAGGTGCCCAGTTCGTTTTCATTAAGCCGCATATGAACGATGGCGTCGTCCAGCTCACGGGCGAAGGCGAACGGCCAGAAATCAACGCCCTGCGCGGCAACGCCGGCCGCATCTGCGGGTGGGGCTTCCGACGGTCCGGTGAAGGAGAAATTGGCCACATTAAGCGAGCGGTCGATCTCGATTGTGATGTGATCATAGACCACCTTGTCGTCGCCGTAGGTGACGTTGAGCGGCGTCAGTTCTACGCCCTTACCATCGGCCGGCCTGTCTGTCTGACCGGCAAATTCCCGGGCCCGAATAGCCACGGTCTCATCGAACTTGGAGCGCGGCACCAGTTCGTCGATCAAATTCCAGTCGACCGACCGCTTGCCACGCATGCCCTCGGTAGTGGTGCAGAACACATCGGCTCGATCGTGCCGGACTTTCCGTTTATCCACCAGCCGGGTCAGCCCGCCGGTGCCCGGCAGCACCGCCAGAAGCGGCAGTTCGGGCAGGGATACGGTGGACGCGCCATCGTCGATCAGCATGATGTAGTCGGTGGCCAGCGCCAGCTCATATCCGCCGCCAGCCGCCGTGCCGTTGATGGCGCAAATGAATTTCTGGCGGGAATTTTCCGACGCGTCTTCGATGCCGTTACGGGTCTCGTTGGTGAACTTGCAGAAATTCACCTTGTGGTCATGGGTCGACTTACCCAGCATCCGGATATTGGCGCCGGCACAGAACACGTTGGGCTTATTCGAGCACATGACAACACAGCCGACTTCGGGGTGTTCGAACCGAAGCCGCTGGATGGCGTCATAAAGCTCGATGTCGACGCCGAGATCGTAAGAATTGAGTTTCAGCTCATAGCCGGGATTGAGCGTCGAATCCTCGCTCACATCCATGGCGAGGTAGGCGATGTTGCCATCGATTGTCAGTTTCCAGTGATTATATTTGTCGGGGTTGGTGGCAAAATCGACCCGTGCCGGCTTCGCGCCGTCCCCCGAAGCCTTGTTCTCAACGGCAGCATCCTGTGGCGCCATCTCTGCGTATCCTCTTTCATGCCCCTCGCAGCATGGCCGCTCGATTCAGGCCCCAACAAGCCCGGATCCGTGCGTTTGCCGCGTCACCCTCGCCTGGACGATATAGGATTTTTCCTAAGATTTCCAACGCGAAGAAAAACTTCGATCTCTAATTGTTGACTAGTCACACAAATATACGGCAACAGGCTGCGGGACGTCAATGGTTGGGTATTCAGATAGACGTGGCGGGTGGGGGAACGGGCCGGAGCGATTCCACATGAGTGGAAAATTCTCTAGATGATTTTTGCGTCTTTCAGCGCCTGCAGCTTTTCGGCGGAAAATCCCAGCTCGTCGCAGAAGATTTCCTCATTGTGGGTGCCCATTTTGGGGCCCAGCCAATCCACCGAGCCCGGGGTCTTGGAGAATTTCGGAATCACGTTCTGGACGACGGCTTCACCCAGATCCGAATCCGGGACCCGCACCAGGGCTTCACGCGCCTGATACTGGGCGTCGTTGAACATGTCCTTTGCGTCATAGATGGTCGAGAAGGCCACCTCATATTCCTCGAAGCGTTTGACCACCTCGGCGAGGGTGCGTTGCTCGATCCACTCTCCGATGGCGCCGTTGACCTCATCGGAACGCTCCAGGCGATCCGGATTTTCGGCGTATCGCGGATCCGTCGTCATGTCTTCGCGATCGACGGCCTTGGCCAGACGCAGCCAGACACTCTGGGTACTGGCCGCCAGGGTCAGCCATTTTCCGTCGGATGACTGGAAGGTGGAGCTCGGCGCCACATAGGCGGCGCTGTTGCCGCTTCGCCTGTGAATCTCATTCATCTGGTCGTACTGGATAGGGTCGAAATCCAGCAGCCGGAGCACCGATTCGAACAGGGCGAGATCGATGGCCTGCCCGGTGCCGCCTTTCGCATCGCGATTATATAGCGCGACCATGACCGAGAACGCGCCAAACAGCCCGGCGATCAGATCACCCAACGGATAACCCGGCGTCATTGGGGGCCCGTCCGGCTCGCCGATCAGATTGGTGAGACCGGCCATGGCCTCGGCGACGCGGCCGAATCCGGCCCGGTTGGCGTAGGGACCGGTCTGCCCAAAACCGGAGATCCTCAGCATGACGATGTTGGGGTTGATCTGTTCGATCACATCCTGACCGATTCCCCAGCGCTCGAAGGTGCCCGGTCGGTAGTTTTCCACCACCACATCGGCGGTCTTGCAGAGTTCCTTGAAGATCTCGGCGCCTTCCGGCTTTCCCAAATTCAGGGTCACGCAGCGCTTATTGCGCGAGATCGATTTCCACCAGAGCGGTATGCCTTCCTTGGTAATGGGCTCGAGCTTTCTCTGACCATCGCCATTTTCGGGATGTTCGAGCTTGACGACATCCGCGCCAAGATCCGCCAGTAGCACGGTCGCAAAGGGCGCCGCGACCATGTTCCCCGCATCAATCACGCGCACGCCTTTAAGCGGCTTGTCGTTGCTTTTTTGCGACAGGGGGAACGCGTGGGATTTGTTTTCGGTACTCATTCCGGGGATCTTTCGATGGCCATGAACCGACTGCCTGTTATCAGCGGACGATTCGTTGCAGATCGCTTGTGGGTGGTCGTCATATTGCATGCACCAGATTGAATCAACTCCCGCGCCGGTTTGGCCGGGCCAGGCGGACCACCCCAGGGGACCTCACCCGCATTTCATTATCCGGTCGTTATCCGCCATTCCATAGTGGTTTTCTATAACTGTTTTTAATACTTGAACGCCCTTTCAAATAGGGGGCCTTCCCGCATCCTTAATGAATTTCGTTTAGACAAAGGAATAGAAAATACATAGCCGACTGCGCTAATAATTAATGATTGAGCACCGATTCCTACCCTATGATGTCCCCCCCTGTATCCCGAACCGTTGATCGCTGATGGCTGATTTTGTCAGTTTGCAGGATTTCAAAGTGCTGGTCGTCGATGACAACCGACACATGCGCCATATCGTCCGGTCAATCCTGGGAGCACTCGGCTGCGTCTATGTTCGGGAATGCGGAGACGCGGCGGCGGCGTTCAAGGAACTCAAGAATACGCCATTCGACTTGGCCATCGTCGATTGGAAAATGGATCCGCTGGACGGCATCGATTTTACCAAGCTGGTGCGGACGGCAAAAGACAGCCCCAATCCCTACATCCCCATCATCATGCTCTCGGCCTATACCGAGTACCGGCGCATTTCCGAAGCGCGTGATGCGGGCGTGAACGAGTTTCTCGCCAAGCCCATTTCGGTGAGTAACGTGGGCCGACGCATTGCATCGGTCATCAGTCACCCCCGTAACTTTATCCGGACCAAGGGCTATTTCGGCCCCTGCCGGCGCCGCAGCGACATGGGGCCTCCCCGTGGGGTTAGTGACCGCCGCCAGGAAGTGCCGGAAGAGGCTCATAGATAAATTATTCGTCAGCGGCGGAAAGCCGACTGAAGCCGTTCCGGCACCAGGAACAGCATTTTTACCCAGACCCGGCCTAAATCCTCCGCCGCCATTTCCCGGAGATCGGCCGCGGCGTAGCTGGACTCTCTCGCAAAGGCAAAAATACGGTAGTCCAGTTCGCCACACAGCCGGACCAGCGCACCCGGATCATTGATAGAGAGCCCTTCCGGTGCGAATTCGGTGAGGATCAACGGTTGATGCGCCCGGATGGTATCGAGCCCGCCTTTGATGGCATTCAGATCGTGGCCTTCTATATCGATCTTGATGAACTTGATGTTGGCCTCGGGGACGGTTTTCACGAATTCGTCGATGGTGACGGTGTCGACATCGATGGCGCCCACCGCCCCCGCCGCCGCGAGATGAGAGATGCCGCTGTTTTGCGACACATCGAGTTTGCTCACACCGGAAATTTGCGCAACAGCCTTCCGGACCACGGTAATGTTGCCGCCGGTTTCCGCGTTGATCGCCAGCGCCGCCTGATTCCGGGTATCGGGCTCGAAGGCGAAGACCTGCCGGATCAGCGGTGACAAATAGAGCGCGTAGTAACCAATGTGAGCGCCCACATCCAGGAAATCGTCGCCCGGATCGGCAAAGGAAGTGAACAGCGCCTCCGACCCCCAATCGATGGCGGCATCGGCAACAAAAACCTCCGCCGCGCTGCCGCTGGTGCGCGGCAGAAAAATGCGTTTGCCGGTGGGCAGGGTAAGATGAGAGTCTCGCCGCAGGACCCGCTTGGCAAACTGCCAGCGTCCATAACGCCACGCCCATTTGGCGATTCCGACCTGACAGGCGAATTGAAGGAAAGGCCGAAATTCCACGTTTACCGGGAACTAAAGCCGGAACCGGTCGGGCCGGAACGGACTGGCATCAAGGGGCGGGGGCTGGCCATCGATCAGATCCGACAAGACCCGGGCACTGCCGGCTGACATGCAGAGCCCGGTATGCTGATGGCCGAAATTAAACCACAGACCGTCATGGTTCGGCGCCTTGCCGATCATCGGCAAACTGTCCACCAGGGTCGGCCGGCGCCCCATCCAGGGCGTCTCCTCCACCGCCTCCCCCAGACCTGCCGCAGCACGCGCCAGGGCGGCCGCGGCCTCTATCTGGCCGTAATTAGGTGGCGCGTCGCGATGGGTCAGCTCCACACCGGACGTCACCCGGACCCCGAGCTGTTGCGGCGACATGACATAACCACCATCCACATCGTGAACCGCCCGCGACGGCGCCCGCCCGTCGCCGGGATCCAGATGGACGTGATAGCCGCGCTCCCAGCGCATGGGGATCCGATAGCCTGCCGTCAGTGCAATGTCCGGCGACCAGGGGCCGGCGGCGAGAATGATGTCATCCGCTTCCACGGGAGCCCCGTCGGCGAGCACCACCGACCAGCGGCCGTTGGCCGATTGTTCCAGCCGTTGCGCGGCGCCTTTTAAGACGGTGCCACCGGCCTCGGTCAGAAGCCCCACATAGGCGTCGCACAGGGCGCCCGGGCTGGAAAGGCTGCAGGCATCCTCCAGCAGCACCCCGGCAAAGTAATCATGCTTCAGCCCCGGTTCCAGTTGCGACAATTGCTCGCCCGTATAAACGGTATAGGGCACGCCGGTATGGTCCAGCGCGCGCCGTTCCAGATCATAGGCCTGAAAGCTGGCCTGGCTGCGAAACACCTTCAGCCAGCCCGTCGGGCGTAATAACGCATCGGCCCCCGCGTCGGCGATAAGCGCCTTATGGATGTCGAGCGACAGCACCTGCAGCGCCCGCAATGCCCTCGCGGCATGGAGATAATGGCGCTGGGTGCAATGGGACAGGAACCGCAGCACCCAGATCAGGTTCTTCGCCACAAAGAGCGGGCTATAGCGCAGCTTGGTGCCCCTGTTGCGGAGCAGTTTTGGTAATTGGCGCAGCAGGCCGGGGTTATTGATAATGGAAACAGATGCCCCCGAAAGGAGCCCGGAATTGCCATAGGAGGTCTCGCGCCCCGGCTGTTTGGGATCGAGCAGCGTTACGTTATGGCCACGCCGTTGCAGCTCCAGCGCCGACGTGATCCCGACGATACCGCCTCCAACAATGACGATGTCTTTTTGCGCCACCATCTAACCTCCCGGCCACGGGGTGTGATAATTCTGGTCGTTATGTTCGATGGTATTGATGAAAGCCAGCGCCAACGGCCGCCCGGCCGACAGAGCCCCGGCAAGCTCCAGAAGATCCGTGCGCGCGCAGAACTGCGAATATCCAATCGTTTCATAGACGCTCTGTTCCGGCAGGGAGCTGCCATAGATCACCGCACCATGGGCGCCGCGCAGCGAAACGGGATAGGCGTTGGCAAGCGGCATACCCTGGGCCGCATTGTTGCCGAACGCCACCAGATCGACCCGTTCGTCCATTTCACTCAGGGCCGCGACAATGTCCCCGTTCGACACACGATCCCAGTTGAGCTCCTCTCGGTCGGCTTCCGCCATGGTCAATTGGGTTGGGTATCCGTCCGCGACCTGGTAGGCCCCGTCAGCACTGACCAGCCGCAGCCAGGGTAGTGGCGGATCAGTCACGAAGGCGTCGACCGTGACCTCGTTATCGAGGACCAGAACGCGAAAATGATCGGCAAAATGCCGTTCCAGCGCATCGGCTACTGACATAGGCGGGCCTAGTCCGTCGGCACGCGCCAGGACGAATCGGCATGCGCCTTGGATGTGACATCGAGGACCACACCGTCGGGATCGCGGTATTTACGTTCGGATTCCGGTCCGGCGCCCACATTGAGGATCTGGCCATGATAGGTCCCGCCGGCCGCCTCGACGGTCTCGGACACAGCCGGCACATCATCCACCAGAAAGCCCATATGGTGCAGCCCGACGTAATCCGGGCCGCGCTCATCCGGCGCGTTGTCGTTGGAACGCAGATGCAGCAGCGCCAGCGATACCACGCCATCGGACATCATGATCGCGACCTTGGATTGCCGGACGCGCTCCATACCGAATGCCTCTTCGTAAAACTTGGCGCTTGCCTCGAGATCCCGAACGCTCAGCGCGATATGTCTCAACTTCGCCATGTTTGTTTTTCTCCCTTTGTTTGCCGTGACAGCTTGTAGGCGCAATTTCGCATTTCCGGGCACAGCTTGTAAATCGGGCTTAACCGATTTGGACGCTGGCACCGCCCCATGGTAAATTATTTCCATGAGAAGAGCACAAACGACAGATTATAAATCAGTGCGGCGGCTTCTCGCGGATCAGGCGGCACGGTTCGGTGACAGACCCTATATGGTCTCCATCGACCAGGACGAAAAGCCGCTGAGCTACAGGGATCTGTGGCGGCTCGGCAACCAGATGGCGCATTTCTTCCGCGAGCGCGGGCTCAAGGCCAACGACCGGGTCCTGATGCTGTCGGAGAACTCCATCGAGTTCGTTGCCACCTTTATCGGGGTGCAGCGCTGCGGCGGCAACATTGCCACCGCCAATGTGGAGATGAACCGCGCCCATATCGGCGAGATCGTCCGTGCCGTCAATCCGGTTCTGGTGCTGGTGCAGGAAGGGCTGGGGCTCGAGGAACTGCGCGATCCCGACAGCAACGCCGAATGGATGCCGCTGGGTGAATGGAACCGTGACAGCCAATCCAGCGGTTTCTTCGGCGCCATCGAAGCCTATCCCGATACCGACGATGTGGAAGAAGTCTGTGGTCCGGACGACATCGCGGTGATTTTTTACACTTCCGGCACCGAGGCCAAGCCCAAGGGTGTGATGCAGGCCCATTCGGCGGTCTGGCCCAACTATGACGCCACCGCCGATTGCGTCGAGCTAAAGGAAAACGACCGGGTGCTGGATTCCCGTTCCTATACCTGGCTGTCATCACAGAACATGAGCCTCGGCGGCCCACTGGCGCGGGGCGCCACGGTCTATATGGCGAGGAAATTTTCGCGCAGCCGCTATTTCGAGTGGGTGCGAAAATACGAGATCACCATGGGGGTGGCGGTGCCCACCATCCTCAACATGTTCCTCAACGAGCCGGTGGATATTCACGGCAGGGACATCCCCCATCTGCGCTTTATCATGACCTCGTCGGCGCCCATGCTGCCGGAGAACTGGAAACGGTTCGAGGACCAGTATGGCATACTTATCTGCCAATCGGCGGGCTGTTCCGAAGGCGGGCTCATGTGCAGCCATCGCGGCACCAAACGCAAGATCGGCACCATCGGCTCGCCACTCAAATACCAGAACGTGCGGCTGCTGGACGAAAACGACACGGAAGTCCCCGACGGCGAGCCCGGCCAGATCGTGGTCTCGGGCCAGCAGAAATCGTGGGGCTATCTGCATCCCGACGGACGTGTCGAGAAATTGCCCCTGGAACACCGCACCGGCGATCTCGGCATGGTTGACGAGGATGGTCACCTGACCGTGGTCGGACGTCTGAAGGATCTGATCATTCGTGGTGGGGTGAACATCTCGCCGGTAGAGATCGACAATATCCTGTCGCGGCACCCCGACATCATCGATGCCGCCGCCTGCGGCATCCCCGACAAAATCTATGGCGAAGAGGTCATCTGCTATGTCATCGCCCGAGCCGGCAGCGGGCTTACAGAAGATGCCGTCAAGGCCCATTGCAGCGAGAGTGTCGCCCCTTTCAAGGCCCCCAAGCAGGTGATTTTCGTCGACGAATTGCCCAATAACGAGCGCGGCAAGCTGGACCGCAAGGCGCTGACAGAGGCGTGGAAACGCGACAATTCCGTGGTGGCCTAAGGCAGTATCCAGCCGTTGGGCCGGAAAACAGGGTCAAACGGCGGCGCGATCAACCAGTCTCTCGATGATCTCCGGCTTCCGATCGGTTGGTTGTGCCGAACCCTCATAGACCCAATGCAATTCGAAACGATAGGAAAGCTCCGGCCTGGTCGCGGTCACGCAATCGATCAATGTCTGCCACCATTCCGGCGGCCTTATGGTACAATGCGCGTTTTCGCCATTGGATAGGCATTTACTCGCGGGATACATGGCAACCGTCGCAAAAATGAATTTACCGGCCTTGTCCACCATCTCCTGCAAAATCCATGGAAGGTCCTCTTTCGGGCAATGTTCCAACACATCGGTACTGACGACGCCATCGAATTGTTTGGACGGCATTTTGCTGAATGCCCGAACACCCGGATCGAAACAGGCGACTTGTCTCACCCCCCAGTATTTTCCGACATTCTTGAACTTGCTTCCGTCCGGCGTTTCCATGGTAACGTTTTTATATTGCTGCCCTTTTCCGGACCCGTAATCTAGAATTGTTTTTGCCTTGGTGTGACCGATAAGCCCTTTGACGGTTTCGGCGTGCGGCAAAAGACTGAAACCCTTGAAAACTTCTTCTGAATCGCTGCCTTCCTCACCGCCTTTTTTCGCATGCATTTCGCCATAGAGGCGGGTTAGCTCCTGATAGCGCGGACTGGGATTTTCTCGGCTGTAGGGCTGAATGTTTTCCATGATGGCCTCGTTTGTTTTGCCGGATGAGTGTCAGCTCGCCGCTTTCGCGGCGGGTGAAAACGCCTGACTCTCGCCGGCGAGTTGGGATGTGGCGGGTAGCCAGTCTCCGTCGGGCATTTGACGAAAGAGTTTGGATCCCGGAAACCAGGGCGATTCCGAACCGGATGACATCCATCGGAATTCCGCCGGATAGGGCACGATGACATGACTGTCCCGCCCGCATGCTGCGCGCAGGTGGGTGTTGGTGTTGCTGACACCAATATAGACATCGAGAAGCGAACACAGGGCGAGCATTGCTTCCAGGTCGGAATTCAAACCGCTGAGATCGAGCACCGGACAACCGACGGCGCGCGAAAAGGCAAGTACCTCGCCGTCGCCCGGATTACGTTGGAGAATCACAATCGAGCCGCTTCGCCCGGCAACGGCCCGCGCGAAACCCTCCATCGGAACCTCTTTATGGAGAAGCCTTTTGTCGCCAATGCTGCCGGCCCGCCATGTCACGCCAATGTAGGGTCCACCGCCAAAGGCCGCCAACTGCTTGCCAATCTCAGCAACCCGGTCCGGAAGAGCCGAGAGCGCGACCGACGGCGGCAGCACATCGTTGTCACCGGCACCCACCAGAAAGGGTAGATCACCGAGGGAAACCCGAAAATCATAATCCTCGCCCTGTTCCGGCCCGGCATGAATTTCGTCGACAATTTTCGCACGGCGCAGCATCGGAGTAAGACGCTCATCGGAACGATAGGTCACGTGAGCCCCTCGTTCCCGAAGATGGCCGGCAAAGCGAAGAAAGAACAATTCATCGCCCAGCCCCTGGTCCGCTACCACCAGCACCCTCTTGCCGGATAAATCCGTGGGCAGTGTATTCCGATGATATGAACGGCCGGCGGCGGCCATACTGTTGGGGGCGTCAGCATCACGCACGCTCTGGCGCGCCAGATAATCCTGCCAACCGGCAGCAAAATTCCCGCACATCAGATTGACCAGCGCCCTTCCGAAACGGGCGTCGGCACTATCGGGGTCACGCGCCAGCCCATCGTCGAAGCTCGTCAACGCATCGTCATATCGTTCGAGCCGGGAGAGAATTAGCGCCTTGTCCACATGGAGCGCGGGATCATTTTCATCATGGGCCAGCGCCGTCGCGACCGACGACAGGCCCTCGGCATATTGCCCCGTTTCGGAACAAATCCGGATATTTTCTTTATGCGCTCTGGGGTTTTGCGGTTCCTTGGTGAGCGCCCTTTTCAGATACAATTGAGCACTGGCGGCGTCACCATCGGCAAAAGCCGCGCGCGCGGCGTCGACGAGAATATCCACATTATCGCGGGCAACGGCGAGTACCGCGCTAAAACTCTCAAGCGCAGATTTGTTTTTGCCCAGTTCCAGCCGGGCACGCCCTAAATTCACCACGATATCCATGTCGCCCGGCGTGCGGCTGAGAGCCCCCATAAAGTGCGTCTCCGCCTCTTCAAAACGTTTTACGCCGGCGAGGGCCGCGCCCAGATTGCATTGGATAGCTGCATCGCCCGGTCTCAGCGAATGGGCCCGCAGCAGCGGATCGACGGCAAGCGCCTCATTCTCCGACATCAAATGGATGCCGCCCAGCAGGTTGAGCGCGTCCACGTTATTTGGCTCGCGGGCGAGGATGAGTTTGCATTGTTTCGCCGCTTTCGAGTGATCCTGGCGCTGGACCGATTTCATGACGGATTTAATCGACGGCGCAGGCGGCGTCGCGGCGTTTTTTGGCCGCCTCTTCTTTGAACTTGGCATCCGCGAGCATTCTTATCCGGAGGGCTGGAGAATGCGCCGATGCTCCCGCCGAAATGTTTCGAATAGGTAAAGTAAATACCAATAAGCGTGGCAGATTTTACGCAAGGCGCCGCTCCCGGCTACCCAATGAGGGCGTCAGGGGTTAGATTTCACCCTTCAGGGAGCGATGAGGTGTTTCCATGCGTAGCTTCGATCAGCATAAGCTGAAACTCGGCCTGTTCGGGCTCAACTGTTCCGGCGGCCTGTCGGCGACCCTGGTGCCCGAGCGCTGGGAAGGCACGTGGGAGCAGAACCTGGCCGCCGCGCACATGGCCGATGAGGCAGGGCTTGATTTCCTGCTGCCGCTGGGGCGCTGGAAAGGCTATGGCGGGGA
>JABJKO010000091.1 GCA_018660305.1 Rhodospirillaceae bacterium
ATGGCGCCGCCCCAATCGGTCATGGAGTAGGGAATATTGACGTCCTGCACGATTCCCGGCTGCATGCGCTCGCAGAGCTCATAGATGGCCGCCTCGCGGATGGTGGTGTCGATATTGTGCTCGTCCATGGTGTGGACGCCGAGCGCGAAGATGATCGGCTTGGATTCCGGCGCTCGCGTTGTCACCGCTGTGCAATGGAAGGTGGGCGCCTTATAGGCCTTACCCATATAGCCCGACCATTCGGGATGGAAATGATGCCGCCCCTGCTGGCCGGATTCTTCCGACTCCGCGGTCTCGAAGCGGCGGTCACGCGGGTTCACATAGCCTTCCAGAACCACCTCGGCATCGGCCAGAGCCAGCGCATCCACAGTACGCGCCTTGACCATGCGCACCGGCGAGCCCTGCAGGGCGCCTGCCACCGCGATCTCGTCGCAGCCTTCCGGCAGGATCACGTAATCGAACCCGGCGCCGGCCAGCATGGTGCAGCTCGGCGGCACGCCGAAGCAGATGGTGATGGGCACCGGTTGGTCGGACTTGTAATAACGGCTGACCACCTGCCACATGTGAGAGCCGGGAGAGATCTGGAAGGTGCCCACATCGCCCCAGCGGAAATTCATCCGGTTGTAACCCAGGTCGGTACCGCCCTGGAAATGGTCGCCGGTGATACAGCGGATACCGGATCCGACCGTCAGTTCCGGCTCGTACTCGGTGTGGCGGACCGGCACGATATAATCGTTCACGTCGTTGGGCTTTTCGATCACCACTTCCTGGACCGGCGCGTCCTTCTGGTCGATCACCACATGCGGGATGGGATTGCGCAGCGCGTCGGCCGTCATCCGCGTGCGGGTCGCGTTGTCGGGCCAGCCGAACATCTTGTTGATGACGGTCTGGTCGCTCAGCAGATTGGTGACCACACGGTTATTGGGCTTGCCCTTCACGTTGTTGAACAGGATCGGGCATCCGCCATCGAATTTTTTCTGCAGCGAAATAATTTCGAGATCCGGGTCCACCTCCTTGTCGGTGACCACCAGATCGCCCTGTTCTTCGAGCCATTCCAGCGTGCCGCGCAGATCAAGAAGTTTTTTTGAAGGGGCGCCGGGGGCGGCGTCTTTACGTGCCGTGCTCATCACAATTCCTCAAGTTACAGATATTTCACATTGTCTAAGCGAACGGCCCGCCGCGCGCAAGTCGGCTCACTGGACAGGCGCCAGAGGGTCCGGTATGTGGAGGATAAATATTTCGTGGCGTAGGAGGAAGCGGTGAAAGCACAGGTAAACGGCATATCGATCAACTACGAGGTCTCTGGAACGGAGGGAAAGCCGTGGATCACCTTCGCCCATGCGCTGTGCAATAATTTGACTCTGTGGGACGATCAGGAAGCGCTGCTCAGGGATGATTACCGCATCCTGCGTTACGACCACCGCGGTCTCGGTCAGTCTGATGCGCCGGAAGGCCCCTATACGTTCCCCATGCTCCTCGCCGATGCCATCGGGCTGATGGATCATGTGGGGGTGGACAAGACCCATTGGTGCGGGCTCTCCATCGGCGGCATGATGGGCTACGGCATGGCTCAGGAACACGGTGACCGGCTGTTGAGCCTGATCGCCTGCGATTCGCGCCCTGATGCACCACCGGACTATCAGGATTATTTCCAGCACCGTATCGATGTGGCCGCCGAGGAAGGCATGGAGGGTCTGGTGGAATCCACCATATCTCGCTGGTTCACACCGGAATCGGTGGAAGCCAATATCCCGGTCCTTGATAAGGTCCGCGCCATGATCCGCGGTACCGATCAGACCGGCCATGCGGGCTGCTGCCAGGCGCTGAAGACCCTCGCCTTTGGGTCGCGCCTTGGCGAGATCCGGGTGCCGACCCTGATTATGGGCGGGTCCAAGGACAAAGGCGCGCCGCCGGAGGCCCTGAGCGATGCCGCCGACGCCATTCCCGGCGCCAAACACGTGATGATCCCCGAGGCCGGGCATATTTCGAACCTGGAAAACCCGACCGATTTCAACGCGGCCCTGAAAGCGTTTCTCGACGGGCTATAGCTCGAACACATAACTCTCGTCATGCCCGGACCCAAGTGCGCTTCACGCCCATGGCCGGGCATCCAGAAGACAATTCGAGACTGGATTGCCGGGTCACGCCCGGCAATGACGCGGAGTGGGAGGCGCTGTTTCGAATGGAGACCGACTTCCTCGGCGTTCCCGACATGGACGCGCTGGTCTTCTGCCTGCTTGCGATAGCGTCGTTCTGTACGGCGCTGTTCGGTATGATCACCGGTGCCGGCGGCGGGCCCATCCTGCTGGCGCTGATGGCCATGGTGCTGCCGCCGGCGATCCTGATTCCGGTTCATACGGTGGTTCAGCTTGGGGTCGGTTCCAGCCGGGTTGTCCTGCTGCGCAGTTTTATCCTGTGGCCCACCATGGTGCCCTTTATCGCCGGCAGTATCGTCGGCGCTGCCGCCGGGGCACCGATTTTTGTCAGCCTGCCGGGTGCGGCGCTTCAGGCCATCGTCGGTGCATTCATTCTGCTGATCGCCTGGATGCCCGAATTTGGCCGTGTGGGGCCCGAAAAAGGCCGCTTCGCGTTCCTCGGCCTCATCGCCACCTTCCTTGGCATGTTCGTCAGCTCCACCGGATCCATGATCGCGCCGTTTGTTGCCAGTATTAGCCCCGAACGGCGGCACTATGCCGCCACCACCTCGATCCTGATGGCCATGACGCACATCATAAAGCTTGTGACCTTCGGGCTGATGGGGTTTGCCATCGGCGCGTATCTTCCGCTGATGGGCGCCATGGTAGGGACCGCCTTTCTCGGCAATTTGGTGGGCAGACGCGTCCTTGTGCGCATGCCCGAGCATGTCTTCCGCATTCTCCTGAAGACGCTTCTGACGATCCTCGCGCTTCGTCTTCTCTGGGTCGCGGCACGGGATGGCGGGGTTTTTTGAGAGAAACCCGGGGATATCCGCGCCGGAAACCCTGTCCAATCAGCCAAAATCAGCCTCCCAGCATACCCCTCGGTCCGAGTTTTTATGGGCTAAGAGCCTTTATTGGCTAATGCAGGGTTAACAACCCTTTCAGAAATAAAGAGTAGGAAACATGGGCAGGTAAAACGCGAGGCGATTTCAAGTGATCCATTTCCGCTCAGCCATGCTCGGCTTACTTTTCTCTTTGTTTGCCGGCTCCATGGGCTTCGCTGGACAGCCGATTGGCATCGGTGCAAAAGCTCTGCTTCAGGCGAGCATGCAGAAGCACATCGACGAGAAGGAGGCCAATGTTGACTATTATTTGGCCCCACGCGCCAATTCGTTCTTCGTATTTCGAGCGCTGGTGGATGAACGCAAGCCACTTGAGCGGTTGATGAAGGCCGCAAAAGTGTCGCGCATAGACTGATTGTGTGACGTCGTAAGCGCATCGAAGCCATGTCAACCGATCTCCCTAGGGCTTCGTCCGTTCGCCCACGATTATTCCAAAGCTTATCCGCGAAGTTTCTACTCGTCCTAATTCCCGTATTCCTATTGATCTCGTTTATCGGGATGGTTTTCCTTGGCCAATTCGACCGCCGCGACGATGGCGACTCTTTAGCGACCCGCATAGGAAACCAGGCGGCCGGCGTTGCAGGGGCTATTGCCCGCCACGATGGGCAAAATCACCCGGCGCTTGCCCAGGATCTTATGGCGTCTCTGGCGTCCGATCGCGCCGTGACGTGCGTTGAGTACCGCGACACCCGGACAGATCGTCTTCTGGCTGCGATACCGCCCCGTATCGGATGCCAAAACAATGTCACCGGGCATCGCCTGGCGCTCCCCGTCGATGAAAGGGGAACCCATACTCTGCTTACTGTCTTTAGCGATGCAGAAATTGCCGCAAATGTGCAAGCGCGTCGCACGCTGGATTTGGTCCTCATCGCATTTGCATTCATTATTGCCACGATGTCCGCGCTGATCAGTTTCCGCTTAATCGTGGGCCGCCCGTTAAAACGACTGTACGCTTCCATAAAGCGGATATCCGATACCGGCGAACGCGTTCCGGTCAACGCGTCAGTCGGCGATGAATTAGGTCGGATTATCGCCGCATTTAACGAAATGCTCGAACGTGAGTCTCAGAGAGAGCAGCGTCTCGATGCGGCCAATTCCGAAATTACGGCGTTAAACCGTACTCTCGAAGACCGCGTGCGGGTACGCTCCGATGAATTGCACGACAGCGAGCAACGCCTTCGGCATCTGATTGAGAGCTTTAGCTCCGGCATCTATATCCACGCCAAGTTCAAGCCGATCTACGCCAATCAAACGCTGCTCCGTATGTTTGGTTTCGACGGGCAGGATGATTTTCTTGCTATCGAGTCGACGGAAGTTTTGCTGGCGCCGGAGGAAAGGGACCGCATCTGGGGTTATCACCAGGCGCGTCTACGGGGCGATCCCGCGCCTACGGATTATGACTTTCTCGCACTCAAGAAAAACGGCGATAGATTTTACGTCAACAACAGATCGTTTGTCGTCGATTGGGACGGACAGGAAGCTGTCTGCACGACGCTTTTTGATGTAACGGAACGGCGGGAAACGGAGACCTCTCTGATAGAGCAGCAGCATCTGATGAGTTCCCTGCTGGAGAGGACCCAGGAAGGGTTCTGGTTTATCGACCTGGAGGGAAATACAACAGATGTGAACCCCGCCATGTGCAGGATTCTGGATCGTTCGAGGGAGGACATCGTCGGCAAAAATATTTTTGAATTTGTCGATGAGGAAAACGAGAAAATCTTTCACGATCAGATTGCGCGGCGGAAGAAGGGCCTCACCGGCGCGTATGAGATCAGTTTACAGCGGCCGGATGGCTCCAACCTTCCTTGTCTCAACAATGCGACGCCTCTTTTCAGGTCAGATGGCGAACGTAGTGGCTCGGTCGGGATGTGGACTGATATCTCCGAGATCAAGAGTACCCAACGCAGCCTGGAGCAGGAAAAGGAACGGGCGCAGGCGGCGAGTATTGCAAAATCCGAATTCCTCGCAATCGTCAGCCATGAACTCAGGACCCCCATGAATGGTGTTCTCGGCATGGCCGGGCTTTTGCTGAGATCAGACCTGTCGGAAGAACAACGGCACCGCATCGAAGTCATTAAGCAGTCAGGCGAGTCCCTGCTGGGTCTGCTCAACGACATTCTCGATATATCGAAAATCGAATCCGGCCATGTCGAGATCGAAATCTCCCACTTCGACTTACGCGAAATGATGGAGGGTGTCGCGGCGCTCCTGCAATCGCGCGCTGAGCAGAAGGGGGTGGCTTACAGCACCCATATCGAAGCGGATGTGCCGGATATACTGGTGGGTGACCTGGCGCGGACCCAACAAATCCTGATCAACATTATCGGCAATGCGATCAAATTCACCGAGGCCGGCAGCATTCGAGTATCCGTATCACAGGCGGCCATCGATCAAACCACCTCCGTCATCCGGTTTGAGGTTGCCGACACCGGGCCTGGCATCGGCGCGCCGGCCCAGAATAAAATCTTTGAGAAATTCACGCAGGCTGATGCGTCGACCACCCGGCGTTTCGGCGGCACGGGGCTGGGCCTCGCCATCTCTCGGGAACTGGTCCAGTTGATGGGGGGCGACATCGGGCTGGACAGTACTCCCGGTAAAGGATCGACTTTCTGGTTTACCGCCCCGTGCGAAATTGGCGATCGGAAAATCATCGCCGACGGACCGGTGGCCGATGTTTCGGCGGATACCCGCGCCCTGCAGAATGGCCCGTATCTGCGTATCCTGGTGGCCGAAGACAACGCCGTGAATCAGGAGATTGCCCGGGATACGCTGGAGGCTGCCGGTCACGCTGTTGACATCGTCGCGAACGGTCTGGAAGCCGTCGGCGCGGTGCAGAGTTTCCCCTACGACATCGTGCTCATGGATGTGCACATGCCTGAAATGGATGGGCCAACCGCAACCGGAAAAATTCGGGCCCTTCCCGGCGACATATCCGGTATTCCGATCATCGCCCTCACTGCAGACGCCATGGTCGGAGACAGGGAAAAGTTTCTGGCCGCCGGAATGAACGACTATGTGGCCAAGCCCTTTGATTTGCAGCAACTGCTCTCGAGTATAGCGCACTGCATGGGACAAACATTGCCGTATGATGAACCCGCGCCATCCGTCCATGCAGGTCGGGGCAGTGACGCTCCGGCCGATACCGGCCTGAGTCTAACAACAATCGATCCCTTTATCGTCGGCCGCCCCGATCTATGGAAAAGGATTGTCGCGATCTATCTCAAAGATACGCCTACGAGCCTCGACGCGCTGGAACAGGCCCTGAGTGATGGCGATCCCGTGGCGATCCATCTGGCGGCCCATACCATAAAATCGGCCAGTGCCAACATAGGCGCGGTACGGCTTTCGAATTTGTGCCGACAGCTTGAGGCAGCCGCCGGCGAGGCAAGGCTCGATACGGCAGCGGCGCTGATTACAGAAATACTTAGTGAATTTGACGTTGTTTCCGCCGCGCTCCTCGATGATGGCACGGGCGAGGCTTTGGCTGAAAGATCCACCGCATGACTGACGACCCCACAGAGACTCTCGATAAATTTTCCGGTGCCCTCGTTCTAGTGGTCGATGACGAGGGAACCCAGAGATTGCTGACCCGGGATACTCTGGAGCAGGACGGCTTCCGTGTTGAGGAGGCGCCGAGTGGCGAAATCGGCCTTGAACGGATACGCGAATTACGCCCCGACCTGGTACTGCTCGATGTGATGATGCCGGGAATTGACGGCTTCGAGGTTTGCCGCCAGTTGCGCGCCGACCTGGAGATTTGCCACACACCGGTCATTATCATCAGCGGCCGGGAGGATACCGAAGACATCAACAAGGGTTTCGCCGTCGGTGCGACGGATTTCCTGACCAAGCCGGTCATCTGGAATTTGCTGCCCAGCCGGGTACGGTTCGTCCTCAGGACAAAGAGGCTTGAGCAGGATTTGCGTGCGGCGACGGAGGTGGCGGAAAGAGCCAGCGAGGCGAAATCCGCCCTTCTGGCGACCATGGGCCACGAGCTGAGGACTCCCCTGAACGCGATTATCGGCTTTTCCGACATGATGCGGCAATCGGCATGCGGCCCTCTTGGGTCGCCCCAATATGAAGAGTTTGTGGGCCATATGTACGATTCCGGCATGCGGCTTTCAAACGCCATCAATGCCATCCTTGAAATCGTCAGTTGCGAGGCGGGAACAATAGAGCTCGATCAACAGGAAATTGGCGTGGCCGGTCTGGTCGAATCGGTCGTGGCCCGCCTTGAGTCGGACGCCTCAGATCGCGGTATCCGGATTGTAAACGACATTGTCGACACTGGTGTCTGCATCGATGGCGATGAGGCGCGCCTGCGGGACGCGCTTTACAATCTGGTGTCCAATGCCGTCAAATTTACCGAGACGGGTGGTACTGTAACGGTCACGGCGACGCTCTCGGAAAGCGGCGAATTGGTCCTTGCCATCGCCGATACCGGTATCGGAATAACGGCCGAAGACCTGCCCCGGGTAATGAAACCCTTCGAGCAGGCCGACAGCAGTCTCAGCCGCCAGTATGAGGGGCTTGGGCTGGGCATACCGCTGGCAATAGCCGTGGCCCAGATGCATGGTGGCAATATCGATTATGAAAGTGACCTAGGGCGCGGCACCACCGTCCGAACTACTCTCCCTGCCCAGCGTATCACAATTTCCGACGGCACCGTGCCAGCCCGCCGCGCCCAGCAAAACACCGGCTGAAATTTTCGTCGACACCGGAATGTTTGCCGGATCGCCGCGGTCAGGCCGGGACTTTGTCGCGCGCTGGCTTCTTTGTCTTTTTCCTGGCTTTGGTTTTAGGCTTCAGCGTCTTGTCGCCCTTGCGCGCCGCGGCCTGATATTCCGCCATGGAGTCGCGGAACATGGCGTCGCGTTCGGGGAAGAAGCCCAGCTCCACATTGATACCATTGGGATCCTTGAGGAACACCTGGACCATCTTGGTGTCGAGATAGAGCCGGTCGGGATTGGCCTGGTAGGAAACGCCCATCTTGTCCATTCTGGCGATGGTTCCCTCCAGATCATGCCCGAAGAAGGCCACGTGATCGAGCCGGTTGCCCGCATCGAGGGTCTGATCCGGTCCGTCGCCGTTGCGCAGCGACAGATGGACAATGGGGTGGTCGGAACCGGGCACAAAAAGCCAATACCCGATGTTGCCGAAATCCGGCCGTGCGCCGACATAGAGCCCAAGCACCCGTTCATAGAAATCGCGGGTTTCCTCGAGCTTGTCGGTCTGGATATTGATGTGATGCAGGCAGCTGATGGTCATCTTATTCCCTTTCCGCGACCAGATCCCATTGCATCCGGCGGCATCTCTAGTGGATAGACATGGGCTCTAATCTACCATCAGGAGACGGTCCCCGTCAGCTTGGAAAATGTCTGGTCTTTGGATACAGTAGGATGAATCTGTAAGGGCCCCTATGTGATGGAAATCAATGAACTGACACCAGGCTTTGGCGCGGAGATCATCGGAATTGATGTGACCGACAATCTGACCGGTGAGGCGTTTGCCGAGATCCAGCAGACCTTTCTGACCTATCAGGTCATTGTGCTCCGGAATCAGAACCTCTCTCCTGAAGCGCAGAAGGAATTCAGCCGCCGGTTTGGTGAGCTCGAATTCCACATATCTAGCAGCAATAAGCACGCGGACCATCCCGAACTGCTGATCCTGTCCAACCGGAAAGTGGACGGCAAATGGGTTGGCGCTACCGCAGCCGGCGATGCCTGGCATACCGACACCCATTACACGGAGCGGCCCGCCAAATGCACCATGCTGCATTCACTGGAAGTGCCGGAAGAGGGCGGCGAGACCGGGTTCATCAATACCTATGCCGCCTATGACGCCCTGCCCGAGGCGACGCGGGAGCGGATCGCCGATTTGCGCGGTATCAATTCATGGAACCGTCTGAAAAACCCGAGGGTCAAAGTCCCCGAACAGCATGGCGATGGCAAAAATATTTACGATAATGGCCATCCCGACGTGATCCATCCTATCGTGCGCACCCATCCGGAAACCGGCCGCAAGGCGCTCTATGTGTCGCCGCGCCACACCCTGTTTGTCGAGGGCATGGACGAAGGTGAGTCAGAGGAGTTGCTGCAGGAACTGTTCGCCGTGCTGCAGCGGCCGGAGTTTCTCTACCAGCACAAATGGGAGTTGGGCGACGTGGTCATGTGGGACAATCGCTGTACGCTGCACAGGGGCATGGGCAATATCAAGCCGCCCGGCATCCGCCATCTCCACCGCACCATGATGGTGGGCAGTATCCCGGTCTGACGGTCAATCTGCCGCGTTCATTCAGGGTGCTGTGATTTAGCCCATGGCCGAAGACGTTTATCTCATCCGGCACGGTCAATCGACCTTCAACATACACTTCGAAGCAACCGGTATTGATCCCCTGCATTTCGATGCGCCTCTGTCGGCTCTCGGAATGAAACAGGTGGCTGAATTGCGCGCCCAAGTGGCGGAATTGAATGTCGATCTCGTAGTGACTTCGCCACTCACACGCGCCTTGGAGACGGCGGTGGGGCTGTTTGGTGGCGAGACCGTACCCATCGTGGTGTCGAGCCTTCATAGGGAAAGGCTGGGCAATAGTTGCGACGTGGGCAGGGCGCCCGAGATCCTATCGGCGGCGTTTCCCGCATTGAACTTTGATCATCTGGACGATGTTTGGTGGCACGATGGAGAGAAGGATGATCGAGGCGTTCCCGTCGAGCCGGACCCCATTTTTTTGAACCGGGTGACCGCGTTTTCACGATGGGTCGTCTCACGTCCGGAACGGACAGTCGCCATTGTCGGGCACGGAACGTTCATCCATCGCCTGACCGGGCGGCATCTGGAGAACTGCGAAATCATGGAATGGGCACCCTAGACGCGGGAACCCGGTTTGATCACCTATCGTCGGGCGCGTCGGGCTCCGACACCGTGTAGCGTCGCAGCATGCGTTCTTCCTCGGCCGGGAAGTCGGTGCGGGCGTGGTTGAGACAGCGGTTGTCCCACACCACCAGATCGTCCGGATTCCATGAATGGGCATAGACGAATTCCGGCTTTTCCGCGTGATCGAACAGATCCAGCAACAGCGCTTCGCCCTCCGCCGACTCCATGTCCACGATCCGGCGGGTCATCAATCGGCTTAGATAGAGGGATTTGCGCCCGGTTGCCGGATGGGTCCTGACGAGATCATGCTCGGCCCTTGGCAGGCCGGCATCATCATCGTCGGTGAAATTCCGCTCCTGTGCATCGTAGTCGTAGACGAACTGGGTTTTGAGCCCCGCAATCCGGTCTTTCATGGAGGGGGAGAGCGCGTCATAGGCGGCATGGAGATTGGCAAACAGGGTATCGCCACCCTTTGAGGGAATCTTGATGCCGTAGAGCGTCGTCGCCCGATACGGGCTGTCGCGGTGCGCGCCATCGGAATGGAACTGCATTTCGCCATCGGGCAACACGCCGATGGGCTTGCCATTCTCCAGAACGTTGCTGACATACATCACGCCGCGATTGCCGGTGCGGGTCTTGCCCTGTTTCTTGGCGCCACGAACGGCGCCGTCGCCCTTGCCGAAAAGATTGGCGAAACGAAGCTGGTCATCGGCGCTGATTTCCTGACCCGGGAAGCACAGGAAAGAATATTTATGAAACGCGTCGATCATGGCCTCTGCGGTGCGGTCGTCCACCGGCTTGCTGAGGTCAATGCCGCGCACCGATGCGCCGAGCACAGGGGAAAGGGGTTCGATTTCCAGGGTCAAAGTATCTGTGGTCAGTGTCATCTTATCCCTCGTCTATTGCAGCCTGCTGCCGACATTCACGGCTTTTTTGCCGAGGTCAAATCGGTTGGTCGGGATGGCGTCCAGATCGGTGCCTGTAACCCGCACGAACTTAGCGCCATCGGGGAAATGGATGGAATGGATGTCGCCGATCTCGAATTTACCGGCGTCGCCGGGGTTGAGACGAAACGTGTCTGCTTCGTCCAGATCCGCGAATCCTTCCTTCGACCCATCATCCTTGCGATTCCACAGCGTCATATCGGTCCATTCCGCCGCCTGGCCATAGACCGCCCAGGATCTTCCGTGATCGTGCGGCGGGCCCTTCTTGCCGCCCTCATAAATGTGGACCAGCACGTTAAAGTCAGTGTCTTTATCCTTGTAGACGGTGCGGATACCCGGCTGGGCGTCCGGTCCGCATTCGGCAGCGAGAAACGCCTCATCCTTGAGCAGGTTTTCGAGATTCTGGCGGACCTTGTCGTGCCCATCCGGTCCCGGGTCTGATTTCAGGGCATCCCGGCAATCGGCGCAGAACTGATCGAACGAATAGGCCATATTGCGGCTCCTTGTTTGGCAAAATTTCTGACCGGATAATACCGTTCCCCACAGTCAAACAAAAGGGATTGGTTGTCGCAGGCTGGCCTACCCCCCGGCCTACCCCTGGCGCGTCCCTAATGCTATGAAATTCCCTGAAACACTGGAGGAAGACGATGTTTATCAATGGCGAGTGGTGCGACGCGGCCGGCGGCGGGACCTTCGAGGTCACCAATCCGGCAAATGGCGACAAAATCACGGATGTTCCCGATGGCGGGCAGGCCGACGCGGCACGGGCCATACAGGCGGCCCATGACGCCTTTGCCGGGTGGTCCGCCATGACCGCCTATGACCGCTCGCGCATTCTCTATAAGGCGTGGGAACTGATGAGCGCGCGACAGGCCGATATCGCCAAGATCATGACCCAGGAGCAGGGCAAACCGCTGCGCGCCGCCATGAACGAGGTGCGCTATGGCGCCGACTTCCTGCTGTGGTATGCGGAAGAGGCCAAGCGCGCCTATGGCGAGACCATTCCCGCGCCGCGGGCCGATCAACGGTTTATCGTCCTCCACCAGCCGGTGGGCGTGGTGGCCGCCGTGACGCCGTGGAACTATCCGGCGTCCATGATTACCCGCAAGGTCGCGCCGGCGCTGGCCGCCGGCTGCACCATTGTGCTCAAGCCCGCCGAGGCGACACCGCTCTGCGCCATCGAAATCTTCAAGGTGCTGGCGGAGGCCGGTGT
The DNA here is from genome assembly GCA_018660305.1 of Rhodospirillaceae bacterium. The sequence continues at coordinate 12,071 of JABJKO010000091.1, forward strand.
GCCGGAAGGGGTCGCCAATCTGGTAACCGCGCTCGATCCGGCGCCCATCGGCGAGGAATTCGTCACCAATCCTCTCGTCCGCAAAATTACTTTCACCGGCTCCACCGAAACCGGCAAGCTGCTGGCGCGGGGTGCCGCCGACCAGATGAAGCGGGTGTCGCTGGAACTGGGCGGTCACGCGCCGTTCCTGGTGCTCAAGGATGCCGACCCGGTGTTCGCCGCCAAGGGCGCGGTGCTGGTCAAATATCTCAATACCGGCCAGGCCTGCATCTGTCCTAACCGGCTGTTCGTCCATAAGTCCGGCGTCGAGGCCTTCACCGCGGAGTTTGTGGCCCGCGTGACCCGCATGCGGGCCGGCAACGGTCTTGAGGACGGCATTTCCATCGGTCCTCTGGTGAATGAGGCGGCTATTGAAAAAGTCGAACGCCAGGTGGCCGATGCCACATCCAAGGGCGCGGAGCTTCTATGCGGCGGTCACCGGCTGATGGAAGACGGGCTCGACCGCGGGCATTTCTATGCGCCAACCGTGCTCGCCAATGTGACGCCGGACATGCTGATCTATCGCGAGGAAACCTTCGGGCCGGTGGCACCCATCATTCCGTTCGATGACGATGACGATATCCTCGCCATGGCCAACGACACCCATTACGGGCTCGCCGCCTACATCTATACCCAGAACCTGTCCGCCGCCATGCGCACGTTCGAGGGGTTGCGGTTCGGCATTGTCGGGATCAACGACATCAATCCGACAGGCGCCGCCGCACCGTTCGGGGGCATGAAGGAATCCGGATTAGGCCGCGAAGGCGGCCACGAGGGCCTCGGCGAATATCTCGAAACCAAGCTCGGCGGATTTTCGGTTTAGGCTCTTTTTTCAATATCGTCATTGCCGGGCGTGACCCGGCAATCCAGAATGTTCCAAAATCTGGATGCCCGGGTCTTCGCCCGGGCATGACGGGAAGAATGAGGGAGGCTGCCATGTCTGATTCCAATCGCTCGCTCGATATTTTTGAAAAAATGATCGCGATCCGCCGGTTCGAGGAAGAGGTGTTCAACCTTCATGAGGCGGGAGAATTCGGCGGGCACTATCATCTCTATATCGGTCAGGAGGCCACCGGCGCGGCGGTCATGGCGTCGCTGGGCGCCGAGGACCGGATTTTCACCACCCATCGCAATCACGGTCATATGATCGCCCGCGGTGCCGATGCGGGCGCGGCCATGGCGGAAATTTTAGGAAAATCCACCGGACTCAATGGCGGGCGCGGCGGGACCTTTCATCTGTCGGACCCGTCCCTTGGCATGCCCCATACCTCAGCGCTGGTGGGCGGGGCGGTGCCGCTGGCCGCCGGTGGGGCGTTCGCCGCGAAACTCAAGAAAACCGGCGGTGTCGGGGTCTCCATGTTCGGCGATGGCTGCTTCGAGGAGGGCGTGGTCTATGAGACCCTCAACCTGGCCCGGCTGTGGCATCTGCCGGCGATATTCGTTTGTGAAAACAACACGCCGGGCGCCGTCCTCAAATCAGAGGGCGGCAACAATACGTCAAACCTGCCCGAGGGTCGGGTGATCTCGACGCCGCTGGCGCTGGGTATTGAAAGCCATGAGGTGGACGGCGGTGATGCGCTGCTGGTCGATGAGCTCTTCAGCAAGTGTGTCGCCCGCGTCCGGGAAACCAGCGAGCCCATCTTCATCGAAGCCCTGACCGAACGCTGGCCGGGCAACCATTATTCATTCCCATCTATGGTCACCGGTATCACCGATGTGGCCATGATCTGGGATGACAGCCTGATCGGCGGCGATCAGGCGGAATGGCACAAGACCCATGATCCGCTCCTGCGGTTTGGCCGGGTCATGCTGGCCAAGGGGGCGGCGACGCGGGACCAGATCACCGACATCGATAATGAAGCGACAGACCGAATGGCAAAGGCGAAGGATTTCGCCCTTTCGTCGCCGCTGCCGGACGTCGATACCATCCCGGATTATGTTCTGGCGCGGGCAGGGGGGAATTGATCATGCGGACCATCACCTACGCCGAAGCCCTGGTCGAAGCCATCGCCGAATGCATGACCGAAGACGACAATGTGGCCCTGATCTGGGCGTCGATCATGGGGGTTGGCGGCAACAACGAACATGTTGAGCGCATCAAGACTGAGTTTGCCGACCGCATTTTTCATCCGCCCATCTCCGAAGCCGGTATCTGCGCCATCGCCACCGGGGCGGCCATGGACGGGGTGCGCACCATCGTGCCCATGGGGACGGCGAGCTTCATGTTCCGCGCCTGGGATCAGATTATCCACGAGGCGGGCTCGGCCCATTACATGTCCAACGGGCGCGTGAAAGCGCCGGTGGTGTTTCACGTGGTCCATGGGCTGCGCGGCGGCGGGTCGGTACAGCACAGCCAGAGCCCGCAATCCATGCTGTGGAATGCGCCGGGTATCGAGATCGCCCTGCCGTCCTGTCCGGCTGACGCAAAAGGCCTGATGCGCACCGCCATCAAGAGCGACAATCCCACGGTCTTTATCGATCACCAGCGGCTCAACAGAACCAGTGGTGAGGTGCCCGACGGCATCCATGACGTCCCGTTCGGGGTCGCCGATATCAAGCGCGCCGGGGGAGATGTCACCATCGTCGCCACGTCACTGCAGGTAAACCAGGCTCTGGAGGCCGCCGACGTGCTGGCGGGCGAAGGGATCGAGGCGGAGATTGTCGATCTGCGCTCGCTGGTGCCGCTGGATGAGGACGCGGTGCTTAAATCGTTGGCCAAGACCGGACGTCTTGTTGTGGCCGACGAAGCGCCGCCGCGCTGTTCCATCGCGTCGGAGATCATCGCACTGGCGGCGGAGAAGGGCATGGATCTCCTGAAAGCCCCACCGCAACGTGTCAACCGGCCGCCGGTTCACGTGTCGGTCAGCAAGCCGCTGGAAGACCACCTCATGCCCGGCCCCAAACGCATCGCCGAGGCGGTAAGAACGGTGTGCGGTTAGGCGTGTTGCGCGGCTTTTTCCCAGTTCGTCATCCTCGGACCCAAGTGCGCTTCACGCCCATGGCCGAGGATCTTTCCCTCGATGAGGCTCACTCGCTGGGAGACCCTCGGATCAAGTCCGAGGGTGACGGTGTGTTGTTGGGGTGCGCTTTGTCAGTTAGGCCGCCTTTAGGACCGCTTCCACCTCGGGCCAGCTTTTGGCGCCGTTGGTGCGGAAATCGTTGGTCAGGCTTTCCGGCATATATTCGTCGATGGCCGGGTGGAAGCTGGGGCGCGCTTTCATGTGCTCGAACCAGTCCATGACCCGCGGACGCTGCGGCGGCCACGGCGCCAGCATGTTTAAAACGTCAAGCCGATTGACGTAGGGAATGACGGCGATATCAGCGAGCGAGAAACGATCACCGGCGAGCCATTCATTGTCGGCCAGGGTCGTGTCCATATCCTGGAGCAGCTTGTCGAACGTCTTGACCGCTTTCACGACCTCGGGTCCGTCGAATCCAAGCGTCAGCCATTCCCGTTTGCGGCGTTCCAGATCCGGATTGGGGGTCTTGGACAGATATTCCTCCACCCCTTCAGGGCCCAGCCGGTTGATGGTGTGGCGGTGCGAGGTGGTAAAGGTGAGGACCGCACACATGGCGTGAACGTATTCGTCGATGAACTTGGTCCAGTACCGCATGCGGACCTTGCCGGCGGGTGAGGCCGGTTTGAGCGGCGTCTCGGGAAATTTCTCGTCGAGATATTCGCAGATCAAGGTGGATTCGCGAATGACTTCGCCGTCGTCCACCAGGGTCGGCACAACGCCCTTGGGGTTGAGCTTGAGGTATTCCGGATCGAACTGTTCGCCCACCAGAATATCCAGGTAATGACCCTTCCACTCGATGTTTTTTTCCGCCAGCACCATACGCACTTTCGCGGCGCAGACCGACGACCCGTGGTGATAAAGCTCCAGCATTCGAACTCTCCTAATCCATTACCAGCGCGACACGCCCGATTGACTGCCGGTTGACGACCATTGCCATGGCTTCCTTGAACTGGTCCAGCGGGAAGGTGGCGCACACATGGGGCCGGATGCTACCCGCCTCGGCCCACTCATAAAACCGATCCATGATCGCACGGACGCGGTCTTCCATTTCATAGCGGAGATCGTTGGGGCTCCAGCCGTAATATGTCCCCATATTCAGCCCGCAGATTGTGATGTTTTTTAGCAGGACGATGTTGGCGGGGATCTGCGCGGCGCGGCCAGCGGTGAACCCAACCGGGGCAATGCGGCCTTCGAATGCGATGCAGCGCAGCGACTGATCGAACACGTCGCCCCCCACGGGATCGAGAATGGCGTTGGCGCCGCGTCCGTCGGTGAGCTCGTTGACCTCATCGCGGAAATCGCCATCGGAAACGTCGATCACATGGTCCGCGCCATGCTCCAGAGCCGCGGCACGTTTTTTCTCGGTACTGGCGGCGGCAATGACGGTGGCGCCGAGGATCTTGCCGATCTCCACTCCCGCCAGACGCAGCGCACCCGCCGCGCCATGGACCAGCAATGTCTCACCCTTCTGGACATTGAGCAGATGCGGCCAGGTCAGCGCCGCGCAGGCGGTGGCGTAGGAATTGAAATTGGTGGCTTCGGCAAAGCCGAGGCTGTCCGGGATCGGATAGGTATTCACTTCCCAGGCGATGGCTTCCTCGGCATACGCGCCCCAGTCCAGCGCGGCACAGACCCGGTCACCCGGCTGGAAGCGGGTGACGTCGGCGCCGATCTCGATGATTTCACCGGCGCATTCAGTGCCCGGGGTGAAGGGGAGGGTTGGCTTGCGCTGATACTTGCCTGCAACCACCAAATTGACCGAGAAGCTGACACCGGCCGCGCCCACCTTGAGACGGATTTGCCTGGGCTCCAGCGGTGGCCGTGGAATGTCCTCGACGGTCAGCTTGTCGAACTCGGTGTATTCGGTGACCCACAGGCCGCGCATGAGATATTGCCCTAAACTCTTTCGTCACGCCCGGCAATGACGAGAATAATTAGACATGGTCACGCCGGCGCGTGCTGCTCCTGCCAGAGGGTCTGCAGATCCGGGCGGCGCACCTTGCCGCGGTCGTTCTTGGGCAGGCCGTCGATGAAGTGGAACTGCTTGGGCACGCGGAAGTCAGGCATGTTGTCGGCGCAGTGTTTGTGAATCTCGTCCTCGCTGAGAGACGCGCCGTCGCGCACCACCACATAGGCAACGATTTCCTCGCCATAGATGCTGTCGGGGACGCCCACGGCGGCGGCTTCATAGACGCTGGGATGGCGCATCAACACATTGTCCACCTCGACCGGTGAAATATTGACCCCGCCACGGATAATCAGATCCTTCAGCCGTCCGGTCACGGTGATAAAACCCTCGTCATCCATGACCGCCAGATCACCGAGACGGACGCGGTTGCCATAAAGGTCTTCCCACACGCCTTCGGCTGTCATGGACGCCTTGGCGCATTGCGGGCCGCCGAGGGTAACCTCGCCTTCCTCGCCCTGCGGCACGGCATTGCCGTCCTCGTCCACCAGCAGGAATTCCTGATGCTTGGCGGGCGGGCCGACAGTGCCGTATTTCTTGGCGTAGTGGCGGTTGCCGCATACCCAGCCGCCTTCCGAACAGCCGAAGAACTGCAGCAGATTGATGCCATAGGTCTCCTCGAACTGCTTCCAGCGCTCCGGTGTCAGGGGCGCGGTGGAGGAGCTCATCAGCCGTAGGCTGGGCACGTCCTTGCCGGTGACCCCGGTGGGCCGGTCGAGCAGCATGTTGATGACTGTCGGTATGCCGGCGGAGAAGGTGATCTCGTATTTCTTGATCCACTCGAAGAACTGGCTGTGGGAAAATTTACGTGCCAGATGCAGCGTGCAGCCGGTTTCAAGCCACGGCATCAGCGAGAGCCCCTGCGGCGAATTCCAGCCGAAGGACCGGAATTCCAGGGTGCGGTCATCCTCGGTGAGGCCAATCTGGTCGAGGGTCGAGAGACCGAACGACCAGTGGGCCAGATGGTCGATCAGGAAATTCTTCGGCTTGTCGGTGGTGCCCGAGGTGCAGAAGATGGTGGCATCATCGGTCTCGATGTAATCGCGGTCGCATTCCGGCTCGGCGGCAACAGCGGCGATCTGCTGGAACAGCTCGTCACTGGTCGCGTCGGCAGCCAGATCCGCCGACCAGTCGGTGAACTTGACACTGTCGATGCCCACGCCATGGGTCATCTTGTTGACGTCGAGATCGGCATCGTAGAGCGCCAGCTTGCAATCGAGATGGGACAGAATTTCCGCCACATATTCGATATTCATTTCCACATTGGTCGGGCAGCACACCGCGCCGGCGCGCCAGATCCCCATCCACAGGATCAGCTTCTCCAGCCGTTCCTCGGTCAGCAGCGCGATACGGTCGCCCTTCTGGATGCCGCGCGCCACCAGCCAGTTGGCTATCCGGTTGGCGGCCTCGTGCAATTGGCCGAAGGTGATGCTTTTGTCCTGGGTGACATCCACCAGCGCGATCTTGTCGGGATCCCGTTCCTTGTATTTCGCGAACAGAGTCCGGACCGATTCAAAGGGGACCGCGTAATCGTGCTCGGCCCCGGGGGGCGTGCCGCCGGCTTTGGGCGCCATGGAGTTCTCCTGATTTTGTGTTGCGCGGATTTTGTGTCGAGGACCCGTGAGCGTCAAGGGTGACGAAGCGGAGGAGGGGCTTGACCCGGCAATCCAGTTAGGTCGACCATGCGCTCATGTCAGAGTCTGATGAAGCCCGTGCCGCGCTGGAAAAGCTGGTGGTTAATTTCACCGAAGCCTTCAACCGCGAGGACATCGACGAGGTCATGTCCTATTTCGCCGAGGGTGCCCTCTATGACGAGCTCAACGACGTTCGCCATGTGGGCGCCGACGCCATCCGCGCCGCCTTTATTCCGCAATTTTCAGGCAAATACGGCCGCATGCGATTTCATACGGAGGATTTGTTTCTCGATGTGGAGGCCGGCAAGGCGTTGATCCGCTGGGTTCTTACCATGGAGGAAGACACGCGGCAGGGCGCCTATCGCGGGCTCGATATCCTGCATTTCGAGAACGGCAAGCTGGTGGAAAAGCACACCTACTGCAAAGCCAAAATTCCCTTCATTCACAAGAAGGCGGACATGGAGCAGGAAGGCAAATGGCCCCTACCATGAATATCTCCTACGACCAGGCGCCTTATGACGTCCGCCAGGACATCGCCCATACCCACTGCAATACCTGGGATCACATCGCCGCGCCGGGCACCTGGCTGAGCGGGGAGCGCCGGGTCGCCATCGCCGCGGAGACCCGCCATGCCGCCGGCTGTGCGTTGTGTCAGGAACGGAAAGCGGCCCTGTCGCCCTATGCGGTCAAGGGAGACCACGACGATCTGGGTGATCTGCCGGATGCCGTCATTGAGATGATCCACCGCATCGTGACCGATCCGGGGCGTATCACCCAGAGTTGGGTCGACGGCCTGATCGCCGGTGGCATTGCTGAGCCCGATTACGTGGAGATGGTCGGTGTGATCGTTCACACCATGTGTGTTGATGGATTCACAGACACCCTGGGCATGCCGCGTCATGCGTTGCCTGACCCCAAGAAGGGCGAACCGACGCGTATTTTGCCGTCCGGCGCCGAGACGGACACCGCCTGGCTGCCCACCATCCCGCCGGAAAATGCCGATGAGACATTGCTGGCCATCTACCCGCAGAATGTGGGGGATTCACCCAATGCGCCCCACGTGCGCCGCGCCATGAGCCTGGTGCCGTCGGAAGCGGTCAGTTTTTTCAAACTCAACGACGTGCAGTATTTGCCGCCGGAAGCCATGTGGAATGTGGAGGTCAATCCGCGCTCCATTTCCAAGAGCCAGGTGGAGCTGACCGCCAGCCGGGTGTCGTCCCTCAACGGGTGCTTTTACTGAACCGCCAGCCATTCCGACAGGCTCCGGGTGAGCTTGCAAAGCAACAGCGACATGGACCTGCGCATCGTGACCGGCGCGGCCGATGAGGTGGATATCGAACACGGCGCCCTGTTCGCCCGTTTTGCCGAGGCCGCCATAACGGGCACGGTTACCCAACTGGCGGCGGTGCGGGAGGCGCTCTACCGGGAGCTTGGGAGTGACGCGGTGGTCGACGCCGCGGGCGTCGTCGCGCTGTTCAACGCCATCAACCGGGTGGCCGATGCTATCGGCATCCAGTTTGAGGACTCCAAGCTGGAGCGCACCGCCGATCTGCGCGACCATTTGGCTCTGGACGACATGCAGACCGCCCGACTGCCGGAATGACGGTCGGTATAGCGGTGGCGCGTCACCTGGTCAGTCGGCCGCCTGCAGCTTGTCCTGGGTCTTGGTGTCGAAGTCCGACGCATCGTGGCGTTCGTGTAGTTGCATATCCAGGTCGCCGCGATGCTTGTTGACCATGCGGCCGCGTTTTACCGTCTCACGGGCATCGATCTCCTTGGTCCAGCGCATGGCGTTGGTATAGATCTCCGCATCGAGGAATTCCGCCGCGTCGTACTGGCGGTTCAGCAGCGCCCCGCCATACCAGGGCCAGATGGCCATGTCGGCGATGGTGTATTCGTCGCCGCACATATAACGGTTATCGGCCAGGTGCCGGTCAAGCACGTCGAGCTGACGCTTGGTCTCCATGGTAAAGCGGTCGATGGCGTATTCGATTTTCACCGGCGCGTAATGATAAAAATGGCCAAATCCGCCGCCGAGATAGGGCGCGCTGCCCATTTGCCAGAACAGCCAGCTTAGGCATTCGGCCCGGTCGGCCGGATCAGATGGCAGAAACTCCCCGAATTTCTCCGCGAGATAGAGCAGGATGGCGCCGGACTCAAAGACCCGCGTGGGTTTCGGCGTGCTGTAATCCATCAGGGCGGGGATCTTGGAGTTGGGATTCACCCCGACGAAGCCGCTGCCGAACTGATCGCTATCGCCGATCCTGATGATCCAGGCGTCGTACTCGGCGCCGGTGATGCCCTTTGCCAGCAATTCCTCCAGCAGGATCGTGACCTTCACGCCGTTGGGTGTCCCCAGCGAATAGAGCTGCAGCGGGTGCTCGCCCACCGGCAGTTCCTTGTGATGGGTCGGCCCGGCGATGGGACGGTTGGTCGTCGCGAAAGGCCCACCGGTTTCCGATTCCGGTTTCCAGACCTTGGGTGGCGTGTAGGATGTACCTGTCATGTCGCGTGAACTCCATTCTGTTGCAATCCTGCCGTGGTGGATCACCCCGGCTGTTCCCGATCCAATCGGTGGGCTAATTCGCCAAGGCCATATGGCGCAATGAGTTTACCCATAAATGAGTTTACCCATATAGGACCCTGTAGCGCCATTGGAAGGCCGATGAACCGACTGATTGCAGGCGCAGTCGGTACCGAAAACTTTGCGTGATCAATTTGCCGGAAGCGTATCGTTAGGAGGTCCGTCGGAGAAGCTCTGGGTCATCCCGGGCACGGGGAAGTTAGTTATCCCGTTTGATGCCGCCGCAGATCCGAAATAAGTCAGAAGCTGTAGCGGCGAACACAGGTTTCTATGTCTGCTTCACCACCAAAAGCGGGCGTGACGATCACAGAATTCACGAATACTTGAGGAATATTCAAAATTATGTGACCATCTTCCCTACAATAAACGAAAATATACCAACGATAGAGCGCTTAAAAAATGAGCGGCACCGGGGGGCAGATGTCGATCGGAAAGAGCAGCCGCTCTGTGGTTGCCAATGCCAAGGTACTGGATAATGCCGTCGCCCTTCATCAAGGCGGCTCGCATGACGAGGCGCTCGAACTCTATCGCGACATACTGACGACCGATCCCACGAATTCTGTCGCTTTGGTGTATGGCGGTGTCGCTTTGCTGGAAACCGGTCAGGTCGTCGAAGCGATCTCGCAGCTCGAGGCAGCCGTTGAATTACATCCGAACATGGCGGATATCCACGGGTATTTGGCCAATGCGCTGCAGTTAGCCAACCGACCCGAAGCGGCCGAGCGGCATTATCACAGGGCCACGGACCTCGAACCCGGTGACCCGACACTGCACGGTAATTTCGGGGCTTTTCTCATGAAGCAGGATCGGTTGCAGGAGGCCATGGAGCGATTTTATCGTGCCATCATCCTGAAGCCGAATTACGGCCCGGCCTTCAACAATCTTTGCGAATGCTTGCGCCGCCAAGGGAAGACCATTGAAGCGGTTGAAGCCGGTGAACAGGCCATCAACATTGATCCCGAGAGCGCGGAAGCCCACGAAAATCTTGGCGGCGCCCTGATCGAAGCACAACGGGTCGAGGATGCTATCGCAGCCTACAGACGGGCGGTGGAGATCGGGTCTAACCCCATCGATGCCCTCAACAATTTGTCAATTGCCCTGATCATCGGCCGTCAGCTTGACGACGCACTCACCATCACCGGCAGGTGTCTCGATTCCGACGCCGGAAATATCCAGGCAATAGCAACCCAGTCGATTGCGCTGCAGGAGTTGGGTGATAGTGATGGGGTGGAGGCACTCCTCGATTACAATCTGCTAACGCGGGAAACCACGATCGATGTGCCGTCGGGCTACGAGACACTTGCTGATTTTAACGAGGCCCTCGCCGATCACGTCCGCACCCACCCAACCCTGGTGGAAGCTCCTGACGGAAATGCGACCCGTGCCGGAATGCATAGTGGCGATCTCTTAGCCGAACCCGCAGGGCCGTTTCGTGCGTTCGAAGCCGTCATTCGGGATGAGGTTTCTGCCTATTTGAAATCCATCCCGCAGGGCGTCAATCATCCGTTTTTTGCAAAATATCCAGCACAATATGCGCTCGATGTTTGGGGCATTGTCCTGACGGGAGAGGGCCATCAAATCCCCCATATACACCCAAGCGGCTGGCTCAGTGGCTGCTATTACCCTAAGGTCCCGCCAGACATCACACCAGATGATCCGGGGTGTCGTGGCTGGTTCGAATTCGGTAGACCGCAGCCGCTCTATGACGCACAAGCCACACCGAATGTGCGGGAGATCTGTCCGCGCGAGAGCCTGTTGCTGCTATTTCCGTCCTTCATCTTTCACCGCACTATCCCGTCGGAAACGACAGAAGAGCGTATCAGTATCGCGTTCGACGTCCGACCAATTGGATACTGCTCTAGCGGATCAATTACGACGTTCGCTTCCGGCGGGAAAGAGGACCCAATTCGTCAGGGGTAAGGTGCGGTGCCTTCTGTCTCGCTGAATATGCGGATTTTTACAGTGCCGAAATTAAGTCCGGCGGTTCTGTAAGATTGTCGATGAGCACATCGGTGCCCAGGGCCCCCACCGGCCCAGGGAATAGCAATTGCGTGAATTCCGCCTAGTCATAATTATAAGCCGGGAACCAATCGGCCGGCCGGCCGTCGAGCGTCACGTCGAAAATGCTCCATAACGGCCAGTTCCGGTCGCGTTGGCGGGAAATTTGATCGTCGTCCCGGCGTGCATAAAACATCTCGAACGCCCAGCTATGGAAGATGCCATCGTTCGTTTTGCGGAAAGCATGCAGCATCATCAGCTGACGTCCGTCTTCGTCCTCCGCCTTGTAGTCGGTATTGTAGGTGGTTTGGCCGGACGACAGGAAGTTCAGGTTCGACCAGTTCCGCGCCTTGGCCCAGGCTTTCAGGTCCGCCGCCGGCGCCTTCGCGGCAACCGCGACGTTATAGTATTGCTGGATATGGAGGACGGCGCCATTCAGGCTGTCCATAAAGGACGTGCAGACCGGACAGGCATCGCCGCCGGGCTGCCACATGAAGTTGTAAATGAATAGATCGGGGCTTTTGTCCGTAAACAGGTCGGAAAGCTTTGTGTCTTCACCCGAAAAATTCTGGAACACATAATCCTCGTTGACCGCGCCGCCCAAGGGGAGCGCGCGCCGCATGGCCGAGACTTTGTCCGCCTGACGGCGAAGCTCCATTTCCTCGGCGAGCAAGGCATCCCGTGCCACCCGGTAATCCGCGGTTTCGTTGGGAAATGTGTGATTATGAAATTGCCCCATAGCTGTTCCCTCCCAAAGGCATGATTGGGAAGAAGTGTAGAGTTGGCGGTTAGGTGAGTCCATCGAGCGGGAATCGCTCGAATTCCTACTGTGCATGGGGTTGTTTTCGAAGTTTTGACTACCCCCCCCCCCCCCCCCCCCCCCCC
>JABJKO010000090.1 GCA_018660305.1 Rhodospirillaceae bacterium
ACTTCGGCGCCTTCCGTCAGTTCATGTTCCGATGCATTGGCCAGTTTCAGGCAATCGCCCAAATAGACCAAAGGCAACAACCGGTTCCGCAAGCGGAGGACCGGCGTCTCCTTGATCATCTCGATCCGATGCTCCGAATCCTTGGAGGCCCGCACCAACTCGACCACGCTCAGCTGCGGGATGGCGAAGCGATCCTCGCAGCTTTCCACGATCAGGGCCGAGACGATAGCGAGGGTCAGCGGGATTTTGATGGTGAAGGTACTGCCCTTTCCCCATGTCGAATCCAGTTCAACCGTACCGCCAATTTTTTCAATATTGGTTCGCACCACATCCATGCCGACACCACGGCCTGACACGGCCGTGACTTTTTCGGCAGTCGAAAAACCAGCCGCAAAAATCTGCATCTGGATCTGCTGTTCGGTCATTTCCTCGATCTCGGCTTCCGACGCGGAACCGGTAGCGAGCATTTTCGCCTTCAGCTTCTCAACATTGATGCCCCGGCCATCATCCTTGATCTGGATAATGATGTGGCCGCCTTCGTGATAGGCGTTCAGAATAACTTTACCGGTTTCCATCTTGCCGGCGGCAATCCGTTCGTCAGGAGTTTCCAACCCGTGGTCGGCGGAATTTCGCACCATATGGGTTAGCGGATCCTTGATCAGCTCCAGGACTTGGCGATCCAATTCGGTATCGGCGCCCAGCATCTGTAGATCAATTTTCTTGTCGAGTTCATGGCTCAGATCGCGGACGATCCGGGGCAGTTTGGCCCAGGCGTTCCCGATCGGCTGCATCCGGGTCTTCATGACACCTTCCTGCAGCTCGGTTGTCACATGGCTCAACCGTTGCAGGGGCACTTTGAATTCGCTGTCGGTATGGCTACGGATCATCTGCATGAGCTGATTTCGCGTCAACACCAACTCCGAGACCATCGTCATCAGGTCTTCAAGCAGGTCAACGCTTACGCGGATGCTTTGGCTCGCCACCGAAGGTTCGCCGGATTTCTCGGCCCGTGCCTCGCCGTCATCGTTACCCTTGGCTTTCGCGGCGACAGGCGCCGGTGCGGCGGCAGGTACAGGCGCGGCGGCAGGTTCCGATTTGGTAACCACATCGGTCGGTTCGATCTCCGTTTCACGGAAAGCCCGTTCCAACTCATCTTCCGTCGCTTCGCCCTCTTTCAATTCACGTTCGGGCTGCTTTTCCTCGGATTCCAGCGGTGCGGAAACCTGGCCCGAGACATCCTCGCCCAGCGCCATGGCGTCGAGCAGCTTGATCAGATCGGCATCGTTGCCTTCCGGCTCAGCTTCCGTCGCTTCCAGCGTTGCCAACAAATCCTTGATGCGGTCGAGGGCTCCGAGGATCAAAGACACGGTATCCGTGGTCACCATCAGGTCGCCGTCCCGAACCTTGCCGAGGACGTTTTCCCCTGAATGCGCAACGGCTTCCAATCGCGGCAGACCAAGGAAACCGCAAGTTCCTTTGATGGTATGAACAAGCCGGAAAATATTATCAATCAGGTCCGGCGCATTCGGATCCTGTTCCAGTTTCACTAACTCGAGATCCAGCGTTGCCAGGCTCTCGGAAGTCTCAGTCAAAAATTCGCTGAGTAGCTCGTCCATTGCGGCCACCTTTTCGTTTGTTGCATCGGGACCGGCAACGGGTTTTCCTCCCCCGGGGCGGTCGTGCAGCAAAGATGGCGGAAATAGGTTAAGAAGCTGTGAAGCAAAAACCGCTGAATACAGTAATTTCTATTGTGCTGGCAGTAATTCAACCGAAAATTCGACTGACTCAACACCGGGCATCACTGAAATAACTCGACCGTAGGAATCGGCGAGATTCGCGGCCAAACTGGCAGGCGCCGATTTTGGATTTAACTCGATCGCCGACCCCGTCAGATCGAACGCCGCCTCAACCCCGTCACCAAGCCGCGCCCCGGTTCCCTCCGCCTTGATGCTGGCTTGCACCGTCGCTCGGCCATCACTTTCAACGCGCCTCAAAACGACCCCAACCGTGCCGCCCCGGGGGATGGCGTCATTCGCAATTAAAATGAGATTTAGAAGAATTTTTATACCTGTCTTGTCCGGACCTAGATCACTCTCATCGGGCGCGCTCGCCCAGGCCAATTCACCTCTGCCATCGGCGAGGAAATCAGCTGCCGTTTGACGCGCTTCCGACAGGCTAATCGCCGCCCCCTCACCGCCCGCCGCGCCAAACGCCAAACGCATAAATTTGAGCCGATTGGCGGCAAGTTCGGCGCTATGGGCCAGCAACTCGATAGCCTGCCGGCGCATATCTGGATCATCCTCATCCTCGAGAATTTCAACGCCGTTGCCTACCGCGCTGATCGGACCCACAAGATCATGACAAAGTTTCGAGCACAAAAGAGATAGAAGCGTAAGATCAGGCATATTTTGAACTGGATCCGTGTTCGGGCTTCCCAACTTGCGATCCCATCTATTTGATAATCGGATCAGAGACGCTAGGCCGCGGTTACGATATGATGTTGGCCAAGAACCTAAACAAAACCGTCCGCGCGGTCCATGAAGACTTCGCCTCGTAGTTTGAATAGGCTGGGGAAAAATTTGTGAGTGACACGGAAACGCCAACCGGCGGTATGGTAAACAAATCGGTCAACCGCCTAGGTCGACCACCAGGCTCTGGAACCGGCCGGGGGCGAACCGGTCCGCGTGGCCGTCAGAGCGACCCCACTTCCGTTGCCGAGGTGCAGGGCATCATCGGCAAATCCGAATTGCACACGGGCCTGTTGCTCGAATATCTGCATCAAATCCAAGATGCGGTCGGCGGCCTGCGCCATCGCCATCTGGCCGCTTTGGCCCAATGTTTACGTCTGTCCCCGGCGGAGGTCTACGAGGTCGCTACATTTTACCACCGTTTCGAAGTGCTGAGCGATGAAGCCGCGCCGGCCCCGCGGACAATTCGAATTTGCGACAGCCTGCCCTGCCAGATGGCCGGCGCCGATGACCTGGCCACGGCCATGACACGGGATCATGGTACCGAATACCGGGTTGTCCGCGCAGCCTGCATGGGCCGTTGCGATCGCGCGCCCGTCGCCGCCAGGGATGACATCTACATAGACCAAGCTGATGCCCAATCGATCAAGGCGCTGGCGGCAACTCAGACACAATCGGAAACCGCCGCCCCCGAACAGGATCTGGCCGGTTATCAGGCCGCGGGCGGATATGAGTTATTGCGACATTGCCTGGCAGGCAGGATGGAGCGGGCGGCGGTCATCGCGAAGCTGGAGCAAAGCGGGCTGCGGGGTATGGGCGGTGCCGGATTTCCCACCGGGCGGAAATGGGGCCTGGTCGCCAACGAATCGGGGCCGCGCCTTGTCGCCGTCAATGGGGATGAGAGCGAACCGGGCACATTCAAGGATCGACATTACCTGGAAACCGATCCCCACCGCTTTATCGAAGGTATGCTGTTGGCCGCCTGGGCCGTGGATGCCGACGCCATCTATCTTTATTTGCGCGATGAATACCCTCACTTGCGCCGCCTGTTGCAGCGGGAATTGACTGCCGTCGAACAGGCGGGTCTGCAAACATTACCGGTCCACATGCGCCGGGGCGCGGGTGCCTACATATGCGGCGAGGAGTCGGCCATGCTCGAAAGCATCGAGGGAAAACGTGGCCTGCCCCGCCAACGCCCCCCCTTCCCCTCCCAATCGGGTTTGTTCGGACGTCCGACGCTGATCAACAATATTGAAACCCTGTATTGGGCCCGCGATGCCATCAACCAGGGAAATGGCTGGCAAAATTTGCGGAGTTTTTCGGTCTCGGGCCGGGTTCGCCTGCCGGGCGTCAAACGCGTCCCCGCTGGAATTAGCGCCCGCGCCCTGATCGAAGAGCACTGCGGCGGCATGGTACCGGGCCACGAGCTGACGGCTTTTCTGCCGGGCGGTGCATCGGGCGGCATCTTACCGGCGTCCCTTGCGGATGAACCCATGGATTTCGGGACCCTGGAAAAACATGGCGCCCTGATCGGATCGGCCGCCTTGATCGTATTATCCCAACACGATGACATCGGGGATGTGGTC
>JABJKO010000112.1 GCA_018660305.1 Rhodospirillaceae bacterium
CGAGACCGAAACGAAACGCCGCCGCGCAATTGCCCGCCCCCTGCTGTACGACAAATCGCTCCGCCTCCGTCGCCCAACCATCCTGGAGCACTGTGTCGGCATGAAGAAACAACAGCCAGCCGCCCTGCGCCGCCGCCGCCCCAGCGGCAAGCTGCATGCCTCTGCCCCTTTGGTGCCCCTCGATTATTCTGGCGCCCGCTGCCGTGGCAACCGATCGTGTCTCCTCGTCCGAGCCACCATCGACCACCAGCCGCTCGACCACAAGGGACGGGATGTCCACGGATTCCAGCGTCTCCGAAACGCACTGCGCCGCGTTGAGAGTCGGAATGATGACGCTGATCTGTGCCAAAACGTTCCCTGAGCGCTGATCCCCTGTTCACCCGGTCTTAGCACAGAACCGGCGCATCGAAACGATTGGCGAATATGTTCTTGTTTTGTTCTATTATTCGAGTCATGCTGCAGGCATGATGGATACCCTGCCCAACAAACTCAAAAAAGGCCGTGGGGCGGTCACCAACCGGACCAACCGCTATGAGCGGCTGGTCGCGGAGGCGGTGGATGACGGCTGGGATGGCCTCGATGAAGCGAAGGACCCTGTACCGCCGCTTCGCACCACGCTGATGCGCGACACCAGCAAGACCATCATCGCCCGAAACAGTTCGCCGGACGTGCCGTTTGAACAATCCATCAACCCCTATCGGGGCTGCGAGCATGGCTGCGTCTATTGCTTCGCCCGCCCGACCCACGCCTTTCTCGGCCTGTCGCCGGGGCTCGATTTCGAAAGCCGGATCCTGTTCAAGCCGGACGCCGCGCGGCTTCTTGAACGGGAACTGCGCCGCTCCAGCTACACATGCCGGGTCCTGGCCATGGGGACCAATACCGACCCTTATCAGCCGACCGAGAAATCGCTGCGGATCACGCGTTCCATTCTCGAAATCCTGGCCGCCTTCAATCATCCGGTGGGGATCGTCACCAAATCGGCGCTGGTGCTGCGCGATCTGGACATACTGGCCCCCATGGCGGAGCGCGGTCTGGCGCAGGTCTGTGTCTCGGTCACCACCCTCGACCGGGGGCTGGCCAACAAGCTGGAACCCCGCGCGGCCACCCCTGCCAAACGGATCGAGACCATCCGGGCGCTGGCCGCCGCCGGTGTTCCGACCGGCGTGATGGCCGCCCCGATGATCCCCGGACTCAACGATCAGGAGCTGGAGGCGATCCTGCAGGCCGCCCACCAGGCCGGCGCCCGGCTCGCGTCCTATATCCTGCTGCGCCTGCCGCTGGAAATTAAAGACCTGTTTGTCGAGTGGCTGGAGACCCACGCCCCGGACAAGGCCCGGCATGTGATGAGCCTGGTGCAGCAGACCAGGGGCGGCAAAGCCTATCAATCCACCTATGGACAACGCATGCGCGGAACCGGTGAGTATGCCGGCCTGCTGAAAAGGCGCTTCGATGTGGCCAGCCGCCGTCTCGGCTTCGATGCCGAAGAGCGGTTTGAGCTGGATACAAGCCGGTTCCGCCCACCGCTGGCCCGTGATGGGCAACTCGCTCTTTTTTAAGACTAAGCTGTCAAAATCGTGGACGGAATTAGACTTTTGATGTTGCACGTCCTCGTATGGAACACGCTACCGACCTGACCGGCCTGGCCTTCGTTGTCATAACCGCCCTTGCCTGCGGTATGCTGATGGCGCGATTTCGCCAGCCGCCGCTGGTGGGGTATTTGGTGGCCGGGGTCCTGTTGGGCCCCACCGGCTTCAAGGTGGTCGAAAGCGAAGGGCTGATCGCCGGGTTCGCCGAGCTTGGCGTGCTGCTGCTGCTGTTCGTCGTCGGCATGGAGCTGAGTGTCCGGACCCTGCGCTATACCTGGCGCATCGCCCTGCCCGCCGTCATCCTGCAGACCGCCGGCAGCCTGCTGGCCATTTTCGCAATGGCCTGGCTTCTCGATATCTCCTACACCACCGCGATCCTGCTGGGCTTCGTCATCGCCCTCTCCAGTACCGCGGTCGCCATCAAGATGCTGGAGGATATCGGCGCCCTGCGGGCCCGGGTCGGCCGTATTACCGTTGCTGTCCTGATCGCCCAGGATCTCGCCTTCCTGCCCATGCTGCTGGTCGTCGAGAATTTGGATATTGCTCAGTTCAATATCATTTCTGTTCTTCAGATTGTCGGGTCGGTGATGCTGCTCTTTGTGCTCGTGCGCGTCCTGCTGAGCGGCGGCCGCCGCCATCTGCCGTTCTATAGGCTCATCGTCGGACATAAGGATCTGTCACCGCTGGCCGGGCTGGTCTATTGCTTTGGCGCCGGCGCGCTGCTCGGCGCCATGGGGCTGTCACCGGCCTATGGCGCCTTTCTCGCCGGCCTCGCCATCGGCAATAGCGCCGAGCGTCAGCCCATGCTTGAAGTCGTCCGCCCCATCCAGAGCATCATGATGATGGTGTTTTTTCTGTCCATCGGTCTGCTGATCGATCTTACCTATATGTGGAACAATATCAGCACCGTCCTGGTGCTGTTCCTCATCGTCACCCTGTTCAAAAGCGCCCTCAATATCGGCATTCTCAGGTTTCTAAAGGAAAGCTGGACCCGGGCTTTTCTGGCCGGTGTGTTGATGTCCCAGGTTGGAGAATTTTCGTTCCTGCTGGCCGCCACGGGTCTTGCCGTGGCCGCCATATCGCCGGAGGAATCCAAGCTGATCATTTCGGTCACCGTGATGAGCCTGGCGCTCAGCCCGTTCTGGCTGGCCACGGCCCGCCGACTACAGCATGTGATGGAACGCCCCTATGAGACTTGGAACCAGGTGGCACAGGCAACCTTTGTCGGTGAACGGGCGTTCCTCCGGCGCCTGCTCCGCCTGACCAGATCGCGCAATGAACCCAACCGCGCGGAGCCCTCCAGCGACGGCATTAGCGCGAGGACCCCGCTGACCGATCCGCTGCGGAGCGAATCACCTTCTATCGACAACGCCTGATCGGAAGCCCTACTGTCGAGTGATCTAGAAAATCTCTGCCGTCGGGCCCCATGCCAGATTTGCACTTAGAGACGGAGAGCGGCGGGATTGTCGCCGGTATCGATGAGGTCGGCCGCGGTCCCTGGGCGGGTCCTGTTGTCGCCGCCGCGGTTGTCATCGATACAAGCAGGCTGCCTAGCGAACTGGAATCAATCATCAACGATTCAAAAAAGCTGAGCCCGGCGAAGCGGTCGGAGATCGCCCTTCAACTGCCGGACTGCGCCCGGATCGGTCTCGGCGCCGCGACGCCGGCCGAGATCGGCGACCTCAATATACTGGGCGCCACCTTCCGGGCCATGGAACGGGCGGTCATCGCCCTCGGCGTTATCCCGGACATGGCCCTGGTGGACGGCAATCGTCTGCCGCCCCTGCCCTGTCCCGCCCGTACCGTGGTCAGGGGCGACAGCATCTCGCTATCCATCGCGGCGGCCTCCATCGTCGCGAAAGTAACGCGGGACAGGCTGATGGCACGGCTCGGCGCGCGCTATCCCGGCTTCGGTTGGGAACGCAATGCCGGCTATGGCACGGCGGAGCATCGCGACGCGCTAAAACGCCTCGGCGTGACCCCTCACCACCGAAAAAGTTTCGCCCCGATCCTCAAGATGTTGAGTCCCGATTGAATCGGACTCCCACATATTGCGCCTAACCCATTGAATCTAAATATTTTTCTTGACGGCGACTCCACCCTGACTCAAGGTGCGCGGATGTCTGAAACGAAACCCCTTCCGCGCAACAAAATACTCGCGGGCGATTGCATCGCGATCATGAATGATCTGCCGGCCAACAGCGTCGACATGATTTTCGCTGATCCGCCCTATAATTTGCAGCTCTCGGGCGATCTGCACCGGCCCAATCACAGCCGGGTGGACGGGGTCGAGGAAGATTGGGACAAGTTCGCCGGATTTGCCGAATATGATGCCTTTACACGGGCATGGCTGGCCGCCGCCCACCGCGTGCTCAAAGACACCGGCTCGATCTGGGTGATCGGCAGCTACCACAATATTTTCCGGGTTGGCACGGCGCTGCAGGATCTCGGTTTCTGGATCCTCAACGATATCGTCTGGCGCAAGACCAACCCCATGCCCAATTTCAGGGGCATGCGTTTTACCAATGCCCATGAGACCATGATCTGGTGTGCCCGGGGTGAAAACGCGAAGCCGACCTTTAACTACCAGGCCATGAAAACGCTCAACGATGATCTGCAAATGCGGAGCGACTGGCTGTTTCCCATCTGCTCGGGCGCCGAGCGGCTCAAGGTGGGGGGTCGCAAGGCCCACCCGACCCAGAAACCGGAAGCGCTGCTGCATCGCGTACTCCTGGCCGCGTCGAACCCCGGCGATTTGGTGCTCGATCCGTTTTTCGGCACCGGCACCACCGGCGCCGTTGCCAAGCGGCTGGGCCGTGACTGGATCGGCATCGAGCGCGAGGCCGATTACAGAAAGATTGCAAAAGCGCGGATCGCGGCGGTCGATAATGCGCCGGCGGACGTGACAGTGCTGACGACACCCAGCAAGCGGACCGAACCACGGGTGCCTTTCGGCACGGTGATCGAAGAAGGTCTGTTGCGCGCGGGCGATCAGCTCTTCGATATTCGCAAGCGGATCGTTGCCCGGGTCAATGCCGACGGCAGCATCTCCACCAAGGACGAACGAGGATCAATCCATAAGATCGGGGCTCACGTCCAGAATGCGCCGGCCTGCAACGGCTGGACCTTCTGGCATTTCGAATCCAAGGGCAAGATCCAGCCCATCGATGCTTTGAGGGATCACATCAGACGGCAAATGGCGGCCGCGAATGAATCGTCACGAAAAACAGCGCCGGGCGCGGCCGAATAGCAAAATATAAAGTTAGGGACGCAACGACAGCGAAAACGGCGGGCAAAAATGCCCGCCGTTTTTGTGTCTGCAAGATATGTCGTTCACCCCGTTTTCAGAGCGTGAGCGACAATTTTTTTCATCACCGTCGGAAGGGCATGCTCGCCGAAACGGTCGGGCAGGCACCAGATCCCATCGGCATGGGTGGGCGGCACGTGGGCCGCGAAAATCTCTAGTTCCAGATGAAAGTGGGTGAAAGTATGGCGGACCTGCCCGGGCAGCGCCGTCCAGTCGGCTTTCAGCGGCGCCATGCTTCTTGCAGCTTTATGTGTCCAGCCGTCCTCGCGCCATTCGGTGGACGGCACCTCCATCATGCCGCCAAGCAGGCCTTTTTCCGGGCGTCGGCGCAGCAGAATCCTGCCCTCCGGCGAAACCGCCCAGAATGCCACGCCTTTTCGGGTGGGTTTTTCCTTTTTTGGCGCGCGGCGCGGCAGTGTCTCCGCAATCCCCGACGCCACCGCCTTGCAGGATTCCGCCCAGGGACACCGCCCGCAGGCCGGTTTGCGGGGCGTACACACGGTGGCGCCGAGATCCATCAGGGCCTGAGCATAATCGCCCGATCGTTCGCCCTCCTTTCCGGGCGCCAGACCGGCTGCGAGATCCTTCAATGTGGGTTTAATCGCGGGCAGCAATTCTTCGATGGCGAACATCCTTGCCATGACCCGTTCCACATTGCCGTCCACCACCGAAGCCGGATGGTCGAACGCGATGGCCGTAATGGCCGCCGCCGTATAGTCGCCGATGCCGGGAAGCGCCAGTAGTGCGTCTTGGGTATCGGGAAACTGCCCGTCATGGTCGTCACAGATCACCCGCGCGCAGCGATGAAGGTTTCTGGCCCGCGCGTAATATCCCAGCCCCTGCCACCCATGAAGCACATGGTCGAGATCGGCCACCGCGAGATCTTCTACGGTCGGCCAACGGGCGAGAAACCGCTCGAAATAGGGCCCGACAGTCACCACCGTCGTCTGCTGCAGCATGATTTCGCTCAACCACACGTGATACGGCTCGGACTTTCGGCCAGGCGGCGCGCGCCACGGCATGACACGGCGGTGACGGTCATACCAATGGAGCAGCGCGGACCGGAGGCGCCGCGCCCGGACCGGAGTCACTTTTTGGTTATGGGATGTTTGCTTGTTCTGCATCGATCCCCATCTTAATCTCATGTGCGCCGCAAACGGAAATCTCCAGACGTAAATTGATGACCTCAAAATCGCCCAAAACCAAATGGAGAGGCCGGGGCCCCCGGGCGCTGGCGGCCGTGCTGCCAAAGGCCGCAGAACCGGCCTTGCGCAAGCGCGGATTTTCCGCGGTCGAGGTCATTACCCACTGGCCGGAAATCGTGGGGGTCGAATTGGCGGCGGAGACCTCACCGGAAAAGCTCAGTTTTCCAAGGGACGCGCGCAGCAACGGAACCCTCCATCTGACGGCGACGGGTTCCGTGGCCCTCGAATTGCAGCATCTCGAACCGATCATTATCGAGCGCATCAACACCTACTTCGGCTATGGCGCGGTTGCCCGTATCGCCCTAAAGCAGGGCGCCGCCCGCAAAGCTCCTGCCACCAAGCCGAAACCGGAAAAAGCCAGCGTGTCACCCGACCGAATCGCGGAGATCAATCACCATACGGATCAGGTGGGGCCGGAGCCCTTGCGAGACGCGTTGCGCAAGCTCGGTACAGCAGTGGCATCGGCGCAAGTCCGGCCTCAAAAGGATAAATAAGGTGGCGTCTGCAGCCAAAGCTGGACCATGGAGCCCCAATTCCGCTATACGCTTTACAATGTGGTTAGGAGAACAGCATGCGTAATATTATGCCTATCGTCATCGGTGTGGTCATCGCGGGAGGCGCGGGTATCGCGCTTTACAATGCGGTTGGCGACAATGAGCCAAAACGCGCGCCGCAAGCCGCAATCGCCGCCCCGGCGCCTGACGCGGCAACACAAATCGCAGCGGCGCCCAAGCCGGCGGCTTCTTTGTCGGATGTGCCGGTCAGCGACGACGACTTCATTCTCGGCAAGAAGGATGCACCGGTCACAATCGTCGAATACGCCTCCCTGACCTGCCCCCATTGCGCCCAGTTCCATACCGCCGTGCTGCCGACCATCAAGAAGGACTATATCGAGAAGGGGCTGGTGCGGCTGGTCTATCGGGATTTCCCCCTCGACCGGTATGCGCTGACCGCCGCCGTTGTATCAAGATGCGCCGGCCGCGAGCGCTTTTTTGCCTTTGTCGACACGATCTTTTCCACGCTTCCGAAATGGCGAAGCGAAAGCAACCCGATGACGGGCCTGTCGCGCATTGCCCGCCTCGGCGGCATGTCCCAGGACGAATTCAACGCCTGTCTGAAAAATGAAGATATCGCCAAGAAAGTGCTCGATGGGCGGCTCCAGGCAGACAAGACATATGGTATCCGGGCCACGCCGACCCTGATCGTCAACGGCGACCTATTCAGCGGCGGGCTCACTCTCGGCCAGTTGCGCGCTGTCATCGATGCCAAGCTGAAATAGTCTTCGTTCCTGTCGTGATTCGCTTCAGTACGTGATTAAATCCCCTCACCATGAGGGCTGATACGACGTGCAATTTACAAGACTGAGACTGACCGGCTTCAAATCCTTCGTCGATTCCACGGAATTGTGGATCGAGCCGGGTATGACCGGCGTGGTCGGGCCCAATGGCTGCGGCAAGTCCAACCTTGTCGAGGCGATGCGCTGGGTCATGGGCGAGACCTCGGCCAAGCAGATGCGCGGCAGCGGCATGGAAGATGTCATTTTCAATGGCACCGATGCCCGGCCCGCCCGCAATGTCGCCGAAGTGACGCTGGTGCTGGATAACGCCGAGCGCACGGCGCCGGCGGGCTATAACGACCGCGACGAAATCGACGTCAGCCGCCGGATCGAGCGCGGCGAAGGATCGCTTTACCGGGTCAATGGCAGCGACGTACGGGCCCGTGACGTTCAAACCCTGTTTGCCGATGCCGCGACCGGCGCACGCTCCACAGCCCTGGTGAGCCAGGGACGCATCGGCGCCATTATCAGCGCCAAGCCGACCGACCGCCGGCATCTGCTGGAAGAGGCGGCGGGCATCACCGGACTCCATTCCCGGCGCCACGAGGCCGAGCTGCGGCTACGCGCGGCGGAAACCAATCTGGAACGGCTCGACGATGTTCTCGGCGCTCTGGAAGAACAGCTAAAGGCTCTGAAGAAGCAGGCCCGCCAGGCAACGCGCTACCGTAATCTCAGCGATCACATCCGGCGCGCCGAAGCGATCAGCTTCCACCACCAATGGGCGGAAGCACAGGCCGAACGCCAGACCGCGAAAGAGAGCTTCGACGCAGCCGAAGCCTCTGTTGCAACCCTGACCGGAGACGTCGCCTCGGCAACCTCACGGGAAGCGGAAGCCGCCGGCGAAATTCCCGGTCTCCGCGAAAAGGAAGCCATTGCGGCCGCCGCCCTGCAGCGCCTCATACTGGCGCGGGACGGTCTCGAGCAGGAAGAACGCCGCATCGAAGCCGAACGACAGGAAATCGAAGCGCGCATAACCCAGATCAACAGCGATCTCGAACGGGAAGCCGGGCTAAAGACGGATGCGGAAACCGCCCTGGCGCAGCTCGATCAGGAAATTGCCGTCCTGACCGACGCACAGAATAACGAAGAACAGGAAAGCGCCAAATCCAATGAGCAATTAGGTTTAGCCAACGAAGAGGTCAATAACCTGGAACAGCAGGTTACCATCCTCACCCAGTCCATCGCCTCCGACGAGACCCGACAGACGGCCCTTAAGCGTCAGATTGATGATTGCGGAATCCGGCGCACGCGTATCGCGCAACGGATGGAAGAGGTCGTGCGCGACCGGCGAACCGCCGAGGAAACGCTGGCCGCCGCCGGCGCCGCTGATGAAATTAACGACCGCGTGATTGCGGCGCGGCGTGTTCTCGATGCAGCCCGTGCCGCCTTTGATGAATCCGAGAAGGAACGAAGCGACGCGGCCACGAAAGAGACCAACGCGCGCGCCACTCTTCAGGAAGCGGATACCCGCCTCGCCCGGCTGCGCGCCGAAGAGGAAGCCCTCCAGGCTCTTTTAAGCGTGGGCGATCCCGATTTATGGCCGCCCATGATCGATGCGCTCAGCGTCGAGCCGGGATATGAACTGGCCATCGCGGCGGCCCTCGGCGATGATTTGAATGCCCCCTCGGATGAAGCAGCGCCGGTTCATTGGCGTGCATTAGCCCCCTATAGTTCGCCGGCGCCTCTCCCCAGCGGCGCAAAACCCCTTTCTTCCGTGGTCAGCGCGCCGGCACCTCTGGCCCGGCGGCTGTCGCAAATCGGGCTGGTCGATGACGACGCGCAGGGAAATGCCCTGGTAGGCGATTTGGTTCAAGGACAGCGGCTGGTTAGTCGGAATGGCAGCTTGTGGCGGTGGGACGGGTTCACCGCCATTGGCGAGGGGACCGACAACGCCGCGACCCGGCTGACGCAACGCAACCGGCTGCGGGACCTGCATGCGGAATGCGATCGGGCGGAGCGGCTGCTGTCGGAAGACAGGGCGCGCTACGAGTCGGTTCATCTTGAGGCCGAGCAGGCGGCAGAGCGGGAGCGGAGCGTGCGGGATTCCGTGCGCCAGGCCGATAGCGAATTCCAGGAAGCCAGGGATCAGGAAGCCGCGCTCAACAAAAAATCGGCCGAGGCCCGGTCCCGTCTTCAATCCCTGGAAGAGACAGGGGAAACGCTCAGGGCCGATGATTCCGAAACAGAAACGGTCATGCGCAACGCGGAGCAGGAGCTTGCCGGTCTCGACAAACTTGATGAGCGCCGCGACGACGCCGCGAAAATCCGGACCACTCTGGCGGAAGCGCGCGCCGCGGCGAACGAATGCCAGACAATTCACGACCGACTGATCCGCGAAGCCGCAACACGGCGCCAGCGGCTCTCAGACATTCAACAGGAACTCGATTCCTGGCGCCGCCGTGCCGGGAATGCGGAGCATCAGACAAAAACCCTGCTGGAACGCCGTCAGGCCGCCGAGGAAACGCTCGAGCGGCTGACCATCAGGCCGGCTGAAATAGCCACCCAGCGTGAAGCCCTGTTCGAACAGATATCGGCCGCTGAAAAATCCCGCGACATCGCGGCCGATGCGCTGGCTGAGGCGGAAACCCGGCTGACACAGCTCGGGCGGGCGCTGAAAGACGCGGAAACCAAACTCGCCGAGATCCGCGAGGAAAGAGTCCGGTGTCAGGCAAGTGTGGAGCAGATCGATCAAACCCTCAGCGTCATCCAGGAACGTGCCGACGAACGTATCGGCTGCGCGCCGGGCGATGCGCTGGAAGCGGTTGGTGTGGAAGACAATGAAAAGCTTCCCGACCAGGCGGCCATCGAAATCCGTCTGGAGCGGTTGAAGCGCGAGCGCGAAAATATGGGCGCGGTCAATTTGCGGGCGGAAATAGAGGCCGCCGAGCTCGACGAAAAGATTACGACCATGCTCACCGAGCGTGAGGATCTGATCTCGGCGATCGCCCGTCTGCGTCAGGGTATCTCGAACCTCAACCGCGAGGGACGCGCCCGGCTGCTTGCGGCCTTCAAGGAAGTCGACACCCATTTCCGGGA